>DATCVR010000135.1:0-1727 GCA_036566745.1 Jiangellaceae bacterium | reverse complement strand
GGGCGCGAGGGCCTTGCCGATCTGCAGGCGCAAGGTCTCCCATGCGCCGGAGAGTCGCTCGAGCGCCCCGGGGAGCCCCTTCATCGCGGCGTTGGCGGCGTCCTGCGCGGCCTTCTGGTTCTTGGTCGCGCTGACGTACTTCCCGAGCCCCTTGGAGCCCTCGTTCATCAGCACGGTGGCGGCGCGCGTGGCGTCGGAACCGAAGATGGTCGACAGAGCAGTGGTGCGCTCGGACTCCGAGAGTCCGAGCAGCTTGTCCTGGAGCTGCTGGGAGACGTTGCCCAGCGAGACGAAGTCGCCGTTGCGCTTGGTGAAGTCCAGGCCGAGGTTCTTCATGGCCGACCGGGCTGCGTCGGTCTGGGGCGCGAGACGGGCCAGCATCGTCTTGAGCGATGTGCCGGCGTCGGAACCCTTGATACCTGCCGAGTCGAAGGCGGCCAGGGCGCCGACCGTCTCGTTGATGTCCAGGCCGGCGTTCTTCGCGCCAGGCCCCACCTGCGCGAGCGCCTGCCCCAGCGACTCGACCGACGCCGTGGACGCGTTGGCGCCACCGGCAAGGGCGTTGGCGACCTTGTTCATGTCGCGGCCCTTGAGACCGAAGGTGTTGAGCGCGTTCGAGGCGATCTCGGCCGCGGTGGCCAGATCGGTCCCGCCCGCCGCAGCGAGCAGGAGGGTCCCCTTCAACGCACCAGCGCGCATGTCGGCCACCGAGATGCCGCCCTTGGCGAGCTCGACCATCGCCTTCGCCGCTTCGTTCGCGGAGAACACCGTCGAGTTGCCCATGTCGATGGCAGCCTTCTCGAGCGCCTTCATCTCCCCACGGGACGCCCCAGTGACCGCGCCGACCGTGTTCATGGACTTCTCGAACTCGGCCCGCAGCTTCACCCCTGACGCGGCAACACCGATCAGGGCTGCACCGATGCCGGCTGTCAGCGCCTGCTTGAACCCGCCCATGTTGGGCAGCACCGTGATCCAGGCAGTACCTGCGGGAACGGCCATCAGGAACCTCCCTCCAGCCAGTCAGCAGTCTGGGCAAGCGTGTGGTGGGCGGGTGTGTCATCCGACCCGTGCTCGATCGCGGCCGCGCCCTCGTCGTCGTTGACCAGCCGCGCGCCCGCCCCGTCGTCGTCGACCCGGAACGATGACCGAAACGCCCCGGTCTCCACCGGGGCGATCGACTCCGCGTACACACGACCGGTCTCGGCGACCTGCGCCATCGCCGCGTCCATCTCCGCAGTCGCCGCCAACGCGGCCAGAGCCGCGGATGTGGGGGGCTCGAAACGTACGCTGCTCGACATCACGCCCCCTCGGGGAAAAGTTGGATGACCATGTCGTCTGCGGCCTCGCGGCTCCGCTTCGCCCGGACGCGGTCGAACGCAGTCACCGGGCGTGGGTATGGACGGGCCCGTGACGGTTTCCCGCCCCCCGACGCGAAGACCGCGTTCGCCACTTCGGCGAGCCGGTCTACGACCGCGGCGAGCGCCTGGACCTCGGGAGTCCACTCCGTCAGGGGCGGGGTGTGGCTGGCCTTCGGCGGCTCAACCGTTTCCGCCAACTCGTCGTCCTGCGCAACCGCGGCCGCGAACGCCGACGTGCGGGGCAGGTGGTCGATCAGCGTCAGCGCGAAGGTCCACCTGCCCTGCTCGTACAGGTCGATCACATCCCAGCCAGCCAGGCCGAGGTCTGCGACGATCGCCTCGCCGTACCTCTCGAGGAGGCCGGTGAGG
>DATCVR010000134.1:0-5165 GCA_036566745.1 Jiangellaceae bacterium | reverse complement strand
GAGGCCTCGGCTGCCCACCCGAGGCGGCTCCCGACGCCTGGGCAGCGGAGGCCTGGCCGGAGGGATCGACCGAGGGGTCGACGATGGCCTCGATCCGGACGTCGGCCAGCAGCACGTCCTTGATCGCCTGCTTGAGGAAGGTCTGGAAGTCGTCACGCCGGGCGAACGTGTCGCGCAGGGTGGGCTGCCGGAAGGCGAGCGTGAGCACGCCGTCGGCCATGTCGACCACCGCCGACTCCTGGGAGATCAGGCTCCACGGGGTCCGCTTGATCTCGCGCAGCCGGGCCATCACCTCAGGCCACATCCGCCTGACGTCGGCCAGCCCGACGGCTCCGGGTGTGGAGGTGGACGCCGCAGCCTCGCCCGCCACCGGCGCGGCGGGGGCGGGCGAGGCGGGTGGCTCCTCGGGTGCCGTGGTGGCCGGTGCCACCTGCTCGGCCGGGCGGGCGGCATCGTCGGAGGCCGGCCCGGCGGCCGGCGGAGTCGCCGGAGCTGCGTTCGGCGACGGCTCGACGGGAGCCGGGGCGGTCTGCGGCGCGGCCGCCGGAGCCGGAGCCGCAGCCACTGGAGCCGTAGCCACCTGAGCCGCAGGCAGGTCAGCGGACGGCGCCGCGGCGACCCCTCCGGACCCGATCCGGCGTTCGAGCCGGTCGAGGCGCGCCTGGACCCCCGACGTGGAGTCGTCCGCGCCCGGCAGGAGCAACCGCGCACAGACCAGCTCGAGCTGGAGGCGGGTGGGGGTGGCCCCCTTCATCGACGTGATGCCTTCGTCGACGACGTCGGCGAGCCTGATGAGGTCGGACGGTCCGAAGCGGGCTGCCTGGGCGGCCATCCGCTCGGCGCCGTCCTCGGTCGCCTCGATCAGCCCGGTGGCCGCGGCCTCGGGAACGGCGCGCACGACCACGAGGTCGCGCAGCCGCTCGAGGAGGTCGGTGAGGAAGCGACGGGGATCGTGCCCGGAGTCCATGACCCGGTCGACCGCGGCGAACACCGCTCCGCCGTCGCCGGCGTTGATGGCGTCGACGACGTCGTCGAGCAATGCGGCGTCGGTGAAGCCGAGCAACGCCACGGCGAGGTCGTAGGTGACGCCGTCGGCACTCGCGCCGGCGATGAGCTGCCCCAGCACCGACTGGGCGTCGCGCGCCGAGCCGGCCCCCGCGCGCGCCACCAGCGCCAACGCGGCCGGCTCGATCGCCACGCCTTCTTGCTCGCAGATCCAGCCGAGGTTCTGCTGGAGCGTCTTGGCCGGGATGAGTCGGAACGGGTAGTGGTGGGTGCGCGAGCGGATGGTGCCGAGGATCTTGTCGGGCGCGGTGGTGGCGAAGATGAACTTCAGGTGAGGCGGAGGCTCTTCGATGAGCTTGAGCAGCGCGTTGGCCGCGCCCGGGCCGAGCTGGTGGGCCTCGTCGATGATGTAGATCTTGAACCGCGACGACACGGGCGCGAAATGGGCCTTCTCGCGGAGGTCGCGAGCGTCGTCGACCAGGCCGTGGGTGGCGGCGTCGAGCTCGACCACGTCGATGCTGCCCGAGCCGTTGGGCGCGAGGTCGAGGCACGACTGACACTCGCCGCACGGCCGGGGCGTGGGGCCCTTCTCGCAGTTGAGCGAGCGAGCGAGGATGCGCGCCGACGACGTCTTGCCGCAGCCGCGCGGCCCGGAGAAGAGATAGGCATGGTGGACGCGATCGTTCTCCAGCGCGCGCATGAGCGGCACGGTGACGTGCTCCTGCCCGACCACGTCAGCGAAGCGACCGGGCCGGTAGGTGCGATAGAGAGCGAGCGACGACACCTTGGGAACCCTAGTCGTCCCCACCGACAGAAGCCCATCCCCGCCGAGATCCCGTCACGGGAACGCCGGAGCGTCGCGCTCGGGCAGAGAAGGACCCCTCGCGCACCCGGTAGAGCCCGCCTACCCTTGCTGCCTTCCGGCCCTGGGGGAGTTCGGCAGGATGCCGCCACGCGAGGGGTCGGCCTCAAGTGTACGTGCTCCCCGGGGGCAGGACGCACCGCGTACCGTGGCGCCCATGACGGGCGACACCGTGGAGCCGCATCGGGCGCGCCAGCGCGTCTCCGACGCCGAGCGAGAGCAGGCCGCCGAGATCGTCCAGGCCGCCGTGAGCGACGGGCGCCTCGGCCTCGACGAGATCGACGAGCGCCTCAGCGCCGTCGTCGCCGCCCGCACCCGCGGCGATCTCGAGCTCGCGCTGACCGACCTGGCCGGGGTCGACGACGTCCTCACCCCGGCCGAGGCGGAGGGCCCTGTCGTCATCGACGCATCGGGGTCGGCGACCCGCCGCGACGGCCCGTGGATCGTCCCTGCCCAGCTCCTGGTGCGTTCGTCCGGAGCCTCCGTCGAGCTCGACCTGACGGAGGCGACGTTCACCGCGCCCACCTGCCACATCGAGCTCGACGTTGCCTGGTCGAGCGTCCAGCTGATCGTCCCCGACGACGTCGTGGTCGACGCCGACGGCGTGGCCGTGACCTACTCGTCGGTCGCGGTCAAGCGGCCGCGACGCCCGTTGTCGCCTCGGGTGCGCGTGCACCTCACCGGGACGCTGAACGCCAGCAGCCTGGGCGCGAGGGGACCCGGATGGTGGCGTCGCCGGGCCCTGAGGCGAGCCCAGCGACGCGCCCAGCGGCTGGCGTTGCCCGGCGCCTCGTAGGTCTGTCGGGCTCGTGTCCGGCCGGCACCGCCGTCGCGCTGCCGATTTCTGTCCCAGCGCGGTGGTCGGATATCGTCTGCGGCGGAGGATTCGCCTAGTGGCCTATGGCGCTCGCTTGGAAAGCGGGTTGGGTTAACGCCCTCAGGGGTTCGAATCCCCTATCCTCCGCCACTCGCCAGCACGAACGCCGGGCTCGTCCACACGGACCAGCCCGGCGTCGTGTTTGGCGGCGCGGCCGACCGGGCCGCTCTCACTCGATCGGCCGCTGTCCGATCACGAGCTCGTTGCCGTCCGGGTCGAGCACCCGCGCGATCCGCTCGCCCCACGGCTGGTCGGTGGGCTCGGCCGTGATGCGGACACCCGCCGCCCGCAGGAGGTCCACCGCGGCGTCGCAGTCGTCGGAGTACACCCACAGGCTGATCCGCTGCCCGCCACCGTCCGTCCCGGCCTCCGGGTCGAGGCGGATGCCGAGGTGGCTGGCGCCGAGGTCGAGCGCGACGTAACCCACGTCGCCCTCGGCGGGGAACTGGTAGGTGACCTCGGCACCCAGCAGGTCGCGATAGAACGCGAGCGCTCGACGGAGATCGGGAGTGGACAGGATCGGGAACGTCTCCGTGAACACGGTGGCCTCCTCGCCTCGCCCGTATGTCGGTCGGCCGGCCGACATATCGACAACGCCGTGCCGAAGGGAGCTCAGCGACGGCGGCGGGTGCCGAAGACTCCGCGGCTGATCTCGCGGGCGAGCGCCGCTCCGGCCGACTTGAGGAACCCGTCGAGCGCTCCGCCGAGCAGGCTGTCGTCGGTGTCCGGACGGGAGCGCGTGCGGGTGGTCCGCTTGGCCGGCGCTCGCCGGGGCGCGGGTGCCTCCGCGGGTGAGCCCACGCCGGTGCCCGTACCCAGGATCTCCGCCTCGAGCCGCTCGAGCTCGGTCATGGTGTCGGTGGGAGCGGGGGCGCCGGCCGGACCGGACGATTCAGCCGTGGGCGCGCCATACGGCGTGGTGGGCGTACTGGGCCGCGACGCCGGATCGACCGGAGCACCCGGACCGGCCGCGATCTTGCCGGTCAGCATCTCGTACGCCGATTCCGGGTCGACCCGCTCGTTGTACTTCGCCGCCAGAGGTGACGCCGCGACGACGGCCGCCAGGACGTCGGGAGCGGACGGGTCCATGAGCGACTGCGGCGCCGGGATCATGGTGTGGGCCACCGGCGTCGGAGCGCCCTTCTCCGACATCACCGTGACCACGGCCTCGCCGATGCCCACCGCTTGCAACAGGGCCTCGAGGTCGTAGCCGGACATCGGGTAGGTCTTCACCGTGGCCCGCAGGGCGTCGGCGTCGTTGGGGGTGAACGCGCGCAGCTGGTGCTGGACCCTGCTACCGAGCTGGGCCAGGACGTCCTCGTGCACGTCCTTCGGGGTCTGCGTGACGAAGAAGACCCCGACGCCCTTCGACCGGATCAGCCGCACCGTCTGGACCAGCGCGTCGAGGAACGCCTTCGAGGCGTCCTTGAACAGCAGATGGGCCTCGTCGAAGAAGAAGACGAGTTTGGGCTTGTCGAGATCACCCTCCTCCGGCAACACCTCGAACAGCTCGGCGAGCATCCACATGAGGAACGTGGAGAAGAGGACCGGCCGGTCCTGGACGCCGGGCAGCTCCAGGAGGGTGATGACGCCCTTGCCGTCGTCGGTGGTGCGCAGCAGCTGCTCGACCTCGAACTCCGGCTCGCCGAAGAACGTGTCCGCGCCGGAGGCGGCGAAGTTGATCAGCTCCCGCAGGATCACCCCGGCCGCGGCCTTGGCCAGCCCGCCCAGCTCCTTGAGATCGTCCTTGCCCTCGTCGGAGGTGAGGTGCTGGATGACCGAGCGCAGGTCCTCGAGGTCGACCAGCGGCAGCCCGGCCTTGTCGGCGTAGTGGAAGACCAGCCCCAGCGAGCTCTCCTGCGTCTCGTTGAGCTCGAGCACCTTGGACAGCAGGGTGGGACCGAACGAGGTGACCGACGCGCGCACCGGGACACCGGTGCCGTTGTCGCCCAGCCGCAACAGCTCGACCGGGAACGCGGTGGGCTCCCACGCCTGACCTATGCCGGTGGCGCGGGCCCTGATCTTCTCGTCGTCCTCGCCGGGTGAGGCCAGCCCGGACAGGTCGCCCTTGATGTCGGCCGCGAACACCGGAACGCCCGCCATCGAGATCTGTTCGGCCATGACCTGCAACGTCTTGGTCTTGCCGGTGCCCGTGGCGCCCGCGACGAGACCATGGCGGTTGAGCATCGCGAGCGGGACGCGCACGCGTGCGTCGGGCCGGGGAGTGCCGTCGACGATCAGGGCACCGAGTTCGACGCACGGCCCGTCGAAGGCGTACCCCGCACGGACCGTCGCGACGATGTCCTTGTTCGACCCGTTCACCGCACCCTCCCCGCATGGCGTCCGATTCGCGCAGCCTATCCGCGGATAGACTGCGAGGGGTGATCTTCAAGCGCGTGGGCGACGGGCGTCCCTACCCCG
>DATCVR010000133.1:0-12025 GCA_036566745.1 Jiangellaceae bacterium | reverse complement strand
GGGCCGCGGTCGAGGCGGCAGTCGGTCAGGTGGCCGACGCGCTCGGCGGGATCGATCTCCTGGTCAACAACGCCGGGGTGATCGAGGCGGTCGAGGCGCCGTTCCTCGACACCGATGTCGACGAGAGCTGGCGCGTCGTCGAGGTGAACGTCCGCGGGCCGATGCTGGTCACGTATGCCGGGCTGCCTCGCCTCCTGGCCGGCGAGGATCGGCGGGTGGTGAACCTCAACAGCGGCGCCGGGCACCGCGCGATGACGGCCTACACCGGGTACGCCGTCAGCAAGGGTGCCTTGGCCCGGCTGACCACGCAGCTCGACGCGCAGTACCGCGGGCAGGGACTGCGGGCCTTCGACGTCGCACCCGGTCATGTCGAGACCGACATGACCGCCACCATGCCGATGCACGCCGGGCGCTCCGAATGGACCCCGCCGGAGGCGCTGGTCGACCTCGTGGCGGCGATCGGCGAGGGCCGCCTCGACGCGCTGGCCGGGCGCTACTTCAGGGCCGGCACCGACACCGTCGAGTCGCTGACGGCGCAGGCCGAGGCGATCGTGGCGGCCGACGCGCGGGTGCTGCGGCTGAGCCCTATCGACGCATTCGACCCGGTCGCCTGAGCCTCACTCCCAGCCCGTGCGCCAGCGCACCGTCAGGTCCAGCCCGTGCGCCGGCGGACCCAGGCGAGCGTGACGTCCTCCTGAGCGCGCTGGAACGCCCGGACCGTGGGCAGCCCCGGCGGGTCGGGTCGGCGGGAGGCCTCGGCGAACATCCCCGCGAGCCCGGCCAGCAACCCGGTGACATGCAGCGGATCGGCGTCGACGAACAGCGGGTTCCCGTCGAGGTAGGGCTCGGGATCGTGGCCATGCAGCGCCACGTTGACGAGGAGGACGGCGGTGTCGATCCACGCGGCGCCGCGGAAGGCCCACGGCCAGTCGACGAACCAGACGCGCCCGTCCGGCGCGAGGAGCATGTTGTCGCCCCGGAGGTCGCAGTGGACCAGGGTGTCGCCGTCGACGTGGTCAAGGGTCGTCGCGGCCAGCTCGGCGAGCCGATCGAGGTGCCGCAGCGCCCAGCCGCCGAGATCGCCAGGCGGATCGGTCGCCAGGCGGGTGAACGCGAGCAGGTTCGAGCGCAGCGCCTGGGAGGCCGGCGGCACGGCGGCGACCGGGCACGGCGTCAGGGCCCGCGACAGGCCGGCGACGGCATGGATGACCCGGCGCAGCTCGTCGGGATGCCACGGCGCCGCGGGCATCCGCCCGTCGATCTCGTCGAAGACCAGCGCGATCCACTCGCCGTCGTCGAACATGCCGCGCAAGGCGGGCGCGTCGATCTCGGCCGGGAGCGCGGCGGCCACCCTGGCCTCGGCGCGGTAGAGGTCGGGGGAGTCGGGATTGATCTCCGCACCCACGGCCTTGACGAACGCGCGCGAGCCGTCGGCGCAGCGCACACGTGCGGCCAGGCCGGGGGAGAAGCCGCCGGACTGGTTAGCCGCGCGCACCACGGCGGAGCCGAGCAGGCCGTTCACGGCGTCGCGGACGTGTGAGGGAAGTTCGGCCCACTCGAGCCGGGGGCTGCCCACCACACCAGGGACGTCGGCAGAGTGCTCGCTGGCCATGCGGATCATCGTCACGTGCCTCGACGGCGCCGAGCAAGCGAGTTTTCGCCGATCCGTCCGGCACACCAGGCCGTCGTCCTCGGCGGGGCGGCGAATTGTCCGCTGCGTGGTGCGTTCCATCGTGCCGAGCGGTGTTTGCACCGTGCCGAGCGAAGGTGGAGGCCTGCAGCCGCGCCGTGGCGGCGGCTTCCGTAGAGTGCGTCTCCACGTTGTCACGATCCGCCACAGGAGGCCGGAATGCAGTGGCAGGACCAGTTCGCGACCCGCACCGGGCGGCTCAAGCCGTCGGCGATCCGCGAGATTCTCAAGCTCACCCAGCGCGGCGACGTCATCTCGTTCGCGGGCGGCCTCCCGGCGCCCACCCTGTTCCCCGTCGAGGCGATCGAGGCGGCCACCCAGCGGGTCATGCGTGAGCACGGCCGGGCGTCGATGCAATACAGCACCACCGAGGGCCACCCGCCGCTACGCGCCTGGGTGGCGTCCCGGTTCGACGGCGTGGGCCCGGACCACGTGCAGATCGTGTCCGGCTCGCAGCAGGGCCTCGATCTCGTGGCCAAGTGCTTCTTCGACCCCGGCGACGTCGTGGTCGTGGCCGCGCCCACCTACGTCGGGGCATTGCGCGCCTTCGAGCCGTACGAGGTCGGCTTCCGCCCGGTCGAGACCGACGACGACGGCATCGTCCCGGCCTCGCTCGAAGCCGCCTTCGCGGCCGGCGCGGCGATGCTCTACGTCATCCCGGACTTCGACAACCCCACCGGCGTCACGCTCAGCCTCGAACGACGGCACGCGATCGTCGAGCTGGCCCGCCGCTACGACGTGCCGATCCTCGAGGACGACCCCTACGGCGAGCTGCGCTTCGAGGGCGAGCCGCTACCCCGGCTGTACGACCTCGCGCCCGACATCGTGATCCACCTGGGGACGTTCTCGAAGACGCTGGCCCCGGGGTTCCGGGTCGCGTGGATCGTCGCACCGCCCGAGGCGCTGGTCCCCATCGTCCGCGCGAAGCAGGCGGCCGACCTCCACACCTCGACGTTCGTGCAGATGATCGCCACGGAGACGTGTCGCGACGGCGCGCTCGAGCCCCACGTCGAGCAGATTCGGGCCTACTACCGGCACCAGCGCGACCTGATGCTCGACGCCATGAAGCGCCACTTCCCGGCCGACGTGCGCTGGACCACGCCCCAGGGCGGGATGTTCCTCTGGGTCACCCTGCCCGACGGGCTCGACGCCTCGGAGCTGGCCTACGACGCGATCGAGGCCGGAGTCGCCTACGTGCCGGGCACGGCCTTCTTCCACGACGGCAGCGGCGCGAACACGCTGCGGCTGAGCTACTCGGTGTCCACCCCGGAGCAGATCGAGACCGGCATCGCGAGCCTCGGCGAGCTGTTCTCAGCTGCCGGCTGAGCCCACCAGCGGTGGCGAGTCGGCCGGCCGGCGATCGCCGATCCGGAAGGTGATCAGGACCGCCAGGATGCCGCAGATGGCCAGGATGTAGATCGGGAAGGCGTAGTGGGCGAAGTCCCAGTGCTCGATCGTGAGGAGCGTGATCGCCGCCGAGGTACTCCCGAGCCAGAAGATCCACGGGCTCTCGGTACGCGGATGCTGCCAGGCCTTGACCAGGGTGGGTACAGCGGCGAGACCGTCGGCGGTGATCGTCAGCGCGATGGCGACCGTGCCGTCGCGGGTCACCAGCCACAGCGCCACGGCGACCAGCGAGAGCACGCCACACGTGACGTCGAGCCGAGTGATCCGCCACGACCCGTGACGGCTGACGAGCGAGGCCACGAACACCAGCAGCGGCCCGGCGCCGACCATGAAGGTCATCAGGGACGCGTGGCCGACCCCCTCGCCCCGCTCGGCGCTGAAGGCGATCAACGGCGCCAGGGCCCACAGGAACCAGGTGACGCGGTTGGGCCTCGCCTGCCCGCGCAGCGTGGCGACGAGATAGCTGGAGGACCCCACGAGGTTGAGGGCAACCGCGACAAAGACGAAGTTCTCGTTCAACACTGGCGAACTCCACGTCGCGCCGGTTCGATGTGCAAACGGCGCGAGTGTAGCGGTTGTCTTGGGATTCAGGCAGCGTGTCCGCGTCGTGAACATCCAGCCGGGGTCAGTGCCCGAGCGCGGCCTCGACCTCGTCGAGAGTTCGGTCGATCAGGCTTCGCTGCCCGCTGCTCTCCGCACCCATCTCGACGACGAAGGCCATGCCGAGAAGGCTGATGCTCGGCAGGAACTTCGCCGTGTCGGTGAGGTTCATCGTCAGCAGGGGACAGCACATGAGCGAGGCCTTCAGGTAGGCACGCCAGTCGACAGGCAACCAGGCGCGATCGGCGAGGTCGCGCAGCACGGGGATCACCGAGTGTTCGACCTTGCTCCGCAAGAACATGTGCCTGATCGAGGGAAGGTCGTAGTCGTGCTCGACCTGGATCCGATCGTCTGTGACTTTCATCGAGATCGCAGTCCGGGCGGCGATGTCCTCGGGGTAGTACATCCACATCGCGAACACGTTGTGGAACAGCGGCTTGGTGAGATCGAGCAACGGATGGTGCCGACCGGCGAAGGCGGGATCGAAGTAGAAGAGCTCTCTTTCGGCCTCGCGGATGAAGACGTTTCCGTTGTGCGCGTCGCCGTGCCCGACGATCGACGGCCCGGCTTGGGTGGGTCGTAGGAGTCGGTCGGCGCGGGCGATCAACTCGTCGAGCGTGTCGTTGTAGTGCGCGTCGTTGATCGACCACCGCAACGACCGGAGCTCGGCCACGGGCAGTGTCCGGTCAGGCAGCGAGATCGTGGTGGCCGGACCATAGAACTCGTCGAGCCGGCCACCCGCGATGCGGTGATGGAACAGCTGGTGAACGGGCGCGTGGGCAGCATCGTCGGCGGACTGCCACGCGAGGGTGGCGGCGTAGATCCGGCTGAGGTCCTGGTCGGCAGCCTCCTGCGCTGCCTGCAACCCTTCGAAGCCGGTGTCGTCGCCGGTCTCGATGCGCCAGGCGACGTCGAAGACGGTCGGGTCGTGGATGACGTCATACACGAGTAGCTGGCGGCCGACATCGATCGAGCTGTACTTCGGCTGAAGGGTCTCGTAGCCCGCCTCGTCGAGGGAACGGGCGTTGTAGTACTCGTCGATCACCGTGTTCGACTCGGTGTGGGTCTTGAAGAACAGCCTCGTGCCGTCCGCCAGCGTGAGGAAGCCGTTGAACGAGTTCAGCGAGACGGCCAGCGGGCGTAGCTCGACGCTCTCCGTGTCGAACGGGAGATTCTCGCGGACGAACGAGAGCAACAAGGCCTCGGCCGCGGAACGGTCCTCGAACTGCAGGTCTCGAATGCGCTGAAGGATGTCGGTCACTCGAGGGCTCTCCGTCATGGTGAGATGCTTTCGGGCGGAGCGGAGATCAGCGCGGAGGTGCTGTGCCCAGCGCGTCACGAGCGCGGTCGAGGGTGTGGCGCGCGGCGGCGGCATGGGACGGGAAGCCTTCGTAGGTAGCGAGATCGATCGCGACCTGACCGATGTCGACGGCCCCTTCAGCTGAGACGTGGGCGAACGACGAGCGCTTGAGGAAGTCGTGGACGCCCACACTCGAGTAGCTGCGTGCGGTCCCTCCCGTGGGCAGAATCGCGTTGACGCCGATGGCGAAGTTGCCGTACGGAATCGAGGCGTACTCGCCGAGGAGGATCTCGCCGGCGTTGACGAGGCTGTTGAGCAGTTCGAACGGCCGAGCGACGATCACCCTGAGGTGCTCGGGCGCATAGTCGTTCACGAACTCGACCGCTTCGGCGATCGTGTCGGTCAGCACCAGCCCTCCGTAGCCGGCGAGAACGGTGGTGCAATACGTCCGCCGAGGCTCGGGCAGTGCGTCCACGAGATCCGGGATCCGCTTCTTGACGGCTTCGAGCAGCTCGGCCGAATCGGTCACGAGCAGGACCGCGGAGTCGGGACCGTGCTCGGCCTCGACGAGAAGCTCGCGCGCAGCGACCTCGGGGTCGGCCGTGGCATCGCAGAGAATGACGGACTCACTCGGTCCGGCGGGTGGACCGGGGTCGATGGTGCCGTACAGCATGCGCTTGGCAGCCGTGACGTACTGGTTGCCCGGCCCGACGACCTTCTCCACCCGCGGAATCGTCGAGGTTCCGTACGCGAGCGCGGCGATCGCCTGAGCGCCGCCCACCTTGAACACCGTCTCGACGCCACACATGCGGGCAGCGACGAGGGACGCGGCGTCGATCGAGCCGTCGGGGCCCGGAGGAGTGCAGACGACCACCTGGGGGACCTGGGCGAGCACCGCCGGGGTACACAGCATCGTCATCACGGAGGGGAACGATCCCTTTCCGCGCGGCACGTAAAGGCCCACCGAGCTGATCGGCGTCCAGCGCTCGCCGGCCAGCACACCCGGTGACGTCTCTTCCATCCACATCGCGGTAGGGAGCTGCGACCGGTGGTGGTTGGAGATATTGGAGATCGCCCGCGTCAGCGCGTGGCGGAGTTCGGAGTCGATGGTGCGCTCCGCGTGCGCGAACTCCTCGCCCGTGACCTGCAGCGAGTCGATGTCGACCGCGGCGCCGTCGAAGCGCTGAGCGTATTCGGCGAGTGCTTCGTCGCCACGCGCGCGGACGTCGTCGATGATGCTGCGGACGGCCGGCTCGATCGGAGCCAGGTCGGCCTGGACGCGAGCCAGCAGCCCCGCGCGTTGCGCCGCGGAGAGCTCGCGCAGGACGTACTCGTTGACCTTCACCGTTCTTCTCCCATGTGCTGTTGTGTGCTCGTCACGCCACCCACCACGTGCGTGGCGTAGGCATCCATGAAGGTTCTCATCTCGTCGGGGGTACCCACGCTCATCCGGAACATCCCCGCCAGCGAGGGCGCGCTCATCGACCGGACCAGGATGCCAGCAGCGCGCAACGAGTCGATCGCCTGCGTGGTGTCGTCCGGGCGGACGAGCATGAAGTTGGCCGCGCCCGCGATGACCGGCACGCCATGGCCGGCGAAGAAATCGAGGGTCATCGGTTTGGCCTTGTCCATGATCGAAGCCACGTGCTCACGGACGGGTTCCATGTCCTCGAGCTGGGTCGCCGCCGCGACGACGGCCAGTTCGTTGACGTCGAAGGGGTTCCGGAGCTTGGTGATCTCGAAGGCGACGTCGCTGTGGGCCACGACATATCCGAGCCTGAGGCCGGCCATGGCGAAGGCCTTCGAGAAGGTTCGCAGCACGACGACGTTGGGGTGCGACCCGACGAGGTCGACCGCCGTGGCGCCGGTGAACTCGTAGTACGCCTCGTCCACGAGCACCGGAGTGTCCGGGTGCGACGTGGCCAGGCGCTCGATGAAGTCGACGTCGACCGGCGTGCCGGTGGGGTTGTTCGGGTTGATCACGACGATCAGGTCCGGGCGGGTGGCAGCAGCGGCGCTGAACCGTCGGTAGGGGAACCCCAGGTCGTCGTCGAACGGCACGCCGTGGACCTCGGCGCCGAGCAGCCCGGCCACGTGGCTGAACACGGCGAACTCCGGCGTCGCGACGACCATCCGGCGGCCGGGTCCGAGAAAGGCTCGCAGACACAGGTCGATCGCCTGGTCGGAGCCGTTGGTCGCGACGACGAACGAGCCGGGGACGCCGCAATAGTCGGCCAGCGCGGCGGTCAGGCGCTCGGCCTCCGGGTACGAGTGCACGCCACGGGTCGAGACGTACTCGCTCAGCGCGGCGCCGAGCTTGCCCGAGACGGGTTGGGTGCTCTCGTTGCGGTCTAGTCGCAGGAACTCGGCCCTGTCGAGACCCAGCCAGTCGGGGAGGTACGGCGTAGCGGCCAGGACGCCGGGCCGTACCCCGAGCCGGGCTGCAAGTTCGGAGCTCATGTCAGGCCGGGCACGGACGTCATCGGCTGGCGAAAGTGGGCGTAGCTCACGTGGGCGAGGCCCGAGGCGCGAAGCTCTTCGAGAGTGTTGGCCCCCGTTGCCACGACCACGGTGAAGCACCCGGCACGGTGCGCGGACTGGGCGCCGAGCAGCGAGTCCTCGATCGCCACACACAGCTCTGGCGAGACCCCCAGCCGGTGGGCGGCCTGAAGGTAGGGGTCGGGCGCGGGCTTGGGTGCCACGGACGCCAGATCGTTGCCGACGACGACGTCGACGTGGTCGCGCAGCCCGGCGATCGCCAGCACGTCGTCGATGTCGCCGGTGGGGTTGTTCGAGACGACGGCCACCTTCAGCCCACGGCCACGGGCGGCGAGGAGGATGTCGAGGATGCCGTCGTGAACGGGTGCGGCGGTGGCGCGGCGCTCGTCCTCGTGAGCGTCGACCAGCCGGCGGATGTCGTCGGCGTCCAGGTGAATGCCCGAGGCGTGCAGGATCCGCTCCCAGAACTCGGCGACCGGGTACGGGAAGCTCTCGCGGATCACCTCGCGCGTGACCTGCGTGTCGAGGCCGGCCTGCGTGGCGATGAGGCGATTGACCAGCTCGACGTCCATGGCGAGGGTGTCGAGGAGGACTCCGTCCATGTCGAAGAGGAGCGCCCGAGTGTCGTCGGGAACGTCCAATCGGTCCGCCAAAAACATGCGGTCATGGTAACGACGCGTCTTGACATTCGGGCTTGACGTCCACGTGCTGGGCACCGAACTTAGACTCACCCGGGTGAACCGCTGTACTGATCCGCTGACGCAGCTTGGCCGGTCGCGCCGCCGATCAGGGCACCTTTCCGAGGAACTCGGCGACGGCCGACTCGTAGGCGCCCGGGTCGTGGTTCCAGCTCTGCACGTGGTCCACGCCGTCGGAGCGTACGTAGGTGACGAGGTCCGGGCGGGCGGCGGCGAAGGCGTCCGAGGACGTCACGGGCACGGTCAGGTCGCCGGAGCCGTGGAAGAGCAGCACCGGTACGTCGAGGTCGTCGGCGTGGGCCACCTGGTCCATGGCACCGAGCCGGATGCCGGTGCGCACCCGCACCATCGCCGCGGCCAGCGCGCCGCCGATCGACGGCAGCCCGCGGTCCTGGGCCTGGTAGGCGAGGATGTCCGGCCACGACAGCGCCGGCGAGTCGTAGATCACGCCGGCCACCCCGGCCGCGGCCGCCCCGCCTTCGGTGCGCAGGTAGTTGCCCACCACGGCGCCACCCATCGAGTAGCCCACCAGGACGACGTCGTCGGCGCCGTGGTCGCGGGCGTAGCCGACGGCGGCCGCCAGGTCGGCCGACTCCGTCCAGCCCAGGCCGAACTCGCCGTCCGGGTCGGCCGGCGCGTCGGCGTCGTTGCGGTAGGAGATCGACAGTTGCGGATGCCCCAGCGCACGGATCGACGGCACCAGCCGGAAGCCCTCGGCGCGGTCGCCGCCGCGTCCGTGCACGTGGATGACCCAGCGACGGCTGCCGTCGGCCGGTACGTAGGTGGCCGGATACGCGCCCAGCGGGCCGTCGTACCGCACGTCCTCGACCGCGAAGTCGCTGACCGCCGCGAGGCCGAGGGGCGCGGCGTAGAAGTCGACGCGCGCACTCAGCCCCGCCACGGGTGTGTCCGGGTAGGGCGTGAAGCGCCTGCGGAAACCTTCCTCGACCTCCTCCACCTCGGCGTCGAGCCGGGCGTAGCCGCCGTCCCACTCCAGCCCGGTGAGGCCGGGCTGGTCGGCGCCCTCGCCGGCCAGCGTGACGGTGTCGGCGTCGACGGCCACGATCTCGACCGGCCGCTCCACCGGGCCGGGCCGCACCAGCAGCAGCTCGTCGGCGTAGTACCACCCGCCGGCGGCCGTGGTGACGAGCACCAGCAGCAGGACCGTCCCCGAGGCCACGGCGGTCCGGCGCGGCCAGCGACGCTGCGCCGGCGCGCCGGCGGGCTCACCGCCGTTCGGCGCATCGCCGGTCAGCGGGCCGTCACTCGTGGTCACGCCGGAATTCTGGCACGCCGGAGCCGGCGATGAGTGCGGCCAGGGTGGTCGTCCTCGACTACGGATCGGGCAACGTCCGGTCCGCGGTCCGGGCACTCGAACGGGTCGGCGCCGACGTCACCCTCACCGCCGACCGGGCCGCGGTGGCCGAGGCCGACGGGCTCGTGGTCCCGGGCGTGGGCGCCTTCGCCGCGTGCGCCGCCGGGCTGCGAGCCGTGCGCGGACCCGAACTCGTGGGCCGGCGCCTGGCTGGTAATCGCCCGGTGCTCGGCATCTGCGTGGGGATGCAGGTGCTCTTCGACGCCGGGGTCGAACACGGCGTGCGGGCCGAGGGCATGGGGGAGTGGCCGGGGACGGTCGAACGTCTCGAGGCGAGCCCGCTGCCCCACATGGGCTGGAACACCGTCGAGGTGCCACCGGAGTCGTCCCTGTTCGCCGGGGTCGAGCACGAACGCTTCTACTTCGTGCACTCCTACGGCGTGCGCCGGTGGGAGCTGCCGCGGCCCGAGCGGCTCCGGCCGCCGGCGGTCACTTGGTCCGAGCACGACGGTGACCGCTTCGTAGCGGCTGTCGAGAACGGGCCGCTCGCGGCCACCCAGTTCCACCCGGAGAAGTCGGGTGCGGCTGGACTGAGCCTTCTGGAGAATTGGGTGAAAGGGCTGTGAACGTGACGACCTGGGATGCCGGAAGATACGACCGCGACTTCGCGTTCGTCGCCGCGTACGGCGCCGAACTCCTCGACTGGCTCGAGGCCGAGCCCGGCGAGACCGTCGTCGACCTCGGATGCGGCACGGGTGACCTCACCGCGCGCATCGTCGAGACCGGAGCGCGGGTGATCGGTCTCGACTCCGACCCGGCGATGGTCGAGGCCGCGCGCGAACGTCTCGGCGAGACCGCCGAGGTCCGGGTCGCCGATGCCCACGACTTCACCGTCGACGAGCCGGTCGACGCCGTCGTCTCCAACGCCGCACTGCACTGGATGCCGGCGCCGGTCGAGGTGCTCGGCTGTGTGTCCGACGCGCTGCGCATCGGTGGCCGCTTCGTCGCCGAGATGGGCGCCACGGGCAACGTCGCCACCGTCATCGGCGCGGTCGACCAGGCCACCCGCGAGTCCGGCCTGCCCGAACGGCGCTGGCCGTGGTTCTTCCCGTCGCCCGCCCAGTACGCCGCGATCCTCGAGGACGCCGGTCTCGAGATCCGCAAGCTCGACTTCTACGACCGTCCCACCAAGCTGGCCGGCGACGACGGCTTCACCACCTGGCTGCAGATGTTCGCCGAGCAGGCGATCGAGGACCTCCCGGCCGAGGTGGTCGAGCGTGCTGCCGACATCGCCCGCCCGGCGTTGTGGCGGGACGGGAACTGGTGGGCCGACTACCGCAGGCTGCGCTTCCGGGCCGTGAAGGTGTCGTGACGGGCGTCGTGACGTCGATGCCCGGATCGCCGAAGCCGAACCGCGAAGGATGAGCATGTCGCGTCTGGAACTCCTTCCCGCAGTCGACGTCGCCAACGGACAGGCCGTGCGCCTGGTCCAGGGCGAGGCCGGCAGCGAGACGTCCTACGGCGACCCGCTCGAAGCCGCCCTGGCGTGGCAGCGGGCCGGCGCCGAGTGGGTCCACCTGGTCGACCTCGACGCCGCGTTCGGCCGCGGCTCCAACCGTGAGCTGCTGGCCGAGGTCGTCGGCCGGCTCGACGTCGCGGTCGAGCTCTCCGGGGGCATCCGCGACGACGCCTCGCTGGAGAACGCCCTGGCCACGGGCTGTTCGCGGGTCAATCTCGGCACGGCTGCCCTGGAGGACCCTGACTGGACCGCCTCGGCCATCGCCCGCCACGGCGAGCGGGTGGCCGTGGGGCTCGACGTGCGGGGCACCACCCTCGCCGCGCGCGGCTGGACCCGTGAGGGCGGCGACCTGTGGGAGGTGCTCGACCGCCTCGACCGCGACGGCTGCGCCCGCTACGTCGTCACCGACGTCACCAAGGACGGCACCCTGCGCGGCCCCAACCTCGACCTCCTGCGCGAGGTGTGTGCTCGCACGACCCGCCCGGTGGTGGCCAGCGGCGGCATCTCCAGCCTGGACGACATCGAGGCGCTGCGTGCGCTGGTCCCGCTCGGTGTCGAGGGCGCCATCGTGGGCAAGGCCCTGTACGCGGGCGCGTTCACGCTGGAAGAGGCCCTGAAGGTGGTCGGATGACGCGGCGGGTGGGGTCCGGGGCGCCCTGGGAGAGCGTGGTCGGCTACAGCCGCGCCGTCGCCGCAGGCGACCAGATCTGGGTCAGCGGATGCACGGCCGTCGTGAACGGCGTCGTGGTCCATCCCGGCGATGCCCACGCCCAGACGGCCCAGGCCATCGCGAACGTCGCGGCGGCGCTCGAACAGCTCGGAGCCGGCCTGGCCGACGTCGTCCGCACCCGGATCTTCGTCACCGACATCTCGCGGTGGGAGGAGTACGGCCGAGCCCACGGCGAGGCGTTCGGCGAGATCCGCCCGGCCACGTCCATGGTCGAGGTGAGCGCCCTGATCGACCCGGCGATGCTGGTCGAGGTCGAGGCCGTCGCGT
>DATCVR010000132.1:0-3063 GCA_036566745.1 Jiangellaceae bacterium | reverse complement strand
CGCTCGGCCGAGGTGCGCGCCCGCTGGATGACGAGCCTCTTGATCGCGCCCTCCTGCTCGAGCCGCTCGAGCTCCGTACGCACGCCGTGCAGCCCACGCCGCAGCTGCTCCATCACCGGCTCCGGCGCGGGACCGTCGAACCGGACCTCGGCGGACACCACCCCTCGTTCCGGCGCCACCTCCACAGTGTGCGACCCGCGCACCTTGATCAGGATCTCGCTCATGCCAAGAAACGTACGCCCGACGTCCTATCCTCACCACGTGAACGCAACCAGCCGCCTGCGCCCCATGACCGGACGCGACCCCCACGAGGAGCATCGCGCCGCGACTCCCTTGGAGCTGCTCTTCGACCTCACCTTCGTCGTGGCCTTCGGCGTGAGTGGCAACGAGCTGGCCCATCAGCTCACAGCGGGACACATCGCGGCAGGGATCGTGGCGTTCTGCTTCGCGACATTCGCGATCTGCTGGGCATGGATCAACTACTCCTGGATGGCCTCGGCCTACGACACCGACGACTGGGCGTTCCGACTGCTCACGATGGTGCAGATGGTCGGCGTGATCATCATGGCGCTCGGCCTGCCGGAGATGTTCGCGAGCGTCCACGAGGGCGACCGGCTCGACAACGAGATCATGATCGTGGGGTACGTCGTGATGCGGGTCGCGCTCGGCGGCCAGTGGCTGCGTGCCTGGCGCCAGGACCCGGACCGGCGCGGGGCGCACCGGGTCTACCTCATTTCCATCTTCGGCTCGCAGGTGCTCTGGTGCGTCATCGCCGTGCTGCCGCTGAACGTGCCGGTCGCGTTCGCGGCGATGATGGTGCCGCTGGTGCTCGAACTGGCGGGACCCTTCGTTGCCGAGCGCCACTTCGGCGGCACTCCCTGGCACGCCGACCACATCGCCGAGCGTTATGGCCTGCTGACGATCATCACCCTCGGTGAGGGCATCATCGGCACCGTCGCGGTGGTGTCCGCGATCGTCCACGAGCCGGAGCTGGGGTGGCGGCTCAACGCGATCCTGCTGCTCGCCGCCGGTATCGGCCTGACCTTCGGCCAGTGGTGGACCTACTTCACGATCCCCTGGGCCACCATGCTCGAGCGGCGCCGCGACCGCTCGTTCCTGTGGGGCTACGGGCACATCCTGATCTTCGCCTCGATCGCGGCCACCGGAGCGGGCCTGCACGTGGCCGCCTACCTGCTCGAGCACCACTCCAAGCTCGGCGAGGTCGGCACGGTCGTTTCGGTCGCGCTCCCGGTCGGGGTGTACGCCTTGGTCCTCTACCTCCTCTACAACCTGTTCATGCACGTCATCGACCCGTTCCACATCCTCCTGGTCGTCCTCACCGCTGCCGTGCTCATCGCGAGCGTCGTGATGGCGGTCGCGGGGGTGCCGGTGGCGTGGTGCCTCGTCGTCGTGGCTCTGGCACCGGTGGTCACCATCGTCGGCTACGAGGTCGTCGGCCACCGCCACCTGGCCAGTCACCTCGACGCCCTCTGAGGGACGGGCGAACGACTTCCCCACTCCTCCGTGCACTTCCCCACTCCCGCGGAGCTTCCCCAAGCTCCGGAATGTGGGGAACCTCCGCTGGAGTGGGGAAGTCTTCGCGCGAGTGGGCATCAGCTCGCGGCGCGGGACATCGCGCGGATGCGCGCGATCGTCCTCGCGGGGTTCTCGAGGTCTTCCCAGGTCAACCGGATGATGCGATAGCCGGTGATCTCACGGATCTCGTCCTCACGCCTCTTCTCGGCGAAGAGGGCGTCGGTGCCGGTCTGACCGAACTTGCCGGAGTATTTCACCTTGCCGTCGAACTCCACGATCAGGCGCCACTCGTGCCAGACCCAGTCGACCACGCCGACGAGGCTGCCGTCCGGACGGTGCACCTCCCACTGCTGCTCCGGCCGCGGAAGGCCGGCCTGGTCGAAGAGCCACGATGCGCGTGACTCGGCCACCGACCCCGACCGCGACCCGGCCAGGGCGACCAGGGGTTGGAGCCGGCCCATCCGATGCCGAGCGTGCGATGCGGCGTACGCCGTCTCGAGATCGGTGCGATCGAACTGCTTCGACCGCAGTCCCGACTCCAAGAGACAGAAGGCTGCCTCCGGGTCGAGGTGAACGGCCGCCTCGAGCACGCACCGCTGCGGCTCGAGCACCCGTATGCCGGCGACTTTGCGGAGCTCGAGATCGCCCTTGCCGCGTTCGTGCTGCACGACATCGCCGATGATCCGTCCCGAACGGCCGTCGAGTCGGGTCACGTGGATCCGGGTGAGGTCCAACCGCCAGTCGTCGATGGCATGCGCGATCACCCCGCTCGCGTGGCTGACGGCGACGTGGGCGCCGAGCGTGCTGACAGCCGCTCGCGTGCGAAGCCAGTGCCGGGTGGTGTGCCCGAGCGGCGCCCATTCGTCGGCGAAGACGTAGGCACCCTTGCGCAGGCGGCGCCATTCACCGAGGCGCACCGCCGTACGGATGTCGTTGATGGTGCAGCCGGCGGCGAGGGCTTCGGTGCGCGTGAAGAACCCGGCCTTCTTGGTGATCTGGCGCAGTGACCTCATGGCGCCAGCATCAGTGCGCAGGCGGCTCCGGCAGAAGCGCGATTCAGAGACCTGTGGACAACCCGGTCCCGAGCGCGGCCTGTGGATGACGAGTGGCCCGCCGATCTTCCCCACGGACGAGGAGAGTCCCCCACAAATGAGCAGGTTCCCCACGCTCCGGAGCGTGGGGAACCTGCTTCAGGTTGGGGAAGTCTCCCCAGGAGGGGGACATCAGGGCTTCGGGTCGGGGCCGGGCTCGCCGTCCTCGGTCTCCTCGACCTCGTCGATCTGCTCGGCGGTGACTGCCCCCTCAGCAGGAACAGTTTCGTCGTCGCCGGCCGCCAGGATGCCGTAGAGCTTGCGCCGGGTGTCGGCGAGGACATCGGCGGCGGCTTGGCGCTGGGCGTCGGTGCCGGAGGTGGCGAGCTGCCACACGGCCGGGAGGACCTGGGCGAGCTCGCCGCCGAGGACTCCGAAGCCGGCCAGGTCACCCAGACCACCGGGACCACCACGGCCGCCGCGACCCTGGCCGCGG
>DATCVR010000131.1:0-1705 GCA_036566745.1 Jiangellaceae bacterium | reverse complement strand
CTGCCTGTCCGCACCCGCCAGACCGAGGTGGTAGAGGTGGATCTGGTCGATCCCGGCATCGACCAGCGCCCGCACATGGCCACCGAAGGCGTCCTCGGTGGTGGGCGGGAGAACGGTGACGTACGCAGCGGCCGCTGCCTTTCCGGAGACCGCCTCGACGAGTCGGCGCCCGGTCTCCACCGAGGCCTCGGTGGTCGGCCAGCAGAAGGAGACGACCAGGTCGACGTCGTCGGCCGTGGTCGGGGTCAGGCCCGGGCTGGCTCCGGTGGCCCACGGGTCGGGCTGGGCGTGCAGGGCGATCTCGACGACGTCGGGAGCGGCCTCGCGGACGGCTGCGATCACCCGGTGGCGGAGCTCGTCGGCCGCGGCGTGGCGAGAGGCGAGGATGGTGTCCAGGGTCGTCGCCTCCATCGTCGTGCCGGCAGCGTCGGCACCTGTCGCGGCGCGCAGGGCTGCCACCGTGGCCTCGGCGTCGAGCCCGCGGCCGGCCCAGTCCTCGCGGCAGCCCGCGCAGCAGCAGATCGAGAGCAGCTGCTGAGTGGCGGCGTCGTAGGCACCGTCGGTCTTCTCGTGGTGCCCGCCGTGGCCGAAGCCGAGCTGGCCGCACGCCTCCAGGATGGCCGTGCTGGTCGGGGTGTCGCGTACGGCCTCGGCGGCCAGGGTCTCCGCGTAGCGGCGGACGTCCTCGTGGCGGGCGCACAGGGCGTAGGGGTAGGGCTCGCCCCAGCAGTTGACGACGGCGAGGTCCGGGTTGGCCTCACCGAGGAGCGTGGAGTGGGTCAGCACGATCCAGGCGGCGACCTCGAACCCCGCCTCGCCGAGGATGGTGGCGGCTTCGCCGTAGGGGTCGTCCGCGGCAACCCAGGTCGCCGTGGGTGGCACCAGCCGGGCGCCGGCCCAGGCCTCGGCGCGCACCGGGCGGTAGAGCGCCGCGCTGCGAGCCTCGACGATCCGGTGCTCGGGGTGGAGCGGGGTCGCGGCGCGGGTGGTGTGGTAGGCCGCGGCGAGGGCGACCTTCGTGACTCCGAGGCTACGGGCGCGATCGGCGAACGCAGGATCGCCGATCACGTCCCAGGGGTAGGCATATCCGACGACCGGGACGGTGCCGGTCCTTCCCGAGTCGGTCTGTGTCACCGGTGTCTGCTCCTGCCAGCCGTGTCCGAGGGCGGAGCCGAGTGTGGCCCCGGTCACAGGAGACTGTCAGGATGCGCGATTCGTGTCCAAGCCACTTATCGCATCAGACGATACCCCGAAGGTATCGCCTGATCCGTCACCAGCGCGAGGTCACCAGCGCGAGGTGTTCGGCGTGAAGTTCGGCTCGAACGAACGCATGTAGACGGTGTCCTCCCGGCGGCGCACGCCGCAGCTCAGGTACTGCTCGTGCAGCTCACCGAGCAGGTCCCGATCGAGCTCCACGCCGAGGCCCGGACCCGTCGGCACCGTGATCGCGCCGTCTCTGAAGTCGAGCACTCCGGGGCGTACGACGTCCTGGGTCTTCCAGGGGTAATGGGTGTCGCAGGCGTAGGTCAGGTTGGGGGTCGCGGCGGCCAGGTGGACCATCGCAGCCAGGGAGACGCCCAGGTGGGAGTTGCTGTGCATCGACAGGCCCAGCCCGAAGGTGTCGGTGATGCCGCCCAGCAGCGCCGACTGGCGCAGCCCGCCCCACAGGTGATGGTCGGAGAGCACGATCTGGACCGCGTCGGCC
>DATCVR010000130.1:0-16156 GCA_036566745.1 Jiangellaceae bacterium | reverse complement strand
GCTGCCGCGCCGCCGGAGCTGGCGACCGCACCCCGGTTGCGGGTGCGCCTGGGTTTGATCCCGTTCACACGGCACAATGGCCTCGTGAGCGATCTGCCACGCAAGGCCGTCACCCGCACCGTCAAGCTCGCGAGCTTGCCGTTGGGGATCGCCGGGCGCGCCACGCTGGGCCTGGGCAAGCGACTCGGCGGACGGTCGGCCGAGGCCGTGGCCGCCGAGCTCCAGCAGCGCACCGCCGAGCAGGTGTTCCGCGTGCTCGGCGAGCTCAAGGGCGGCGCGATGAAGTTCGGCCAGACGCTCTCGGTGCTCGAGTCGGCCTTCCCCGAAGAGCTGGCCGCGCCCTATCGCGCCACGCTCACCCGCCTCCAGGAGTCCGCTCCCCCGATGGCCTCGGCCACGGTCCACCAGGTGCTGGCCCAGAGCCTGGGCCGCAGGTGGCGAGCCCACTTCCAGTCCTTCGACGACAAGCCCGCCGCGGCGGCGTCGATCGGCCAGGTCCACCGCGCGGTGTGGAAGGACGGCCGCGACGTCGCCGTCAAGATCCAGTACCCGGGCGCCAGCGACGCCCTGCGCTCCGATCTCGTCCAGGTCGGGCGGCTCGGGCGCACGGTCGGCTCGATCATCCCGGGCATGGACGTGAAAGCGCTGGTCGACGAGCTCCAGGACCGGATGCTCGAGGAGCTCGACTACCGCATGGAGGCCGACGCCCAGGACGGCTTCGCCCTCGCCTACGACGACGATCCCGAGTTCGTGGTGCCCAAGCTGGTCCACGGCACCGAGCACGTGCTGATCTCCGAGTGGCTCGACGGCCGCCCGCTGTCCGACGTCATCGCCAACGGCACCCGGGCCGAGCGCGACCACGCCGGCCTGCTCTACGTGCGGTTCCTCTTCTCCGGACCCGAGCGGGCCGGCCTGCTCCACGCCGACCCCCATCCCGGCAACTACCGGATCACCGCGGACGGGCGGCTGGGCGTCCTCGACTACGGTGCGGTGGCCCGGCTGCCCGAGGGCCTGCCGGTGTCCATCGGCGAGCTCATGCGCCGGGCGATGGCCGGCAACGCCGACGAGATGCTCGAAGGGCTGCGCGACGAGGGCTTCGTCAAGCCCCACATCCGCATCGAGCCCGAGGCTCTGTACGACTATCTCTCGCCGTTCCTCGAGCCGGCGGCCACCGAGACCTTCCGGTTCAACCGGCCGTGGATGCGTGAGCAGTTCGCCCGCATCAACGACCCTCGCCGGCCTGGCTACACGATCGGGCTCAAGCTCAACCTGCCGCCGTCGTACCTGCTGATCCACCGGGTGTGGATCGGCGGGCTGGGCGTGCTGTCCCAGCTCGACTGCGAGGCGCCGTTCCGCGCCGAACTTCAGCGCTGGCTGCCCGGATTCGCGGCCTGAACCGCGGCCGTCAGGGCGTGGTCACCACCACGTGGTGTCGAGCCTGGCCTCGATCGACCTGAGACTCTCCCGCGCACAGCGGAGGCAGTAGTACACCGTCCGCCCTGACTCGACACTGCTGGCCCACTCCAGCGGCGGTCCCCCCTCGACCGTCACCGCGCAGTGTGCACACGACACGGTCTCGATGACCGCCCCCACCGTCGCGCGATCCCCGTTCACCGCGGTCACTCCCCTAGATAGACGAAACCCGGACCTACATCCAGGAACGGTACGCCTGTTGCCTTAAGGGCGCCCGTCCACTCGCCGCGGCACGAAGGGTCGGCTTTCTCGAAGCCGTGGTCGGCCGTGAGCAGGATGACGACGTCGTCGGTGACGCCCAGCCGGTCGAGGTGGTCGAGGAAGGCGCCGAGGCGGCGATCGGCGTCGCCGAAGGAGTCGCGGGCGACCTCGGACCGCGGGCCTCCGGCGTGGTGGCCCGCGTCGGTGACGGCCGTGGACCACCAGGTCAGTGCGGGTGCGTCGGCGGCCCGCTCCCACAGCCCGAGCATCTGGGTCAGCCCGATGTCGTCGGCCTGGGTGGCCCACGCGTAGTAGTCGTCGGAGAGGTACTGCTTGTTCCCGAGGTAGGGCGACGCGGCCGGGTCGGGGAGCAGGTGGGACATCGCGTTGGCGCCGTCGGACGAGCCGTGGGCCCGGATCAGCTGCATGGTCGAATGGGTGGCGCCGCGGTCGGCGGGCTCGTTGACACAGGCCGTCACGGCGTCCGGGCGCACCGCGGCCACCTGCTCGAACACCGTGGGCACACCGGGGCGGATCCACTCCGGCCAGCGATGCCAGGTGGTGGCGTCGTTGGCGTTGACGGTGGTGGCGGTGTCGCGGTCGTGGAAGAGGTTGCCCAGCACGCCGTGTCGGCCGACCCCCGCGCCGGTGAGGATGGTCGTGTGGTTGGCGAGCGTGAGGCTCGGGAACTCGGCCACCGCTCCCCCGCGTAACGCGCCGCCACGCTCGAGGAGCCGGGCGACGTTGGGCAGCGCGCCGGTCTGGGCGAGGTGCAGGAGATCACCGCAATGAGCGCCGTCCCACAGGATGCCCACCACCCATTGCGCGCCGCGTCCCACCAGCGAGTCGAGGATCACGCCGTCGAGCGGGGCGCCGTGAGTGTCGAGCAGCCGGCCACTGACCGGGTCCGGGTCGACGCCGGCCAGCCAGGCCAGCGTGGGGCCGACATCGCGCAGCCGAGCGTGGTCGTCGACGACGCCCCGGATCGAGACACCGGCACCGGACACCAGCAGTGGCGCTCGCGACTGCACGACGTCGAGGCTGCCGTGTTCGCCGTGGTGTCCGCCGGCCTCGGGAAAGAAGTGCGACGGCGTATGGACAACGACGAGATCGGGCGAGCGCGCGGCGTCGTCGAAGAACGACAGCAGGCGCTCGCCGGCATAGGGGTAGGCGTTGCGAGCGTTGACGGGGGACGGATCGGCGATCTCGTCCTCGTACGGCAGGAATGCCATCGGGTCCTGGTCGGCGACCGGATCGCTGCCGTGCAGCACTTCGTCGGGCTGATCGGGACGGAGCCGGGCGGCGCCCGCGGAGTTCGCGACGACCACGCTGCGTTCGTCACCCTCGCCCTCCGGCCAGGCAACCAGGTCGACGATGTCGGAAAGGGCGGGACGGGTCAGGGCGTCGACGACGCGTTCGCGCTCAGTTGCCACGGGCGCAAGCCTGCCAGCCGCGTCCGCCGTCCCGCCAGGGCCCGCCCGGCGATGGATCGGCAGCACATCGGGTCGATCAGTGATCACGCCCGGCCTGAAGGCGAGTGAGGAGGGCGGCGACGTGCCCCGATCCTGGGGTGATGGGGTGCGAACCTTGCTGAGCCGCCACGAGAACCCGGCCACGGTGACGATCCGGTCCTCCGCGTACCACTCGACGTGCTCGGAGCCGTCGGGTTCGACCACACCGAGTCTGATCCTCGGGGCGCGTGGACGATCATGACGCCGATCTGCGCGTCGGCGACGTCGTTGAGCGATCCGTCGTCAGCTCGACGGTCTGCGCTGGTGGCAGTCGACGAGATTCAGCCTGCTCAACACCGATACCCTGCCTTCGTCGGCGCCTCCGGCCGGGACCGCGACGCACGAAGGCATGTCAGATGTCATGACAGCGCGAACGCCGCATCCAGCATGGCACTCACGGCGATCGAGTTGACATACCCGTCCCGGTCAAGACAGTGAGGGTCCGGCCGGTTCGATCGTCAGCATCGAGGTGATGATCAGCAACTCTCGGTCGCCATGATCATCACCAGCCGACGACCGATCCGGCCGGACCCGATCGGTGATCAGTACGCCCGGTTGGAGGACGCGACCGCCGCCGCAGCGAGGCGACGGGCCCGCATCGCCGCACGGGCGGCACGCTTCTCCATGCGGCGCGCCATGAGTACGCGCAACGCACGGCGTTCCTGCTCGGCCAGGTCGCGCTGCTCACTACAGTGCGCTCGGGCCAGGGCTTCGTTCATGAGACTCATCTTGTTGCTCCTGAAGATCGGGTCGGCCAGTTGTGGTGCGACATGGATCAAGTCGGTGGTCATCGGTTTCTCGCTTCTCTCGTCGTCGGGACGCATCTCACGCGGCCAGTTCGGTCTTGCGGGGTCGGCCACGTGGGCGTTTGCGGGCCACGATGACGCCCGAGACGAACAGCTCGCCGCCCCAGACACCCCATGGCTCTGCTCGGTCCAGCGCTCCTGCCAGGCACTCGGCCCGGACGGGACACGCACGGCACAGTTCCTTGGCCATCTCGACGTCGGCAGGCGACTCGGCGAACCAGAGTTCCGGGTCAGTCCGACAGGGGATGGTCTCGTCCGTGGCGACAGCGTGGTCGAGGACGCTTGTCAGCATCATGAGTAGTGGTCACCTCCCTTCGGTTCTCGAGCCGGTCTGGGACAAACAAAAAGGCCGCGGATCCCGGTGTGGGGAGTCCGCGGCCTGGAAGGTGCCGGTCGATGATGCAGCTAGACCGGTGGACTCCAGGTGCGGACGTACACGCCGCCATTCGGGCTGTCGACAACGCGCGTCCGGGAGGTATCAGCGATGACCTGCAGACGCACTTCACCTGTCGACGGAGCAGCTGTGGGCGCGACAAGGCACGCCCGATCGTTCGAAGCGACACCACGGAGGGCGCCGTCGAACGCATAGCTGCCCGTGATCAGGTGCAGTGTTGTGTTCACGATCGTCAGCCCTCCTCTCGTCGCAATGCCCGCTCGGAATCTCCGTGCGTGACAGCGTGGCTCAGCCACGCGCTCGCCCACGATAAACCTCGTCGCGGGTAAGGGGCAACCTATTTTCTGGCTGCTGTGTCGGAAGATTTCCGACACAGCTCGAGTACGTCGTCACCATAGCGTTCGAGCTTCGTCCGCCCCACACCGGGTAGTGCGGACAAAGCGGACTCATCGAGCGGCTTGGTCTCGGCGATCACCGTGAGCGTGGCGTCGGTGAACACGACGTAGGCCGGGACCTTCTGCTCCTGGGCACGCTCGAGTCGCCAGGCACGCAGCTGCTCGAACAGGGCGTCGTCGACCGACGAGGGGCAGTCGGCGCACCGGCCGAGCTTACGATCGACCGCGTCGGCCAAGGGCGATCCACACACCCGGCACCGAACCGGCCCTTTGGACCTGCGTCCTCGCCCCGCGCCCACGCCCCGGGCGGTCTGGTCGACACGCGCCGTGCCGCCGGGCCGCACGCCGTCGAGGAAGCGGCTCGGCCGGCGCGAGGCCCGACCCCCCGGCTGTCGGGCCTGGGACCACGAGATCGACAGGTGCTCGCGGGCGCGGGTGACGCCGACGTAGAGCAGCCGGCGTTCCTCCTCGATCTGGGCCGGGGTCTCGGCATACGTGAGCGGAAGGGTGCCCTCGTGGCAGCCGACGACGAACACGGCGTCCCACTCGAGACCCTTGGCGGCGTGGAGCGAGGCGAGCGTGACGCCGTCGGCCACCGGCGCGTGCTGGGCGGCCGCTCGGGCCTCGATCTCGGCCACGACGTCGGTGAGCCCGGCATCGGGGCGGACGGCCACGAGATCCTCGGCCAGCCCGACCAGCGCGCCCAGCGACTCCCAGCGTTCGCGGGCGGCCCCGCCTCCGGACGGCGGTGTGGTGGACCAGCCGATCGAGGCGAGGATCGCCGCCGTGGCGGCTGCGGCGTCCGGCGCGTCGGCGGTACCGGCCTCGTCGGAGCGCACCGCCGCGCGCAGCATCATCGCCGCCTGGCGCACCTCGGCGCGATCGAAGAACCGCTCGGCCCCGCGCACGACGTAGGCGACGCCGGCCTCGGCCAGGGCCTGCTCGTACGCCTCGGACTGGGCGTTGACCCGGAACAGCACGGCGACCTCGCGCAGCGGGGTGCCGGCCTTGGCCAGCGCGGCGATCTCGGACGCCACCCACGCCGCCTCGGCGACCTCGTCGGGATGCTCGGCGTAGCGCGGCTCGGGGCCGGACGGTCGCTGGGCCTCGAGCAGCACGCCGCGGCTGACGTCCTTGCCCGGCTTGAGCACGGAGTTGGCGACCCCGACCACCTGCGGAGTGGAGCGATAGTCGCGGAAGAGCCGCAGCACCGTGGCCGTGGGATGGCGCTGGGGAAAGCCGACGAGGTAGTCGGGCCGGGCCCCGGCGAAGGAGTAGATGGTCTGCGCCGGATCGCCGACCACGCAGACGTCGTCGCGCTCGCCCAGCCACAGGTCGAGCAGGCGCTGCTGGACCGGCGAGACGTCCTGGTACTCGTCGACGACGAAGTGGTGGTACTGCGAGCGCACCGCGTCGGCCACCCCCGGATGGCCGGAGAGCAGCCCTACGGCGCCGAGCAGGATGTCCTCCATGTCGAACAGGCCGCGGTCGGTCTTGAGGTCCTCGTAGGCGGCGTAGACCCGAGCGACGGTCTCGGGATCGACGCCGGCGACCTCCCGACCGGCCGCCGCCGCTGCGCCGACGTAGCTCTCGGCCAGGACGTTGCTGACCTTGGCCCATTCGATCTCGGAGGCGAGGTCGCGCAGCGTGGCGCGGTCGGTGCCGACCCGGCAGCGGCTCGCCGCCGAGCCCACCAGAGGGAGCTTGCTGGAGCTGATCTCGGGCAGCTCCGAGCCGGTGACCTGGGGCCAGAAGTAGCGGGCCTGGCGCAGCGCGGCGGAGTGGAACGTGCGGGCCTGGACGCCGTCGACGCCCAGCCCGCGCAGCCGCCCACGCATCTCGCCCGCGGCCCGGGTGGTGAAGGTGACCGCCAGCACGCGCCGCGGGTCGTAGCCCCCGGAGTGGACGCCGTGGGCGATGCGATGGGTGATGGCGCGGGTCTTGCCGGTGCCGGCGCCGGCGATGACGCAGACCGGGCCGGTGAGCGCCTCGGCCACCTCGCGCTGTTCGGGATCGAGCGCTGCGAGGACGTCCGGCGTGGCCATGGGCTCCATCCTGACAGGCCGCGCCGACACGGTCGCGGGGGTGGTCGGGGCGGGAACATCACCGCCGGTGACGGCGTTGGCGACAGTGCGTCATCCCCCGACCATCAGGAGTCCCCCCGATGTCCTCGTTCACCATGTTCAGCACGCCCTGGTGCGGCTACTGCCATCGACTCAAGGGCGCGCTGGGGCGTGAGGGCATCACCTTCGACGAGGTCGACATCGAGACCGATCCGGCCGCCGCCGAGCTGGTCATGAGCGTGAACGACGGCAACGCGGTCGTACCCACCCTGGTGTTCGCCGACGGATCAGCGCTGACCAACCCCAGCGCCGCCGAGGTCAAGGCGAAGCTCGGCGAGCTGGCCGCCCAGCCCAGCTGAGCCGCCCGGCCACCTGATCAGTGCCACGTGGCCTCAGCGGGCAGCGGCCGGCCGAACCACCCCTCGACCAGCTTCCGGGCGATCGAGATGCCCCTGGGCAGGCCGATCTCACCCGCGGCGGTCAGGGTCTCGAGCTCCTCGCGGGTGAACCAGCGGGCCTCGACCACCTCGTCGCCGTCGGGCGTCGGCACGTCGCCGCGGGCGCTGGCGTAGAAGCCCAGCATCAGGCTCGTCGGGAACGGCCAGGGCTGGGCACCGGCGTAACGGCACGAGTCGACCACGATGCCGGACTCTTCGAGCACCTCGCGGGCCACGGCGTGCTCCGGCGACTCCCCCGGCTCGACGAAGCCGGCCAGCGTGGAGTACCGGCGATCCGGCCACGAACCCCCGCGGCCCAGCAGGCATCGCTCGTTCTCGTCCACCACCAGCATGATCACCGCCGGGTCGGTGCGCGGGTAGTGCTCGGAGCCGTCGGCGGCGCAGCGACGCACGTGGCCGCCGGACTCGATCACGGTCGGTGCGCCGCAGCGCGGGCAGTGCGTATGAGTGGTGTGCCAGTTGGCCAGCGCGATGGAGTGCACCGCCAGGCCGGCGTCGCGATCGTCGAGATACACCCCGGCCTCACGCAGCGTGGCGCCGTGAGCCGGCGCCTCGCCGATGTGGACGGCCAGGTAGGCCACGCCGTCGTCCAGGCCGAGGAAGAACCGATCGCCCTCGGGGGCGTCCGCGGGCGAGACGAACGACAGCGCCTTCGCGTCGGCATCGACCGCCACTGTCGACTCGCCCACGACGACCACCCTGCTGGCCGGATCGGACCAGGCCCGCGCGAGCCATTCCGGATCGTTGCGATGGTGCGCCGCCCGGTCGACGGTGGCCCGGGCCAGCGCGAGCGGCCCGGGGAGCACGTAGTCCTGGTCCACGGGCATCGACCCTACGACCCTGCGGCGGGGCCGGGTACGGTCGGTCTCCGTGAGCACACACATCGCCGCTGCGCCCGACGCGATCGCCGACACCGTCCTGCTGCCGGGTGACCCCCTGCGCGCCCAGTGGATCGCCGAGACCTACCTCGAGGACGCCACCTGCTACTCGAGCGTCCGCAACATGCTCGGGTTCTCCGGCACGTACCAAGGCCGCCGCCTGTCGGTGCAGGGCACCGGCATGGGCCAGCCGTCGCTGTCGATCTACGTCCACGAGCTGCTGGCCGAGTACGGCGCGCGGACGCTCGTGCGGGTCGGCTCGTGCGGCGCGATGGTGGAGAAGGTCCGCATCCGCGATCTCGTCGTCGCGATGAGTGCCTGCACGGACTCCTCGATGAACCGCCTGCGCTTCGAGGGCCTCGACTACGCCCCCACGGCCGATTTCGGGCTGCTCCGGACCTTCGTCGAGAAGGCCGAGGCCGCGGGCGCGCCGCTCCACGTGGGCTCGATCTTCAGCGGCGACTCGTTCTATTTCGACCGCGCCGAGCTGCGGGACCGGCTGGCCGAGTACGGCGTGCTCGCGGTCGAGATGGAGGCCGCGGCCCTCTACACGCTCGCCGCCAAGTTCGGGGCGCGCGCGCTGGCGGTCTGCACGGCCAGCGACAGCCTGGTCACGGGTGAGGAGACCTCGGCCGACGAGCGCGAGCGCACCTTCGCCGCCATGGCCGAGCTGGCGCTCGCCACCGTCGTGGCGTGAGGCGCCCGCGGACGGCCCGCGTGGCCGCCGTGGTCGCTGCGGTCGCCGCCGTACTGGCCCTCCTGGCCGCGGTCGTGGTCGTCTGGCCGCAAGGCCTCGGCGTGGCCGACGTGTTCGGTCCCGCCCAGCTGGTGGCGATGCGGGGCGTGGGGGTACTCGCCGGTGTGGCGCTCGCGGCGGTCGTGGGCATCGTCGCGGTGGCGCTGCGCCGGACGAGGGCGGTGGCGGTGCCCGTGGCCGTGGTGGCGATCGCCGCGTCGGTGGTCTCGCTGACGATCATGGCTCAGCGGGGATGGTCGGACGACGCGGCGGCCGGCGACGACACCACGACCGGCGCGGCCGGTGGCGGCTCCGGCGACGTGCGGGTCCTCGCCTTCAACACGCTCTACGACCAAGTCCCGCCGCAGGACATCGCGGACCTGGTCGAGCGGCACGATGTGGATGTCGTGGTGCTCCCCGAGACCTCGTTGGCCACGACGCAGGAGGTCGCCGATCGGGTCGGCGGCATGCAGGTCCGCCATCGCCACATCGACGCGATCACGTCGTCGACCGGGCTGCTCGTGGCGGACCGGCTCGGCCCGTACGGCGAACCCCTACCGCAGGCCGACGGGCATCTCGGCTCGTACGTGGTCAAGCCCGAGGGCGACGGCCCGCCGATCGTGGCCGTGCACGCCTACCCGCCGGGAACGGGCGTCATGCCGTGGTGGAAGCGGGACACCGTCTGGGCGGTGGAGCAGTGCACGTCGCTGCCCGGGGCCATCGTGGCGGGTGACTTCAACGCCACCCTCGACCACCCGGCGCTGCGCGAGCACGGCGGCTGTGTCGACGCGGCAGCCGAGCGGGATGCGGCCGCGGTGGGAACCTGGCCCGCGACCTGGCCGGCCTGGCTCGGTGCGCCCATCGACCACGTGCTGGTCGACGCGCGCACCTGGGACGTCGTGTCGTTCAGCGTGCTCGACGCCCATCCGGGCAGCGATCATCGTCCGGTGCTGGCGGTGCTGCGGCGACGCTGAACGGCTCAGGCGGCGATGCCCGCCGACGCGAACGCCTCGGCCGTGACCGGCGTGATCGCGAGCGAGGCCGCCTCGGCGCGGCTGAACCACCGGGCGCCGACCGTGGAACCACCGACGTCGGCCACCGCCACCGGCCGCGGATCGTCGACCACGACGTCGTAGTAGGGACGCACGCCGTGCCAGTCGATCGGGAAGCCCTCGGGCCCGACCTGCTCGGCCTCGTGGTGGCTGGCCACCCCGAGCAGACCGCGGACCCGCCCCTCCTGGCCGGTCTCCTCGACCAGCTCGCGCAGCAGCGCCTGGGCCGGCTGCTCGCCGAAGTCGGTGCCGCCGCCAGGCAGGTGCCAGCACCCGGCGTCCGGGAAGCCGGCGGCGACCTGGGTGAGCAGCACTCGCCCGGAGGAGTCGCTGACCAGCCCGTACGCGGCGAAGCGCTGGACGGTGGGACGGCCGTCGGGGTCGTTGATGATGTGGAACCCGGGAAGCTCGGGCATCTGCTCGGGCGGCAGGTCGACCGCCGACAGCGGAAGCTTCAGGGCATTCGCGACGAACGGCCGTAGCTGGAGCCCGGACGCCTCCTCGAGGCTGACCCAGGCGGCCTCGTCGACCATCGGCGAGGTGACCCCCAGCCGGGGCGGCTCGACGATGTCGGCCCAGAAGATGATGCGGTCGGTGTGGATGGTGACTCCGCGGTGGGGCAGGGCGCGGGTGTCGGCCAGCACGTCGACCAGCTCGCGGGCGCGCACCAGCGCTCCGGTCTCGGCGAGGGCCTCGCGCACCACGGCGTGGGCCGGTGCCTCGCCGTGGGTGACACCGCCGCCGGGCAGGGTCCACACACCGGGTGTACCCGACCGCGCGGACTCGCGGATCATCAGGATCCGCTGTGCGTGATCGGTGCAGATGGCGTACGCGGCAATGCGGCGCAGAGGCTGTAGCTCGATCGTCACGAGAGGTCAGTGTTCCGGTCAAAACGCCGAAGATCAACGGTCCGTCTCGTCATCAGGACGCTTCGTCGGCCGCGGGAACCGACCTGACCAGGGATTCCAGCTCGTCATATCCGAGCAGATCGACGGGCCGGGAGGTGAGGTTGTCGGGCACGTAATGGAATGCCGCACCGACGTCGTCGAGGGGAATTCCGCGAAGCCGGGAGAATGCGAGTCGATAGGCCGCGAGTTGCACCGCCCGCACCGCTTGTTCGTCGGGGTCGCGAGGATGCCGGCCGGTCTTCCAGTCGACCACGTCGATGCCGCCGTCGGAGGTGGTGAACACGGCGTCGACCCGCCCGCGGACCAGCACCCCGGCGACCAACAGCTCGAAGGGCGCCTCGACCTCGACCGGTGTGCGCGCCGCCCACGCGGAGTCGAGGAAGGCCTGCTGGAGAGCCGCGACCTCACGATCGGGAGCACCGCCTTCGTCGGCGAAGCCGGGCATCTCGTCGACGTCGAGCAGGCCGGGCGCGCCCCATCGGGTCTCGAGCCAGGCATGGAACGCGGTGCCGCGGCGCGCGAGGGGGGACGGCGGGCGCGGCACCGGGCGGCGCAGCGACTCCGCCAACAACTCGGGATCGGCGCGCAACTGGACGAGCTGGGACACCGAGAGCTGGTCGGGAAGCGGCACCTCGAGGGGATGATCGGCGCGAAGGCGCTCGCGTTCGGCCAGGAGTCGCTCGACCTCGTCGTCCCATTCGGCCGCGGCGGCCATGACGTCGAGGGTGTGCGCGACCGCGCCATCGGCCCGGGCGGCCTGGACGAGCCGGGCACCCTCGTCGATGAGCACCCGCCGAGCCCCGAGCGGGTCGTAGGGCCAGCGCCGGACCGGTTCGTTCTCGGCCAGCGGGTTGGTCTCGCCCGGCTCGTCGACCCAGACCGCGACCTCGCCACCGCCGTCGAGACAGACCTCGCGGATCTCCTCGAGGAACGGCGAGGGCTGCCGGGGGCGCACGGCATCGTCCCAGCGGTAACCGCTGCACACGAGGAGCCCGCGGGCCCGGGTGACCGCGACATAACCGAGCCGCCGCTCCTCGAGCCGCCCGGCCGCGGCTGCCTCGTGCATGAACCGCTCGACCGCGGCCCGGACGTCCTGCTGGTCGGCGGAGCCACGGAGTTCGAGCCGTGGCAGCGCGTCGGCGTCGCCCCGCAACGGATAGGGCAGCTCGCCCGGGTCACCCAGCCAGGCACGATCCTTCTCGCCGCCGGACGGGAACACCTTGTCGACCAGCCCGGTGACGAACACGGCGTCCCATTCGAGCCCCTTGGAGCCATGGACGGTGAGCACCTGGACCCGCTCGCCGGACACCTCGACCTCGCCCGGAGCCAGGCCACGCTCGGCGGTCTCGGCGGCGTCGAGGTAGGCCAGGAACGACGACAGCGTGGGCGCCTCGCCGGCCGCCTCGAACTCGGCGGCGACGTCGAGGAAGCGATCGAGGTTGACCCGGCCCGACGGACCCCGGCGCGCGGCCACCTCGACGTCGAGGCCCAGAGTGCGCTCGACGGCATGGACGAGCTCGGGCAGCGCCATGCCGGTGCGCCGCCGCAGGCCACGCAGCTCGGCCGAGAGCTGGCTGAGCCGCCGGTGGCCCTCGGGCGAGAAGCGGCCGGGCCCCGGCAGCGCGTCGAGGGCGTCGACGATGCTCAGCGCGTCGACGTCGTCGGCGGGCACACCTCGGTCGACCGCACCGGAGCCTCCTGGCGGGCCGGGCTCGGCACCCGCTGACGCGCCAGCCTCGGCGCCGCCGGCGGCGCGCACCGGCCCGCCGCTCATCCGGCGCGCCCAGCGGGCCAGGGCGTCGAGGTCGCGTGGACCGATCCGCCAGCGGGCCCCCGTGAGCAGCCGCATCAGGGCGTCGCCACGGGCCGGATCGGCGATGACCCGCAGCGTGGCCACGATGTCGGCGACCTCGGGGGTGACGAGCAGGCCGCCGACCCCCACCACCTCGACCGGGAGATCGAGGGCGCGCAGGGCGGCCTCGATGCGGGGGATCTGGCTGCGGGTGCGCACGAGCACGGCCGCGCTCCGGCCCGGCGGCGCGGCGTCCCAGAACTCCCTCGCGCGCCGCGCGACGTCGGCGGCCTCGTCGTCGACCGTGAGATGGAGCGCGGCCACGACCTCGCCGCCGGGCAGCCCCTCGAAGGCCGCGAGCTCGGGCACGGTGAGGCCCTCGGCGCGCAGCGGGTCGGAGAGCCGGTTCGCCACCCGGAGCACGTCAGGGCTGTTGCGGAAGCTCGTGGTCAGGGAGTCGAGCCGAGCCGGAGCGCCGTCGGCGGCACTGAACTCGCGGCGGAAGGCCGCGAGGGTGCCCGAGGTGGCGCCGCGCCAGCCGTAGATCGACTGGCACGGGTCGCCCACGGCCGTCACGGCGTGGCCGCCGCCGAAGAGGGCGCGCAGCAGCACGAGCTGGGCGTGGCTGGTGTCCTGGTACTCGTCGAGCAGGACTACCCGATAGGCCGACCGCTCCGCCTCGCCGACCTCGTCGAAGCGATGGGCGAGCTGAGCGGCGAGCTCGGCCTGGTCGGCGAAGTCGACGACGTCGTCGGCCCGCCTGCGGCGGCGCAGCGCCTCGACCATGGGCAGCATCGCCACCCGGGCGTCCTGAACCCCCAGCGCCTTGGCGACGTCGGCGTACACGAGCTCCTTGGTGCGCTGGCCCTCGGCGCGCGGCAGCGCCTCGACCTCGGCGCGCATGGCCGCCGCTAGGCCCGCGACGTCGGCGGGGTCGACGAGATGACCGGCCAACTCGGAGTGGAGCGCCAACACCTTCGCCACCACGGTGGACGGGGCGTAGGCGACGGCGTCCATCGGGCCGTCGTAGGACGACACCACGCGCTGGGCGTATTGCCAACTCACCGCCTCGGTGACGAGGCGGGCGCTGGGTTCGCGACCGAGCCGGAGGGCGTGTTCGGCGACGATGCGCCCGGCGTAGGCGTCGTAGGTGGAGACGGTGGCCTCGCCGTCGAGCAGCCCACTGGCTGGGTCGATGAGCCCGCGCGCGGCCAGCTGGGCCAGTCGCCTCCGGACCCGGGCGGCCAGCTCGCGGGCGGCCTTGCGGGTGAAGGTCAGGCCCAGGACCTCTTCGGGGCGGACGAACTGGTTGGCCACCAGCCAGACGACCCGCGCCGCCATGGTCTCGGTCTTGCCGGAGCCCGCGCCGGCGATGACCACCCCGGGGTCGAGCGGGGCGGAAATGGCCGCGGCCTGCTCGGCGGTGGGCTCGGGCTGGCCGAGGCGGCGGGCGAGCTCGACCGGGCTGAACCGGATGGTGGTGGTCACGGGGTGACCTGCTCGCCGTCGGGGAACACCGGGCAGGACGGCCGGGCCGGGCAGAAGCCGCACCAACCGCCGCGGCGCGCGGTGAACACCGGCTGGGACATGCCCTCGGCGGTGTCGGCGACCAGGCGGGCGGCCCACTTGGGATCGGGGGCGTCGGCGAGCGGGGCCTGGACCTGCTCACGCGCCTCGCCCTTGGACGGCTTGCCGAGCTGGACCAGGCTGGCCCCGCCGGAATCGCGGACTCCCCCACTGACCTCGTCGAACGCGCCGTACTCGACGGCCAGCTGATAGGTGGCGAGCTGGGCGTGTTCGCCGAGCTCGGCGGCGGTGGGCGCGCTCACGCCGGTCTTGTAGTCGACCACGACCAGCCGGCCCAGGGCGTCGGCGTCGAGGCGGTCGACCCGGCCGACCAGCCGGGCGTTGTCGATCTGGACGTCGAAGTCGACCTCGACGCCGACCGTGCGGCGCGGGTTGGACCGCAGCCATCGCCCGAGCCGCTCGACCATGTCGCGGACCCGGGTGTACTCGCGCGCCGCCACCCAGCCCTCGCCGACGTCGAGGGACGGCCAGGCGTGGTCGAGCTCGGCCAGGAGGGTGGCGTCGGACCACTGCTCGCGCACCGCTCGCTCGGCGAGATCGTGGACCAACGACCCCACGCCGGCGCGGGTCATGTCGGAGTCGGTGGCACCGCACGCCTTGAGCAACCACCGCAGCTCGCAGCGGTTGAACTCCTCGACCTTCGAGGGTGAGATCCGTACGGGCACGTCGGGCTCGCCCAGGGGTTCCTCGATCGAGAGCGGGCGCCGGCCGTACCACTGGTCGGGATCGGCCTGGCGTACGCCGGCGTCGGCCAGCCGGGCGAGGTGGACCGCCGCTGCCTCGCGCCGGGCACCAGGCTGGGCGGGGTCGCACACCACCCGGCGCAGCTCGGCGACCACCGACGGGAGGTCGAGCGATCTGCTGGGCTGTTCGACGACGCGTTCGGGCGCCGCGGCATCGGAGGGCACCGGATCGAGGTCGTCCAGGAACCGCGAGGGCTGGGCGTCGTCGTCGGACACCGCGGTGACGATCAGCCGTCGGCGGGCGCGGGTGAGCGCGACGTAGAACAGCCGGCGTTCCTCGGCCAGGCGGGCCGTCGCGCGGCTGGGGGCGAAGTCGTCGCGGTCGGCGGCCACGTCGACGAGCACCTCGGTGCCCAGCAGCGTGCCGCGCTCGCGGAAGTCGGGCCACACGCCTTCCTGAACCCCGGCCACCGCCACGACGTCCCATTCGAGGCCCTTGGAGGCGTGGGCGGTCATCACCGTGACCGCCGGACCGGACGGCGCGCCGGACGCGAACGAGTCGGACGGGATCTGCTGGTCGCGGAGGTAGTCGAGGAACCCCACGGGCCCGGCTCCGGGCATCCGGTCGACGTAGCGCGCCACGGAGTCGAACAACGCCACCACGGCGTCGAGATCGCGGTCGGCCGCCGGCGCGGCGGCGCTGGACGTCAGGGCGAGGCGGGACCAGCGGCCGCCCAGCCCGGACGCCGACCAGATCGCCCACAGGACGTCCTCGGCCGTGGCACCGGGCTCGTCGGCGGCCTCGCGCCCGGCCTGGACGAGCTGGGTGATGCGCACCGCGGGAGCCACCGAGGTGTGGTCGAGGGTGGCCAGCACGACCGGTTGCTGGAGCGCCTCGACGAGCAGCTCGCCGGAGGATCGCCCACCACCGGCCGCGAGCTCGTCGCGGCGCAGCTCCTGGCGCAGCCGCCGCACCGCCAGCGCGTCGGCCCCGCCCAGCGGGCCGGTGAGGAGGTCGATCGCCAGCTCGGCGTCGATCGGGCGGCGCCCGGTGACGATCTCGAGGAGGGCGAGCAGTGCCCGTACCGGTGGCTGGTCGATCAGCGGGACCTCGTCGAGCCGCACGGAGACCGGGACGCTCGCCGAGGTCAGGGCACGCCGGATCACCGGGATGGCCGAGGCGGCCCGCACCAGCACCGCCATCGACGCCCACGGCACC
>DATCVR010000129.1:0-19503 GCA_036566745.1 Jiangellaceae bacterium | reverse complement strand
GCCGGTGGTTCTGGGCGAGGGGGTGCGGTTCTTCGGCAGTCACGCCGGCACGGTGCTCCTCGACGATCCCGACAAGGTCGTCCAGGGCGATCGTGTGTTGCACCTGCACTACACGGTCAAGCGCTGATGTCCTTCTCCGTGGTCATGCGGCCACGAGGTGTCGATCGTCGGTTGACATCTCTCGTGCCTGGTTTGGGACGTCGAGCGCATCTTCAGCACCCGACTCGCTTGGCGATGCCCGCTCGCGCTCCTACTCCAGTCATGGCGGCCTCACCCTGGGTGGACCGCACCGATCTTGTGGTCGTGCCGATGCGGTACGGGATGCCCCTCAGTGGTGGCAATCACCAGCGTCGACGTGGCAACGATGCCGATATCAACTCCTCGTGGCCGGCGCGAGCGCGCCGGTGTTGGGAGAGGACCCTTCTCCCAATTGCAGGTTCTCAAGAAATAGGGACGGACGTCGCTTCACGATTCTCGAACGTCCACGCCGGTTGGCGGTCACCCACAGGAGCGTTGGGGCCGCGGAGTCGTTCGCCAGCCAGTATTCGTATCGCACCATTGCCTGTGCGATCTTCGGCAAGCGGCTTGGGTCGTCGACCGCCGCGCTAGGCAAGACATGTGTCACGAGGGTCGTGAACTGCGGCAGTTCTCGGTGGAATCGCAGCTCCTCGACCAACCTGGCACGATAGGCGTTGAGCTCGGCTGGCGATTCGGGGCCGTAGATCACGAAGTTCACGTCTGCGGTGCGCCCGATCGACGAGCGCAGCCTGGCAAATTTGGCCAGGGCCTGATCTAGAGCGCTCTCGGCGTGGGTCAGGTCGGTGCCATACCTTATCGGCACTACTGCTACGTGGTCGGTCTGGACAAGGGCCTCATCCCCTCTTTCGTGATGGATGTGGGTCTGGTGATGCTGGTCGTCTATGGCGAGCCAGCTCATGCCGGCGGCCTTCATGGACTTGCGCAGGCGGACCGCAGCCTGGACTTCGTGGCCCCCCTTCGTGCGTTGCGAGCGCGCGGTGCGGTGGAGAAGGCGCTGACGGATGAGGGAATTGGCCCGCAACTCCTCGGGAGTACGCAGCGTGGTGGGCTCTTCCGGAGAGTTCATCGACTCGATGATCTCAGGCAGTGACCGATCCGATCGCCCAGGAACTCCCATTTGCAACGTGGCCAGGTCGCCGCTGAACAACGGCTCACCGTCGGTATTGGCTATCGCGACCATGTGGCCAACCGCGGCGATACCGTTCTTCCAATAGGCTAGTCCCACTACACCGATGATTTCCTGGGTCAACACGTCGAGTTCCGGCTCCGGCGTGGGGTGGCCGATGCACGACAGCAACCGAATGTTGGTCCCGGAAGTTTCAAGCATGAGCTGGGCCATGAGGTATTCACGATAGTAACCGGAAACCCGGTGTTCGGGGATGATCCAGACGATCACATGGATCGGCTTGGCGCCAGTGTTCCAGTCGATGATACGCCGGAAGCTCTTGCCGATCGATTCCACACTCTCGAACCACCGAACGACCATGACGACAGTGCCGACCGGTTTGTTGCCGATGAGTGAGCGTATGGGACGGTCGTAACGCAGACGCTTGGTGGCGCGGCGGATGTCCTCAAATCGTAGTTGCCTCTGCTTCATGTACTGCGAAAGCACCCAGGTGGACGCAACTCCGCGGACCTGCGAGGCGTGGCGATCTGCCGCGGGCAACCGACACAAGGCTTGAGCGACGGGGTTGTCCGCATGGTCCGCGTCCGAGCTGTAGATGCCGGGGACGCGGCCGAGATCTCGGTACAGTGAGCGTTCCTGGGCATTCAGTTCCTGCAGAGCAGCGGCGATGCTGCGGCGTGCTAGCGGCTCGACCTTGAAATTGCACCACCGCTTGAGATCGTCGACCCACGCCGTCACCCAGCAGGCGATTTGCTCTGGGTCGAGGCCACTGTGCGAGTCGTCACCCACCAGGGTGCGCAGCGACACCTTGAGCGAGCCCTGGATGCGAACGCTCTTGGGCCGTAGGAATCTGGGGGAACTCCTGAGCAACAATTCACGAATGAACACCGCCCGGCGGAGGATTTCCTTCTCCCAGAAGGTCGCATCGGCGCGTTCGGCCAGCGCCTCGAGCAGTTCCCCGTAAGTGCGGTCGCGGCGGTTGGCGACAATGTCGACGGCCAAGCGCATGAGACCCTCGGCGATGAGGTCGCCGGCCTCTTCATGTCTAGCGCGCTGGCGGACGAAACGGTTGTATTCTCGCTGCTTTACGCTGCCCGACCAGACGGCTTTGCCATGCTTGAGTACATAGGGAAGAATGAACAGCCAGTCTTCGTTGTAGATCTGAGGATAGAAGCTGAGCAATCCATCTTCGACGCTCAGGAGTAGGGCTTGGCTGCTCAGGTAGGTGTCGACGTTGCCTGCACCATAGAGCTCACGGTAGGCTCCTACGACAACGGAATGGTCGGGATAATCACGGGAATTGTGCGCTGCCAGCACGGCGCCCTGACGGGCCAAAGCGATTTGCTTGGAAATTAGGGCGTCGGTAAGGCGAATGTCGTCATCGGCGAAGAGCACATAACTCCAGCCCATATGTCGGGCCAATAGTAGACCGAAGTTGCGTTTAGCCGCCAGGTCGTGCTCGGACGGGAAGCCAAACGGCGCGCCGCACGAGGTAAAATCAAAATTGGTATCCCCAAACGTGAACGGACCGCCTACCGCTGTCCAGGCCAGCATCTCGAAGTCCTTGGTAAGCGTCGCAAATTCACTGGCCCGGGCCGCCCCGCTGCAGAGCGCTACCAGTTGAATGCCATGACGCTCACAGAGACGCATGTTTTGCCGCAGAATGTCACGCACATTCGAGATGGGCCTCGAGATGGGCATGATGATGGCCGCCAGGCTTCGATTCTGGTTTTGGAGCGGTGCGAAATAGTTCGAGGAATCGTGCGCCGTGGCGCGCAGGTTGCGACCCATCGGCTCGTGCTTACCAGTCGGGTAGTCCGCAATGTAGCCGGGGGGTGTCAGAGACGTCATGGGCGATGATGATGCCACTCTCGCCCTATAGCGCGATGTTATGTCAGAACTTGAGATGGAGATCAACTACGAGAGCTTTGGACCGAGCTTTCGGGTCAACTCTGCGCCAGGCCTTCGTAACCCGAGTGGCTCCACTCCCGAGCACCGAAAGCTCGCAAAACGGAACCCGGACGAGCGCCCGTTCATCCGGCGGCGCGCCACTCGACTCACCCAACGGCGTGAGAAGGTCGGCCGCAATGCCGCGTGTGCCCCAGCATCCGGGTCGAGCGGGGCCGCACGCGTGTGACGGCGGGGCGTCGTGGTGCCTCGGTCATTTCGCGTCGGCGTAGCAGTCGGCCACGGCGACACTCAGCGGGAACTGCACCGGGAAGCCGCCGAACAGGAGCCGTCCGGCTTCGGCCGCGGCGGCCCGCACCTCGTCGGCCACGGCCTCGGCCAACGCGACCGGCGTGTGGATCACCACCTCGTCGTGGAGGAAGAGCACGAGGTGCGCACGCGCGGCGAACGGCTCAGGCACCTGACCGTCGGTTGCGTCGGGCGGCTGCGCCCGCCCCAGCGCCCACAGCCGCCGGCGGATCGACGCCAGCCAGCACATGGCCCATTCCGCGGCCGTCCCTTGCACGACGAAGTTGCGGGTGAATCGGCCCCAGCCGCGTGTGTGGGACCGGGCCCGCGCCGCCGCGTCCTCCCCGGCGTCGTCCTGGTACGCCCCGGACTGCGCCTCGTGCCAGGTCGCCCCGGGCAGCGGCGAACTTCGACCCAGATGGGTCGACACCACCTCGCCGCGCTCGCCAGCCCTGGCGGCCTCGTCGACGAAGGCCAGCGAGCGGGGAAATGCCTTCGCGAGCTGCGGCAGCACCTGAGCGCTGGACCCGGTGGTTCCGCCGTACATCGCGCCGAGCATGCCGACCTTGGCCAGCTCGCGTGTCGCCACCGCGCCGGACGCGACGATCCCCGCGTACATGTCCGCACCCCGGCCATCAGGTCCGCGCCCGGCCGCGGCCATGGCCTCGTCGCCGGCCATCGCCGCCAGGACCCTCGGCTCGAGCTGAGCTGCGTCGGCGACGACGAACGTCCACCCGGGGTCCGCCACCACCGCCCGGCGCACGTTCTTCGGGAGCTGCAGCGCTCCCCCGCCGCTGGACGCCCAGCGGCCCGTGACGACGCCACCCACGACGTACTCGCTGCGGAACCGCCCACCACGCACCCACGCATCGAGCCAGGACCATCCGTTGGCCGTCAGCAGCCGATACAACGACTTGTACTCCAGCAGCGGTTCGATGACCGGATGGTCGAGCCGCTCCAGGTCCCACTTGCGGAGGCTGCGCGCGCCGACGCCCGCAAGCTCCATGGCCTTGAGGAGATCCCGGTGGGAATCCGGATTGAGACTCTGCGGAGCGTCCAGGGCGCTGCGGATCCGGTCGGCAAGGTCCTCCAGCCGCGCGGGACGCTCCCCCGTTCGCGGCCGCGGCCCGAGGTTCTCGGCGAGGATCGCGTCGTGGACGTCGGCCAGCCACGGCAACCCGGCGTGGAACATCTCCACCGCCACCAAGGCGCCCGCGGCCTCGGCCGCCAGGAGCAGTCGCAACCGCCCCGCCGCGGACGACTCCGTGACCGCTGCATCCTGAGTTCGGAGCTCCGAGGCCGGATCCGTCTCCGGCACCACCTCCACCGGCCCCAGGCCGGCGAACAGCGCCGCTTGCTCCTCGCGGGCCGGCGCGGCCGTGCCAGAGGTCAGCGGCGCAGCCGGCATGCCGTCCCACGCCTCGGAAGACTCCTCGTCGAGCGCCGGCCAGGTCACCAGCGCCGACTGCCGGAGGATCCGGTGCGCCAACCGCAGGTCGTACGACCGCTCGACCCGCACGCCCGCCGCGAGCAGCGCCGGGTACCACCGGTTCGTGTCGTCCCACGTCCATCGCAGCCTCGCCGCCGATCCGGCCCCGGCCTCGGCCTCGCGCACGACGGCGGCCAACTCCCCCGCCCCGACCCGCTGCTCACCCGCCCCGCCCAGGCCGACGAGACGCACGGTGCCCCCAGACTCCGGGACCACGACAGGCTGCACGTCCTCATCCTGCCCGTCACCACTGACATGCAGGGCCGCGCTTCAGCACCACGACGCACCATCGCTGGACCAGCCGAGCGCACGGTCACTGCCGCATCCGTGGATCGCGCGTGGGGTCGGCGTACCTGGCCGGGCAACCGTCATCGATGGCTTCGGGGCGACGTTCGTAGTGCCAGGGCTCGTTGGTGTAGATCTGGCACAGCCCGTAGTCGGCGCCGTGTTCGGACAGCCACGCCGTGGCATCGGAGGGCCCGATGTCGATCGCGTCCCCGGTCACGTGAAGAGACGTGTCCGCGGTGGCCACCCATCGGGCAGCTTCCTCTTCCGAGCCGTATTCGGAGACGGCCTCGCGAAGCAGTTGATCCTGGTACTCCGGGGAACGCCAGCCGCTGTTGACGTGGAACTCGACCCCGTCGTCTTCGGCATCGGTCGCGGCCTGGCGGAAGGCATCGAGCAGTTCGGGATCGAGGTTGGCCACTGCCGGAACGTCGTCGTCGAAGACCGTCACGCCGTCAGGGACGGCGCCAGCTGCGAGCTCGCGGTCGTCACGTGCACCGTCGTGGTCGCCGTGCGGACGCGGAGGTCTCAGCTGACGATCGGCGGCCGTCGGCGGGGCGTCGGTGACCGCCGTGTCGACGAGTGGTGATGCGGCCGAGGGGGACGAGGGCGCCAGCAACTGGAAAAGCATGATGACGCCGACAAGCGTCGCGCTGACGACGACAAGGGCAGCGAGGATGATCGATCGGGCACGGCGGGCAGGTGTTCTTGCCGGTTCGCTGGAGAACATGCCTCCAGGCAAGGCGGCGTGGTGTTGTCAGCACGTATGTGGTTTTCGATATGCCGACGATATGCGCGGGCTCGTAGCATCGAGAGTCCTATGCGTGTGTTGATCGTCGAGGACGAGCCCTATCTGGCGGAAGCCATCCGCGACGGACTGCGCCTGGAGGCGATCGCGGCCGACATCGCCGGTGACGGCGACACCGCCCTGGAACTGCTGAGCGTCAACGGCTACGACATCGCCGTCCTCGACCGCGATGTCCCAGGCCCTTCCGGCGACGAGATCGCCACACGCATCGTCGCGTCCGGCACCGGCATGCCGATCCTGATGCTCACCGCCGCTGACCGGCTCGACGACAAGGCCTCCGGGTTCGAGCTCGGCGCCGACGACTACCTCACCAAGCCCTTCGAACTCCGAGAGCTCGTGCTCAGGCTCAGAGCACTCGACCGCAGGCGAGCGCACACCAGGCCACCCGTGTGGGAGATCGCGGGTCTGCGGCTGGATCCGTTCCGCCGCGAGGTCTACCGCGACGGCCGCTACGTCGCGCTGACCCGCAAGCAGTTCGCCGTGCTCGAAGTCCTCGTCGCGGCCGAAGGCGGTGTGGTCAGCGCCGAAGAACTCCTGGAGCGGGCGTGGGACGAGAACGCCGACCCGTTCACTAACGCCGTGCGCATCACGGTCTCGGCATTGCGCAAGCGCCTCGGGGAACCCGGGATCATCGCCACCGTGGCAGGCGTCGGCTACCGCGTCGACACGGCGCCCGGCGCTGGACCTGAGGGCGATGACCGTGGATAGGGCGCCTGGCATGAGCGTTCGCCTCAAACTCACCCTCAGCTACGCGGGGTTCCTCATGCTCGCGGGTGCCTTGCTGCTCGCGGTCGTGTGGGTGTTCCTGCTGCGTTATGTCCCCGACGTGGTCCGCACCCGCGGGTTGCCCGTCCCCAGCCGCTCCGACCTCGAGCGCGCCTTCTTCCCGAAGGCGGCCGCGGCGTTGGCCTTCCTGCTAGTTTTCGGCCTCCTGGGCGGGTGGATCCTCGCCGGCGGCATGCTCGCCCCACTGCGGCGCATCACCCATGCCACACGCCTGGCCGCGGACGGATCGCTCGCCCACCGAATCCAGTTGGAAGGCCGCACAGACGAGTTCCGCGAACTCGCCGACGCCTTCGACACCATGCTCGCGCGGCTCGAGGCAGAGGTCGCCGAACAGCGGAGATTCGCAGCCAACGCCTCTCACGAGCTGCGCACCCCGCTGGCGATCACACAGACCCTTCTCGACGTAGCCCGCAACGATCCGAACCGCGACACCGGCGAACTCCTCGAACGCCTCCACTTCGTCAACGCCCGAGCGATCGACCTCACCGAAGCATTACTCCTGCTCAGCCGCGCCGACCAACGCTCGTTCACCCGAGCACGCGTCGACCTGTCCCTCCTCGCGGAGGAGGCCACCGAGACGCTTCTCCCACTCGCGGAGCAACGCGGCCTCACCCTGGAGACCTCCGGCGACCTGGCCCCCGCCATCGGCTCACAGGCGCTCCTGTTGCAGATGACGACGAATCTCGTGCACAACGCGATCGTCCACAACCTGCCGGAGGAGGGCATCGTGTGGGTCACAACCAGCGCTCACGCCACCACTGTGGCCCTCACCGTCGAGAACACCGGCGAGAAGCTCGCCCCACCTTCGGTGTCCAGGCTTGTCGAACGCTTTCAGCGCGGCACCGAACGAGTACGCGCCGACCACACGGGTACCGGCCTTGGCCTGGCAATCGTCAAGAGCATCGCCCACGCACACGACGGAACCCTTACCCTCACCCCCCGCCCCGCTGGCGGGCTACGCGTCACGGTGAAACTACCTGTCGCGCCACCGCACTCTGATGGCTTGCCAGGGGACGCGTCGCCCACCACGCAGTCACTCGAACCTGAGACTCCTCCCTAGCCGGGTTCCTCGCGGATGACGTCTGCGGCGAGCTTGTCGGTGCGTAGGCCCTTGTAGGCGGGTTGGCGCAGGGTGCCGATGGTGGTCCATTGGGTGAAGGCGACCTCGCAGACCAGCTCGGGGCGGACGAAGATCGCGCCGGGCTTGTCCGGCTGCGCGCCCACGAACGGGGACTCCGCGACGGTGAGCGGGGCGAGCAGGGCCTTGAGCTGGCGGCGGTGCTGGAGGGTCATGCCGGTGCCGACCCGCCCGGCGTAACGGAACACCCCGTCGGCGTCGTAGTAGCCGACGGTGAGCGCGCCGAGGAACCCGGTGAACGCACCCTCGCCGGGCAGCCAGCCGCCGATGACGAACTCCTGCCGGCGGATGTTCTTGATCTTCAACCAGTCCTGGCCGCGTTTGCCGGGGTGGTAGCGGCTGGCCAGCCGCTTGGCCACGACCCCCTCCAACTGCTGCTGCGCGGTGGCTTCGAGCAGCTCGGCACCGTGGCCGCGCAGGTAGGCCGGGGCATGCCAGCGCGGCCCCGCCTCCAGCACCCCGTCGAGCTCGGCCCGGCGATCCTCGTAGGAGGTGGTCATGAGGGTGCGGCCGTCGAGGTAGAGCAGGTCGAACACCACGTAGACGACGGGCACCTCCGAGCGGAGCTGCGCCGTGAGATGCGCCGGGGAGACGTTCATACGTGCCTGGAGGCGTTGGAAGCTGGGCCGGCCCTGGACGTCGAGCGCGACGATCTCCCCGTCCAGCACCGCCCGCCGCCCCGCCAACGCGGCGGCCAGGCCGTGCAGGTCGGGGTATTGGGCGGTGATGTCGCGCAGGGTCCGACTCGTCATCCGCAGCACGCCGTCATCGACATAGGCGATCGAGCGGATCCCGTCCCACTTGATCTCGAACCCCCACCGCTCATCGTCGGTGGGCACGCTCGTGGCGAGCGTCGCCGACATCGGCTGCACCGCTCGCGGCATCGACTCCCCCGCCCTGGCCATACAGCCAGTCTCGCCCGCGGCCACCCGCACCGCGGGTGAGACTAGCGAAATCCAGGATGCCACCTGCGGTGCCCGCTGCCCCGCTACGGACTGGGACTGAAACGCACGGCGTCGGCCCGCACGGTTCCGCTGCCCACCGTGAGGGTGACCGCCGCGTAGCCGTCGGCGAAGTCGTAGGCACCGAGCGAGTGCCACTGGCCTCCGGCGGTGCACTGATCCACCGGGACCTCCGTCGACCCGGCGGCGTGGCCGATGGCGTAGCTGGTGTCGGCGCTGCAGATGGCGTCCGCCGGGAACCACACGGCGACGTCGTACGCTCCGGGCGTCAGCCTGGCTCGCCAGGTGGCCGTCGCACCAGTCTCCCGGCTGAAGCGGGTCCGGGACTCGTCGAAGCCGCTCAGCGCACTGGGCGACCAGACGCCGGCCTCCTGGTACGCCGGCTGCTCCGGATCGCAGGTAGGTGGCTCACCTTCGTTGGTGACGACGACCGGTCCGGAGTCGTCCTCGTCGGGCGGAACGACGGAGTGGGCCTCGGAGTAGGCGCCGACGCCGGCGTTGTTGACCGCCTGGACCCGGTAGCTCCCGCCAGCCGACGCGGGTACGCCGAGCGCGAGCTCGACCGCTCCGGTCGTGGCGCCGAAGACGACCTCGCCCTCCGTCGGGCACGCTCCGGTGCCGCTGGCCGACACCACGTACGCACGAGCGCCGTCCGCCGGGTTCCACCGCAAGGTGGTCAGGCCGTTCACCTCGGCGTGAGACAGGCCGGTGACCTCGCCCGGCAGTTCGGTGTCCACGGGGACGGAGTGCTCGGCGCTACCGCCGCCGGACAGTCGGTAGTCGTGACCCGCTGTGATCGGGAACGACAGCGCGCCGGTGACCGGGTCGACGTCGAACGTCACGGACCGGCCCGTGGAGGAGTCCTCGACCGTGAGCGAATCGGTGTCCCACCCCGTGTTGTCGTTCCGGATCCGCGACGTGTCCTCGCCGTCGGTGAAGTCGTAGCGTGAACCGGTCTGGATCGGATAGACGTTGGCCCGCAGCTCGTCGGCGGTGCCGGTGACGGTCACGCCCTTGCCGCCGACGAACGCCGGTACCCGGTCGTAGCCCATCGCATAGTCCTCCAGCGTGGTCGGCCCGTGGAATACCGAACCTGTCTCGATGTCGATCCATTTCCCGGCCGGCAGATAGACGTCGCGCGATTGAGCCGTCTCGAAGTCGGCCCCGAATACCGGAGTCGCCAGGAGGGATTCGCCGAACATCCATTCGTATTGGCGAGTCGTGTCATTGGCCAACTGATAGGTGTTCTCGTCGTCGGGATAGGCGATGGGCAGCGGTGTCATGGCATACGGGAAGCCGGTCATGTGCCCATCCACGGTGGCGTCGTAGATGTAGGGCCGCATCGACTCGTGCCACAGCGCCACGTTCTTCACGGCAGCTGCGTAATCGTCGCGTCCCAGTTCCCACGGACCACGCCCGAACGCCATCGCCGGATGCAGCGCGTCGAACTGAGCATTCCGGACGTAGTACTTCTGGTATGCCGGATCGGTCATGGGAACCTCAGGCGTGCCACCCACGTAGTCGCCGTAGAGGCTGGAGACACCGCTGGCGGCAAAGTTCAGCAGGTTGATCGGCATCCGATCAGGGTCGGTGTGGAAATTCTCGCCGGTGCCGTAGATCGTGTCGTTGATCCGCAGGATGTCGCCGGGGAGCGAGTACGCGGCGTTCCTCGCCATCACCAGATCGCCGGCCTCGTGCATCGCCAGGAGCAGCGGGTTCCAATTGGCGTCGCGATGCAGCCTCGGCGTGTAGAGCATCGCGTCCTCCTTCCACCCGTCCACGCCCCACGCCTGCAACTGCTCGACGAACCAGTCGACGGCCTCGCTGTTCGAGGCGTCGAGCACATAGCTGTGACCGGCGGGGAAGACCGCCTTCGTGAGCACCGTGGGCGAGCCGTCAGGGTCGCTGAGCAGATAGCCCTGGTCGATGGCCTCACGAACGAACGCCCCGTCGTTCTCCTCGACGAAGTTGCCGCCGTCCACCGGGAGCGCCTTGAAGTTGTTGCGGGCCCCGAGGATCAACTTGACGTCGTTGGCCGCGAAGAATTCCTTCAGCGCATCGGGATCGGGATAGCGCGGATTGGGGAGCCCGTCCTCGCGCCCGGGCTCGGCCGTGTCGTCCCACATGCCGAAGCTGTTCGTCGTGCCTTCCGCCGGCGTGCTGCGTTCGCCCGGCCAGAAACCCGACCCGACAACTCCCCAGGACAACGGATAGCCCTCGTCGAGGAATCGCTGCACGGTCTCGGTGACCGACGATTGATAGGTGTCCCAGCGAAGTGCCCCGAACGCCTCCCAACCCAGGCCGAAGAACTCCGGGTTGGGGCGCGCGTCGTCGTAGCCGTGCGCGTGACGGACGTTCTTGTAGTCCGCATAGACCTGCTGGAGGTCACTGCCGACGAAGTAGTACAGGCCGTCGACGCTGTCCACGCCGGTGGCGCCGAGGCGGTTCTCCGTCTCGGTGAGCCCGACCCGCTTCTGACCGTCCTCGAACATCACCTGCCCGAACCGTTGCTTCGGGAAGACGGTGAAGTTGCTGATGAAGCGCTGGCAACTCCCCCCGTTGGTGACGTCGCCCAACACCAGCCCTGTCAGCTCGGCGGTCGGTCGCGCCCTCACCCGGCTGTTGCACGACTCGCCCTGCTCGTTCGAGCCGTCGGCCCACGAGCCGTGATCACCCAGCCCGTAGGCCGGCGCGACGTGACCGGTGCGGAAGTCGATCGTCCCGCCCTCGCCGGGAAGGTCCTGCACGGTGATGCGTGCATAGCTGTCGAACGGACGAATGTTCACCGTGACGTGCGAGCCGTCGCTCATGGCCACCTCGATGACCGCCGTGCGGGCATGCGGATTCGAGACCAGTTCGGCGTCGACGGCATCGGCGGCCTCCGATGCGCCGTCCGCGAGGAACCGGATCCCCGAGTCGTCGTGCGCCGGAACGATCGTGGCACCGGAACGGTCGAGGAACGAGTAGCGGAAGCCGTCCTTGACGATGCGCAGGCGGAAGGTCTCGCCGCGAACGATCAGTGCATCGCCGGTGTCGATGACCCCTGCGCCTGCTCCGGCAGGTACTTCAGCACCTGCGCTGGACTCCGCCGGTCCGACGCCCGCTGTCGCCGGCGCCATCAGCGTCGCGACCAGCAGCGCCAGAGCGAGACCCCCGACGACCGATAAGCGGGCGATTCCTCGGCGCACGGCGACTCCTTCACCTTGAACTATTCGGTCCGGTCAAAGGCCTGATCTGCGATCAGTTCAGCGCTGCGCGGCTCGCCTCCGACGAGAACTCCAAACAGAGACTTGCACATATTATCTGCAATACGCAAGACTCAATCAAAGGACCTATCCGGCCTTAATATTAGGGATTCTATATTCATTAAGTATTAAGGCCGGGCGGCATTTCCCCGTGCCCCAGTCATGGATCACGTCAACCCAGGGAGAGCGCATGGAACGCCTGCCGATCAGCCGCCGGAGCTTCGTCGTCGGCGCCGCAACGACCACGCTCGCCGGCTCGTTGCCCGCGAGTGCTGCGGCGGCGACACGTCCGCCCGGCGACACCGGCGCCGACGCCGGAGGGGTGACCGAGTCGCTGATCTTCGAGGCCGGGCACGACGGCCTGGAGGTGTTCCACGTCTTCGGCCTGACGACGACACCGGCCGGGTCCGTCCTCGCGTTCGCGGAAGCCCGGCTGACGGCGCATGACGCCGCCCCACACCACCTCGCCGTCCGCCGCAGCCCCGACGGAGGGCGCACCTGGGAGCCGATCCAGTACGCGCGGCGCTCCGACGGCGTGCAGTCGTTCGTCAACCCGACACCGCTGGTCGACGCCGAGACCGGCCGGGTCTTCTTGTTCCACGCGGAGTGCTTCCGCGATTCCGGCAACACCGGCGGCTCGCCGGACACCTCCCGGCTCTACGTCATGACCAGCGACGACGACGGCGTCACGTGGTCGGCGCCAGTCGAGCTGACGCACCTGTTCGACGACGACCCGAACGGGCAGACACTGCACATGCCCGGGCCGGGCCACGGCATCCAGTTGTCGGACGGACGCTTGGTGCTACAGGTGTGGCACCGGCGGGCCATCGCGTTCCCGGTGGCGGAGCGACGCTACGGCGTGACGGTGATCTTCTCCGACGACGGCGGCGCCACCTGGCAGGCCGGTGGCGGAGTCCCACTCGACGGCGCGTACCCGGTGAACGAGGCACGCGTGATCGAGCGGCCGGACGGGTCGCTGGTGACGCTCGGCCGGTACGCGTCTGGCGGCACCCACCCGAGGATCGTGTCGGTCAGCTCCGACCGAGGCGCGACATGGTCGCCACCCGTCCTCGACGCGTCGACCCGGCCGGTGAACGCCATCGACACCGGGGTGACGCGGCTGAGCGGCCTCGGCGAGGGCGAGCCGAGCCGACTCGTCTTCTCCCGTACCGACTCCCCCGTCCGGCGCAACATGACTGTCTCGATCTCGTACGACGAGGGCATGTCCTGGCCCTACAGCCGGGTGCTCACCGACGGGCCGGCGTCGTACTCGGACGTCGTGGCGCTGCCCGACGGGCGCGTCGGCGTCCTCTACGGTCGCGACCACGTACCCGGTGTGACCACGAGCTTCTCAGCCAAGGTTGTGTTCGCGGCGTTCAGCGTCGGCTGGCTGACGTCGGGCGCGGACACGTCGGGAACGCGTCGGCCGGAGCCTCTCCGGTTCGAGGTCGAGGATCTGCGGCTGTCGTCGGACGGGGCCGCCGTCACCGTGGTCGCCGACCCCGCGGCGAGCGGTGGCCGGTGCGTCGAGCTCGCCGCCACCGACTACGGCCAGTTCGTCGAGGGGAGGATCGACGTCCCCCGCGGAGGGACGTACGACGTCTACGCACGGTTCCGGCACCTGCCCAAGGCCGGCGTGGTAGCCGTCGAGGTGGACGGCACCCGGCTGGGAGGACCGATCGACACCGCGACCGTGTCGGTGCGGTCATTCAAGACCGAGCTGCTCGGACGGATCCGGCTGAGCCGCGGCCCACACGCCGTCCGGTTCACCGTGGTCGACAAGCACGTCGACTCGTCCGGCCTGCTCGTGAGCCCCGATCTGCTGTCTCTGGTCCGCCGCTGATCGGGGCTGGGGCCCTCCGGGGAGCCGGTCAGCGCTGGCCCGCCCAGGCCAGTGGCAGGTCAGTGGCAGGTCAGCGGGCGACGTCGGGCGGCGCCTGTGGGGCCGGCTCCGGCTCGACTCGCCCGCGGACCAGGACCAGCGCGACGACCGCGACTGCGAGGTAGAGGAGCGTCGTGATGGCCGCGAGGGTGGACTGGCCACCGCTCGTTCCGGCGACCTTGTTGATGCCCTGCGTGGCGATGAACAGGCTCGGGTCGTAGGCGGCATGGAGCAGGATCGGGTAGACGAGGTAGCCGGTGACCCGCAAGGTGAGGTACATGCAGATGCCGAACCCGAACGTGAAGGCGACCTGCTGAGCCGTCGTGGTGAGGTCCTGTCCGCTCAACAGGTTGGTCGCGTGCAGCATCGCGAAGATCAGTGAGGACAGGACCATGACGGACCATTCGCCTCGGCCTGCGCGCCGAAGCGCCTGCACCACCAGGCCCCGGCACAACAGCTCTTCGGCGAGTCCGATGAACAGGCCGGTCACGATCAGCAGAAGCGGCTGTCCAGTGCCCACGCGTCGTAGTCGGCGCCGGCGAGCCGGGCGATGACTGTGACGACCAGCAGGGTCGGGACGATCCACATCCAGCCGCTGCCGGCGATCGGCTGCCGGGCGAAGAGCGTGTGGAGCCAGCCGATCGAGTGAGCGAACAGGACGAGGGCCAGGGCGCCCAGTCCGATGGGGATGGTCAGGCCGACGAGGATGTTCTCCGGGCTGTCCAGCGCGTCGTCCAGGTCGATGGTGCCAGCGCTGGCCAGCCACCCGACCAGTTGCCCGATGAGCAGGAACACGACGATGTAGCCGAAGCCGATGACGAACGCCGTCCACGTCGAGCGACGGTCGAAGAAGTGCCGCCAGGCCGATCGCTTCGCCATGCCGAACCCTCCGCTTCGCCACACCGCGGGCCAATGGCCGCCTGATCGTTTCGATTCTGGCCACTGCTGGGCCGATCGTGACGGTCCCTCGCCACTTTCGCGTCGCCGTCGCCACCCTCAAAGACCTGGCGGATCCTGACCAAACTGCGCTGCCAGCCCCTCCCGGACGACCGATCCTGGTGATGAGTTGTCGCGCCCGCACCCGTCATACCTACGACAGGACACGACGAGGCGGAAGGATGACGTGATGAGTGCGGACACGCGGCTGGAGGAGCTGGGCGTGAGCGGTCTGGGCGAGGTCGACGAGCCGGCGTTCTCGGGGCTGGCGGAGCAGCACCGGCGGGAGCTGCATGTGCATTGCTACCGGATGCTCGGGTCGTTCGAGGACGCCGAGGACACCGTGCAGGAGACGTTCCTCCGTGCCTGGCGGCGGCGGGAGACCTTCGAGGGGCGCTCGACGTTCCGGGCCTGGCTGTACCGGATCGCCACCAACGCCTGTCTGGACCTGCTCGCCAAGTCCCGCCCGGGGCCCGCGACCGGCGGCGAGGTGCTGTGGCTGCAGCCCTACCCGGACCGGCTGCTCGACGAGCTGCCGGCTGGCGACGCGGACGAGCCGGAGACCGTCGCCGTCGCGCGGGAGACGATCGAGCTGGCCTACCTGGTCGCAGTCCAGCACCTCGCGCCGCGCCCGCGGGCCGTGCTGATCCTGCGGGACGTGCTCGGCTGGCCGGCGAAGGACGTCGCGGAGCTCCTCGGGGACTCCGTCAACTCCGTGAACAGCGCGCTGCAGCGGGCCCGCGCCGGCATGCGGGAGCACCTACCCACCGAGCGACAGGACTGGACCGGCGGCGAGGAGGACGCAAGGACGCGCGAGCTGGTGCGCCGCTTCACCGACGCCAGCGTGGCCACGGACATCGACCGGCTCGCTGCCATGCTCCGCGACGACGTCCGCTGCTCGATGCCGCCCACGCCGGGCCTGCACGTCGGCCGCGACGCGGTGGTGAACGACTGGGTCGAGGACGGGTTCGAGGGCATGACGGGCCTGCGCGGCGTCCTCACCTCCGCGAACCGGCAGCCCGCCATCGCCTTCTACCACTGGCGGGAGCAGGAAGGTGCCTACCTGCCCCTGACGCTCGACGTCCTGCGCATCACTGGCGGAATGGTGGCCGAGATCGTCACCTTCCACGACGACCAGTTCCCGCGATTCGGGCTGCCGGAGCGCCTGCCCGCGGACGGCACCGAGTAATCCCGGTGCGGACGCTCGCGCTGCGTAGTGGCGAGCGTGTCGCGGTGGTCGCAGCGGAGTGGTGCGACGCGTTCGGCGTCGTCACCCGCGGGCGGGTGCAGCTGGAGCTGCGCGACGGCGAGCCTGGGCCGGTCCTCGGACGCGATGCCGGGTCCTGGCTCCGCGGCACCGGCGTCCGCGCCCTGCGTAACCCCGGCCGTCGCACGGCGCGGGTGCGCATCGTCACCCCCAGGGCCAGGACCGTCACACGCCAGTCAACACACCCCGCACGCCTGTCACCGAATGACGGAGAAGCGACATGAACAGCATGAAGAACACCGGGGCCGTCGCAGGCCCGGCATCGGGCCAGACCAGCCACACCCACCGGCTCCGCGGGCTCGCCGGCACCGGCTTCCTTGCCACGCTCGCGGCGATGGTGGCCACCACCCTCGCCGCTGCGCTTGCCCAGGCCGTAGGCGTCGACTTCGAGGTCCCCGATGGTGGCGAGACGATCCCGTTGTCCGGGTTCGCCGTGGTGACCGGCTTCTTCTCGGTCGTGGGCATCGTCATTGCCGTCGCTCTTCTTCGTTGGAGCGCGCACCCCGCCAAGCGATTCCTGTGGACGACAGTGTCGCTGACCGCGCTCTCGCTGGTCCCGCCCTTCCTCTCCGGGGCAAACACCGCGACCACCACCGCCCTCCTCGGGCTCCACCTCGTCGCTGCGACGGTGATGATCCCCACCCTGGCGCGGAGCCTCCGCACCCGGACCGATTGACGATCTCGCAACGGGACAACGCCCCGCGCGAGGGCGTGCAACATCCCTTCTCACCCGGATTCCGCCGCGAGGTCGCTCTTCGCGCATCGTGAGTTGTGATCGAGTGTCAACGCCTTGATCCCGGCCTCGAGGCGGGCCACCGGGTCTTCTCGTCCGCCTGCAGTCCTGCAGGTCCTAAGGGTTGCTCATCCAGTGGTCGATCTCAGGAACGTTGTCCGCCATCGGGATCCTGTGCGCCACCTGCGACGAGCGTCCGTGGACGTCCGCTCCGGCGCGGGCACATCCGCGACGATTGCCCCGCGCTTAGCCCCACGTTGGCCTACCGATCGAAGTGCTGCCAGATCAGTCACCACCGCCTAGAGATGCCCACCACCGATGGGACCATGCGGGCAACCTAGCCGGGGAGTACGGCACGGCTCGCAGGAGATCGTGGCCGAGATCTGCTTACGACAGGTCGTCACACGTCGTCGACGTGTTATTGGGGACAACTATCGAAGTCGTTGTCGTAGCGACGTATTTGTCGCCGTCCGGGGTCTGATAGCTGATTTGGATCGCGTCGGCGGTCCCGACGGAGGCTGTCGGCTCCACTGCGATGAGGACGTTGAGCTTCTCGCCCGGTTCGATCAGCCATTCATCGCCGTCCGCATCAGCGGACAGCTCGGGAGCGTTCTCCGGCGGGAAGGCCGTCTGAGCGCCGATGAGGTTCCCGTCGATCTCACGCATCGAGGAATACACAACCTCGAGCCCCTTCGGATTACTTAGTTCGATGCCGTCGACCAGCAAGTTTTCGTCGCCCGTGTTCGTCGCAGTATCCATACCCACGGTGATCGGGCGCCCAAATTCCGACGGAATACACACACGACCCCGCGACGTAGGATCTCCGGTCGCCAGCGGCCCGTCTTCTTGCGGCCCAGTTGCGCAACCAGTCGAAGTGGCCGCCCAGACGACTGCAACAAGCAGCCCGCGCATATATGAAGCAGCGGGTGGCGTCGGCCGCTGCCGCGGCTGCTTCAGGACTGCAAGGTTTCCCGAGTGGACCTTCTGATCCCCGGCTTGCCCCTCCCCTGTGTAGTAGTAGGCACCGTCTCTGGCGAAGCCGTCGAAGTTGTAGCCATGAGCGCTACCCGCTACTGGATCCGAGTAGATCAAGATGTTGCGAGTTCGGGACGATGGTTGGATCCCACCTTGGGTCGCTCCCCCGTAGATCGCCGCCACCGCAGACCGCGCAGTGATCGTCCCCGGCTCGATCGTCCATTCCGTCATCCGAGGATGGTAGGCCGATGTGGGGACGTCTTGATCTTGATTCAGACGAAGGGGCACCAACGATGACTGGCCTTGGGCCTCGGCAGCGGGCCGTGCTCGCCGCTCTCGAAGAGAACGAGACCGGCCTCTCGGCACGAGACACTGCTCAGGAGATGTTCGGCGGCGACGACGACGCCTGGAACCACGACCCGCTTGAGTCAGAGATTCGCTCCGCTATCGAGCAGTCCGCCGCCTTGAGCGTCGCGGTCTCGCCGTCGGTGATGGGTATCCGTCCGTGACTTCGGAGACGTACTGATGTTCGGCGTGCCTGGCAGCCGGGTCCTCGGCTACGGAGGCGACACATCCCACCGGCAGAGGCTTGGCGGGCCACTCAAAGAGGGCAGAACGTCGCCATGACACCTAGACGGCGCCACCTCCTGCCTGCGAACTGGTGGCGCCTGCAGGACCCGAACCTGCGGCCCCTGGTTTGTAAGTCCTTGCCACGCGTCTCCGACGTCCCCCGATCACCGTCCGTAGCCGCTTGACCTGCGGAGAGCGGGGCCACAACGCTCAGCCCGTCTCATTCATCGCGAGGCGTCGTTGCTACACAACTGGCTACAGCCAATTAGCGAATGATGAGGATGCCGCGCAGGAACTGGCCCCGATGTGCCCGCCGCAGTGTTGTGCGCGGGGACGTACGAACAACCTACGGCGCTCGGTGGGGCTCGCTCGGGGTCGACGCATCAAGGTCACCGTGGAGGCCCTCGACGCTATCGATGAGTCGCTGTTGGCTCGCGACAATCGTCGCTCTCGCCTGATCTTCCGGCGTGTTCCAGAGCCGCGCGAGATGACGGACGATTCCTTCGACGTTGACCGGTCGAGCTGGCTGAAAACCGTGCTTGGCGAACGGGCCATCGGTTTCAAGGAGCACCCGGTCAGCGGGCGAACGTCCGCCTGGCGTTCCGACGGGTCGCGGAGGCCTGCGGACTGAACGGGAAGGACTGGACCCCTCGCGAGCTCGCCACAGCTTCGTCTCGCTGATGTCCGACGCAGGTGTGCCGATCGAGGACATCTCACGCCTAGTGGGACACGCCAGCACAGAGGTGACAGAGAAGGTCTACTGGTTCCAGCTGCGCCCCGTGCTCACCAAGGGCGCGGAGGCGATGGACCAGATCCTCGGTACCGGCAAGGTCAAGGCGGAGTGGCCCCGCAGTTGGCCCCGCTTCACGACTCAGCGCAGGTCAGAAGCCAAGCGTTTCACGCCGCTCTAGGCTTCTGACCTGCACTGATATACGTGGGCGATACTGGGATCGAACCAGTGACCTCTTCGGTGTGAACGAAGCGCTCTCCCGCTGAGCTAATCGCCCGGGTGCGGCCAAAACCATACCGCATCGAGGCGCCGCCGATCGAATCCGGAGCCGTCGGC
>DATCVR010000128.1:0-3319 GCA_036566745.1 Jiangellaceae bacterium | reverse complement strand
CGAGGTGCAGCCGGTGAGGTCCACGGCCTGAACCTCGGCGTGAAAGCATTCGATGAACAGAAGATCCGCCATCCCGCTGAAGTCGATCGTGTCCAGCGTGGAGTGGGCAGCCATGAACATCGTGAGCCCGGTCAGCGCCTGGAGATTGACGATCTGCGTCACGGGCTGGGGCGGGTGGTTGTACGCCGCGCCCGGTCCGTAGATGCCGGGGTCCTCGAGGTTGTCGTACCCGAGGTTCAGCACGGTCACGTCCGAGAACGCGGAGACACCGCCGTCGGTGACAAAGAGGCGGATCTCGCGCTCCTGATACACCTCGAGGTCGACGCTCGGCGTGAGGCCGGTGGCGAAGACGCGGTTGTCCTCGAGCGTCCAGTAGCATTGCGCGGTCGATCCGCCGGCCAGCTCGATCTCTGGGCGGAAGGAGACGCCGGCCATGCTGAACCCGACGTACTCGCCGGCCATGGTCGGAACGTAGACCTGCTCGCCGTCCATGTACGCCGCCGAGACCACGTCGCCGTCCACGATGAGCGTGGCCGGTGCGCCGTTGGCCATGAGCGATCCGACCTCGGCAGGCGGTGTCGGCTCGCCGGCGATGACGACCTCTTGCACCGTGTAGTTGAGCCCGGTGCCACCGCCGCCCGTGATGAACATGACGTTGGCGTCGATGTTCTCGTTGTACGTGGCCAGCGTGAGGTTCGCGGAGTCCTTGTAGGTGGTCATCCAGTTGATGCCGTCGAGGCTCCAGAGCACGGTGAGGTGCCCGTCGAGCTCGCGGTCGATGCGCAGCCAGCGCGACGTAGGCCACGTGCGCAGATCGTAGCCGCGCTGGTCCAGGTCGTTGCCGCCGCCGGTGAGGTCGCCGATGCTCTTGGTCGCAAGCAGGGGCTGGCCGGCGTACTCGATGCGGAAGTGCATGAAGTCGTTGTCGGCCATCATCAGCCCGAGGCCGGCGTGCTTGCCGACGTCGCCGGAGCCGGTGGGGCTGAACAGCATCTTCAGCTGGATCGATCGCCAGTCCTCCGGGAGCGCGCGGAACAGCGTGTTGGCCGGGAGCGTGCCGCCCAGGATGCTGGTAGCGGTCAGCGGGAACTGCACGCCGGTGCCGGTGTAGGTCTCCGTGCCCGCGGTGGTGTCGACGGCGCCGGGGCTGGTGAAGGTCCAGCCGTCGGCCAGCAGGGCGGCCTCGTTGGCGTAGGTGAACGCCCAGGAGCCATCGGTGCCGGTGAAGGTCTTCGTGGTCGGGACGTCGAACTCGCCGTCGATGTAGTAGAAGGTGTTCGAGGAGCTCGTCGGCCGCGCGAACGTCGCCGAGTAGAGGAAGCGCGACCCGGAGAAGGTCAGCGCCCCGCGGACCTTGGGCGATGAGAAGTGGCTCGTGGCCTGCCAGAAGTTGACGACGCCGCCCATGAAGACGGCGATCTCGTACTCGCGGCCGGCGACGAGCGCGACCGGCGTCGGCAGGTCGGTGCGGTTCCAGCCAGCGACCACGGAGACGCCGGTCATGTGGGTGCCCGGCACGACGGCACCGGTGGCGGTGTCCCAGAGCGCGTACTCCACCGTGCCCGACGTGCCACCGAAGCGGAACACGAAGGCGTTGAAGAACGCACCGGAGGCCGAGCAGGTGACGCGCGTGGCCAGGTTCAGCGTGCCGTCAGCGCCGTTCGACCCGCCGGTGCTGTTCTCGGAGGTCAGCCGCAGCTTGGGCATCAGCCGCTCACAACGTAGAGCACTCCGGGCACGCCGGGCGCGATCAGGTCGTAGGCCGCCTGCGTGAGCACGACGGTCGGGGTGCCGCCGAGATCGGCCAGCGTGGTGTTGCCGGCCATGGCGGTCGAGCCCGTGGTGCCGATGGCCAGCGAGCTGGCACCGATCGCCGACCGGGCAGCGGCAGCGTCAGCGGCCGTGAGCACCGAGCGGCCGACCGAGGTGGAGTCGCTGATGCCTGTGGCGGCGTGCGTGTGCGAGCTCGCAGCCTTGGCGTCCAGCGCGGCCTGCAGGTCAGTCTGGTCGGAGAGCGTGCCAGTGAGGTCGCCCCACTCTGAGACGGACCCGCCGCCACCCTCGACCTCGGCGACGGCAGCCGTGACGAACGCCGTCGAGGCGGCCTGCGTGGTGTTGGTCCCGGGCGCCGCGGTCGGCACGGTCGGCGTGCCGGTCAGCGCCGGGGACGCCGAGTTGGCCTTGAGGTTGAGCGCGGTCTGGGTGGCCGTGCTCACCGGCTTGTTGGCGTCCGAGGTGTTGTCGGCGTTGGCCAGTCCGACGTCGGTCTTCGACAGCGTGACGATGCCGATGCGCCCGTTGACCGAGGACACGCCAGCGACGCCACCCTCGCCGCCGGCGATCGGGTTGCCGTCCTTGTCGACCACGGAGAGGCCGTCGCTCGAGAGCTTGGCCAGACCGCCCGGAGTGCCGACGCCGTAGAGCGCGACGGCGGGCGCGATGCTGGTGGCAAGAGCCTGGGTGCGCAGATTCACGCCGGCACCGGTGCCGCCGGTCTCCACGGGTCGCGCCGCGGTCGGTACGTCGATGACGTAGACCTCGCGTGTGCCGTTGACCATGATCGTGACGGTGGCCTTGATGCCGACCTGCTCGATGCTCGGGTCGTCGGTCGCCGGGATCATGATGTCCAGCGACTCTTCGCCCGGGACGGTCGAGAGAGACCCGGTCTCGTAGACGCCGCCGGTCCACATGTTGTCGTCGTCGGCGTTGGTGATCCGGCCGGGGTAGGTCACGGTGTAGGTCCCAGCCGAGCGCACCCAGTCCGCGTCGTCCGCGGCGCCTGGGTCCGGCTGGGCCCACGATCCGAAGACCCGCACCAGGGTCCAGGCAGGCATCAGGTTGGCCATGATCTACTCCTTGTCAGCGAAGTCGACGTTGCTCGCCGAGATGGTGTTGACGACTGCGAGGACGATCGCGACGACGGTCTGGACCCAGTCGCCGCCCGAGGCCTGCCATGCGGCGTAGCCCACCAGGGCAAGCGCGGCGAGGACGTAGAGAGCGAGGCGAGCCCAGGCGGGCAGCATCTGCAGTAGCTTGGTGAGCGCGTTCATGACATCTCCTTGACGATGGGCTTGAGGATGTGGCGCCAGAACCAGCCGGCGCCGATCCAGAGGGCAGCCGAGAAGGCCACGCGGCCCACCGGCGTGTGCGTCCTGAATGTGACGCGCGTGAACTCACTGAGGGTGGCTCCGTCGTGACGACGCAGCGAACGGATCTCGGCGAAGGTGGCTGCCCCGAGAATCACCACCCACGCATCGCGGGTAGTGGGGCGGACCATGTCAGGCCTCGAATTCCCACTTCTTGGCGCTGTGGTCCGAGC
>DATCVR010000127.1:0-4543 GCA_036566745.1 Jiangellaceae bacterium | reverse complement strand
GACCCGCCGGTCCGGCCGCATGCCGAGGTCTCCCACGCGGCCGCCTTCCGAGCTCAGGCCACGGCTCTCGTCACGCTTCAGGCGGTGGTCCTGACCCTCGTGCTGACGTTGGCCGGCGACAACGCTTCGCCGACCGTGAAGGTGGCGGGTGTCGCGCTGGTCGTCGGGGTCCTGCTGGGCCTGGTCCAAGGCGGGCTGGTGGCGCTGGGCGTCGCCGGGTCGGGCCAGGTCGCCATCGCCACCCTCGTGTTCAACCTGACCATGGTGGCCTGCGGATACGGCCTGTTGTGCCTGGCAGCCGAGCTGGTCCTGGAGAGGTGAGGTGCGATGTACGTCGAACCCTTGCAGGCGCTGGGCCTGCTGACGCGGGACCTCCCCGAGGACACCTGGGACGAGAACTGGCGCGACGCCGTCTGGTTGGCCGCGGCTGACCACTGGCTGCGCCGGACGTTCCTGCTCGGCGCGCCGATGCCCATGCTGAACCCGTCCGGTGAGGACGTCCGGATCGCCGGGGCCAGCTACGGATGCGCGATCTTCTACTGTCCGCCCGACCCCCGGCGCCAGTCACCGTTCCTGTTCGCCGGCGACGAGCTCAAACTGGGCATCCAGGAGGTCTGGTGGGACGAGTCGCAGCGCAGCGACATCCTCGACCCGCGGGCGTACGAGCGGCTGGCTCGCCGGATCGCCGAGCAGAGCGCCGAACGGTGGGGGCTGAACCCGGAGTACGCCGATCGGTACCGCCGGCTGCAGGCGCTGGTGTGGTCGATCCAGGACCTCCGGATCCAGTTCGCGCAGGACGGCCGCGACCCGAGTGACGTGTGGCAGACCATCGGGACGATCGTTGCCGACCTCGGGCTCCGCGGCGACGGCCCCTTGCTGGGGCGGTGATCCGATGCCCACCATCACCACGCATCTCGAGAACGCGATCGTCACCGTCGGCTCGCCTCTGGAGCTCACGGTCGCGGTCGACGGCGGCGACGGCGTGACCTATGCGTGGTACCACGAGAGCGAACCGGTCCCCGGAGCCATCGGGGCGGCCCACCGGGTCGACGCCGTGACGGCCGCCCATGCCGGCACGTGGACGGTGGTGGCGACGAAGGACGGCAGGCGCTCTGTCGACGGCCCTGGTCGCCGTGGTGGATCCCGACGAGACACCGCCCGAGACGCCCTTCGTCTGGCGCTCGCCGTTCGCCACCGCCGCCGCCTGGATCCTGAGCGTGGCCGCACTCGCGGTGGGGCTCCCGCTGCTGGTCCGTGCCTGGATCCTGCTCGACGCCGATCACCCGGCCGGTCCCGCCGACGCCGCCATCGTGGCGGCCGTGGCGGCGACGATCGGGATCGTGCTGCTCACCGTCACGGCCTTCGTGATCGCGGTCGAGGTGCGGGGCCGGGCCACCACACCACAACCGGATGGCGTGGGGGCGGCGGAGGTGACCCCCGGTGGGGTCGCGACGGTGGTCGATGCCGTGGGCAAGCTGCGCGGCGTCCAGCTCGTCGCCGTGAGTGGGCTGCTGGCGCTGGCCCTCGCGGGCCTGCTGGGCTGGCGACTCGCGCCGCCGCCCGACCCGGCGCCGACGCCCTCGCCGACTCCGACATCGAGCGTCTCGCCGACGTCCGGCTGATCCTGCGCCGATGTCCGTCGGCGCAGTTGTCGATTTCGGCGAGTCCCGTTGGTCGGTGGTGTAGAAGGAGCCGTGGAACGCGGCTCGCTGTCGCACCAGACGGAGGCGGAATACATGACCGAGGAGTTCGTCACGACGAGGGCGGTGGCGTGATGGCCCAGTACGCAGTGCTCATGTTCGAACGGGAGACACCCGGTGGCGTCGCCGACATCCCGCCGGAGGTCATGGCGGCCCACGAGCAGTTGCCCCAGCGCATCGCCGAGCAGGGCGGGCGAGAGGTCGGCGGGATGGCCTTCGAGCCGACCGCGATGTCCACGTCGATCCGTGGCGGTCTGGTCACCGACGGTCCGTTCATCGAGACGAAGGAAGCGCTGGCGGGCATCTTCGTGATCGAGGCACGCGACCTCGACCACGCGCTGGCGCTGGCCAAGCTGACGCCGATCGTCAACGGCGGTGTCGAGGTCAGGCCGCTGATCGGCCTCGAGTTCGGGGCGGCGGACTGAGCACGGTCGAGGACGCCGTCGCCGAGGCGCATCGTCGCGAGTGGGCCTTCGTGCTCGCCGCGACGGTGCGCGTCACCCGCGACATCGACGCCGCGGAGGAGGCCGTGCAGGACGCCTACGTCCAGGCGTTGCGGACCTGGGGCCAGGACGGCGTTCCGGCCCGCCCCGGTGCCTGGCTGACGACGGTGGCGCGGCGCAACTCGCTCACCGCGCTGCAGCGCCGGAAGACTCTCGAGAGCAAGCTGCCGCTCCTGCTGGGCCCCCATGACGCCGAAGAACCCGAGCCCGACACGATCCCGGACGACCGGTTGCGGCTGATCTTCGTGTGCTGCCACCCGGCGCTGGCCCAGGAAGCGCAGGTCGCGCTCACCCTCCGCCTGGTGTGCGGGGTGGCGACCTCGGAGATCGCGCACGCGTTCATCGTGGCCGAGGCGACGATGGCGGCCCGGCTGACCCGCGCCAAGAAGAAGATCGCCGCGGCGCGCATCCCCTACGCGGTGCCCCCTGCCGACGAGCTCCCCGAACGCGTCGACGCGGTGCTGACCGTGATCCACCTCCTCTACGCGACGGGACACACCGCGCATTCGGGCCGAGACCTCGTGCGCGACGACCTGACCGCCCGGGCGCTCGACCTGGCCCGGATGCTTCGCGTGCTGCTCCCGGCCGACCGCGAGGCCGCCGGGCTGCTGGCGCTGTTGCTCGTCCACCACGCGCGCCGAACCACCCGCACCGATGCCCAGGGCCGGCTGTTGCGGCTGGAGGACCAGGACCGCTCCGCCTGGGATCGTGCCCTGATCGCCGAGGCCGACCGGCTCGTCGTGGGCGTGCTTCGGGCCGGCCCGGCTGGTCGGTTCACCGTGCAGGCGGCCATCGCGGCCCTGCATGCACAGGCACCGAGCTACGCGGAGACCGACTGGCCGCAGATCCTCACGCTCTACGACGAGCTGCTGCGGATCTGGCCCTCGCCGGTGGTCGTGCTCAATCGTGCGGTCGCGCTGTCGATGGTCGACGGGCCACAGACGGCACTGGCGGAGGTCGAGGCGATCGAACGGGACGGCCGACTGGCCGGGTACCGCTACCTACCGGCGACGAAGGCGGACCTCCTGCACCGTCTCGGCCGGGACGTCGAAGCGGTGCGGGCCTACGAAGCGGCGCTGGCGCTCAGTGACAACGCAGCCGAGCAGCAGTTCCTCGCCGAGCGGGTCAGGTCGTCGAAGCCGGACCCCTGACCGCGGTTCGGTGCCGAGTGGCCGCAGGGCGGGCCATGGCCGTCAGATCCGGCCGTTGCGGCGCAGCACGGTGATGGCGTGCACGGTGGTGTAGCCGCGCCAGTCGAGTGCTCCGGCGGGCGAGATGGTGGCATAGTCGACGCTCCAGCCGCCGTCGTCGTGTTGCAGTCCGGCCAGGCGGTCGAGGTCGGCGGCGACGACGCCGGGGGCGAACAGCTGCCGGATCGGGCGGTCCGGCCACGGCGCGAAGTCGAGCGGGCGCAGCAGCTCGTCCACGGTGCCGCCCTCGACCCGGAGCCGACCGTCAGCGGGGACATAGCCGCGCACGTGGGCCAGGAGATCGACCGCTTCGGGACGGGAGTCGTGAACGGCGTCGAGGAACCGCAGCGCGAACGCGAGCACGTAGGCGTGGGGCTGGCGGTCGAGCCGGCCGATGGCGCGTAGGCAGTAGTCGGTGGCGCGGGCCAGCCAGGAATGTGCCGCGACGGCCGGATCGTGCGCCGCGACCAGGTGCGCGGTGGCGGCCGTGACCGCGGTGATCTGGAGCGAGGAGACCGAGGAGTCGGCCCCGGCCCACCACGGTGCGGTGCCGGCGGTCGTCGTCAGCGGCAGCGCGAACGGCAGGCCGCCGTCGGGCAGCGAGATCGACTCCAGCCAGTCGCACAGGGCGGCCGCCCGTGGCGTGGTGGCCGGAGCGATGTCGTCGAACACCTCCAGGGCGTGCAGCGCGGCGCCCGGCTGGCTCTCCGGCGATCGCAGATCGGGCTCCAGTCCCCAGCCGTAGCCGCCGTCGGGGTTGCGGTAGCCGTCGAGCGCGCCCAACGCCGCGTCCGGGTCGGCCTCGCCCATCAGCACCTGGTAGCGGCGGCGGTCGAGGATGCGGGCGTGGGTGGCCAGGAAGGACGCTGCCGCGGTGAGGTCGATGCTCATGGGTCCATCGTGGTCCGGTGGCCGCGCCGGGGTCTTGTCGAATTCGGACATGAGCGTGCGTCCTGGCCTGGCGACCCGGCACGACTCCTCGACGCCGCTCGTCGACCAGGCGCGAACGGCGTGCGTTATGACATGTGTTCGTCTCGGTTGATCCCACCCGTAGCCACAGCCCTGACCGTCAGCTCCGGATGGGCGTGGTCTGCGCCGAGGCCACGAGCCAGGTGCCCATCTCCTTCACCATCACGAAGGTCAGGCTGGT
>DATCVR010000126.1:0-1979 GCA_036566745.1 Jiangellaceae bacterium | reverse complement strand
ACGGGTGGGGCGACCAGATCAAGGTGGTGCGGGTCAACGACTGGACCACCGAGTGGACGTACGCCGACGTCGTCGAGGTCGTGGGACGTGCGGGTGCCCACCTCGACGCGATCCTGCTGCCGAAAGTGCCGGACGCCAGCCATGTTCAGGCCCTCGACCTGCTGCTGACCCAGATAGAGAAGGCCAACGGGCTCGCGGTCGGCCGGATCGGAATCGAGCCGCAGATCGAGAATGCGATCGGGCTCACCAACATCGACGCCATCGCGACCGCCAGCCCCCGCGTGCAGACCCTGGTGTTCGGTCCCGCCGACTTCATGGCGAGCATCAACATGCGCACGCTGGTCGTCGGGGAGCAGCCGGACGGCTACGACCGCGGCGACGCCTACCACCACATCCTGATGACCATCCTGATGGCCGCCCGCGCGCACGGGGTGCAGGCCATCGACGGTCCCTACCTGCAGATCCGCGACGTGGAGGCGTTCCGCCGGTCGGCACAGCGCACGGCCGCGCTCGGCTTCGACGGCAAGTGGGTGCTGCATCCCACCCAGATCGAGGCAGCGAACGACGTGTTCAGCCCCCGTCAGGACGATTACGACCGGGCCGAACTGATCCTGGACGCCTACGAGTTCCACACCTCCGCGGCCGGCGGCGGTCGCGGTGCCGTGATGCTCGGCGACGAGATGATCGACGAGGCGAGTCGCAAGATGGCGCTCGTGATCTCGGCCAAGGGGCGCGCCGCGGGTATGAATCGGACCACCGAGTTCGTGCGACCCGACGAGAAATAGCCTCAGCAGGCAGAATGGTTGTCACAGGACCGATCCTGAGAGAACCACACGAGGAGACCAGCTGACGATGACGAATCCACTCGGACAGTCCAATGGGGCGCGGCGTGGGGCTCTGCCGGAACCCCCCACGGGCTGGCCCATCGGTTCGTATCCCACCTACGCCGAGGCGCAGCGCGCCGTCGACTACCTCTCCGATCAGGAATTCTCGGTGGAGGACGTCACCATCGTGGGTGTCAACCTCATGCAGGTCGAGCGGGTGCTGGGCCGCCTCACCTGGGCGAAAGTGATTGGCGGGGGCATTGTTTCGGGGGCCTGGCTCGGCGTGTTCTTCGGGTTGCTGCTGGGCATCGTCACGGGCGGTTTCCTGGCGCCGCTCGTCGTCGGCATCGTCGGCGGCATCATCTTCGGGCTGATCTCCACGACGATCCCGTACGCGGCGACGCGGGGAACCCGGGACTTCGCGTCGACCATGCAGCTGGTCGCCGGGCGGTACGACGTGCTGTGCGAGCCGAAGTCGGCGGAGAAGGCCCGGGACATGCTGGCCAAACTGGCGCTCTGATCGGCGCTCCCGCCTCGACCTGCGGGTTGCGGTCGGGTCACGGATTGCGTCCCATTCGCGACGTTCGCGGCGATTTCACCCAGTTCGCCGACGATGTCGGATAGGTTTACGGCGCAATGCGTGGGCCCAGGCCCGCGCCGAAACCGTGACCTGTCGGTGGAGTGCGCGTTCCGGCAGGAACAAATGTGCGGGCCCGCGTGCCCAGCCGTACCGCGACTGGATCCGTGAGGGGCCGCTCGAGGAGGCGGCTGTGCTGCATCGCACCAAGCCCGGACGCTCGCTGAAGTGGGGACTGATCGGTGCCGCCGCCGTCCTCACCGTTCCCCTGCTGGCTGCGTGCGGGTCGTCCGAAGAGGGCATCGTCCTCAGCTTCTACACGGCTGCCGACGGCGCCGAACAGTATGCGGAGGCCGCGGCCAACTGCACGGCGGCGGCCGGCGGCCGGTACACCGTGGAGCAGCGCACGCTGCCGAAGGGCGCGGACGATCAGCGGCTCCAGTTGGCCCGCCGGCTCACCGGAAACGACACGTCACTCGACATCATGACACTCGACGTGGTGTGGACCGCCGAGTTCGCCGAGGCCGGCTGGGCGGTGCCGCTCCCACCCGGCATCGCGGCGGAGGTCAGCGAGGGCA
>DATCVR010000125.1:0-3659 GCA_036566745.1 Jiangellaceae bacterium | reverse complement strand
GTGGCGCACGCGCTCGAGAAGCTGTCGACACAGTGGACTCCTAGAGTTCGCCCGTTACACCGTATGCAAGTCGCGCAGTGGCCTCTCCCGTGACAGGGTCGGACCCAAGTCCGATGAGCGAGAGAAAAATAGTGTCGTAGGACATCGTCACTTGGACGGTGATTTCCTCGGCTGTGGCACTGACGGTTCCTTGCACTCCGGCGGTGGACAGGTACGACTGGGCGGCCTGGCTCGCGGCCCCGGTGTCGATGGTCGGCGCCCCTCCGGCGCCGCGTCCGAAGACCACGGCCTGACCCCCGGCACGGGCGGCCTCGGCGGCGATCGCCTCGGCCCGTTGGATGGCGCGGATCTTGCTGCCGCCGTCGACCACGAGCCCCACCGCCAGGAACAGCGCGAGCACGATGACCACCGCGAACACGGTGACGGCGCCGCGTTCGCCGGATCGGCGCGACGCGCTCGGCGAGGTGCTCATCCGCGCTCCCGGTAGGTGTCGAGGGGGCTGCGCACGGTGGCCGTCATGGTGCGGCTGCCGGGCAGGCCGGGGATCGTGATGTCGGCGAGGTTGACGTTGCAGGTGACGGTGGCCGAGACCGACGCAGGCTGCCCCGGCGGGGTCGCGAACTGCGACGTGTCGACGCTGACGTCGAGTGAGACGCACTGGATGCCCTGCTGGTTCAGCGAGGTGTACGCCGTGTTGTGGGCATCGGCCTGTGCCTCGGCCGCGGTGCGGGCGATGGACGCGCTGCGGGCGGCTTCGGCGGCGGCGTGTTCGACCGAACCACCCGCGAGGGCGATGCGACCGCCCAGGATGAGCAGCCCGATCAGCATCAGGAGGCCGGGGGCGAGGACGACCGTCTCGATGGTCGCCGAACCGCGCTCGTTGCGGGGGCGCATGACATCAACCCGGAGTGGTGAATCGCTCGACGGGAGCGCTGGCCGTCTGCGAGATCCGCATCCCTCCCCAGCCCGGGAAGAGGCTCAGTGAGTTGCCGCTGACCGTGATGGTGACCTGCTCGGCACCGCCGGACGACCCGATGGAGACATTGGTCAGCATGCCGTCGGACCCGGCGGTGGCGGCGAACTCGGCGGCCCGGGCAGCCCCGGCACCGAGGCTGCTGTCGGCCGCGCTGGCGACTTCAGCGCCTTCCTGGGCCGCGGCCAGCGCGATGTTGCGGGCGTGATACCAGAGCGCGCCCTCGATCACGCCGAACGTGATCAGCAGGACCACGGGGAACAGGATGACGATCTCGAGCGTGGCAGCGCCACGCTCGGCGCGAGCACGCAGCGCCCGTCGCAGTCGTGTCCCGATCCCCGTCGTCGTCACTACTGGATCTTGTCCTTCTCACGGTTGATGACACCGGTGATGACGCCGACCACAGCCACCGCGGCGATGAAGACCGCCGCGGCGATGATGACGTATTCCATCGTGTTGGCGCCCTCTTCACGGTCACGCTCGACCGCGTCGTCGACGCGGCCGCGCACCGTGAGGTACATCGCGGTCATCCAGGCCTGAAGCTGGAGCATGGTCGTGGTCCCTTCGGTGGGCGGCCTGTGCGTGCCGGTCCATCGTCCCTGTAGGCGTGGCCTGGACACAAGCTGTGACCAGACCGGACGGTCATGATGATTGAGTTAGGTGAATACCCGGTATCACCCGAGCATACGCATGACTGTGGGGGTGGCGAGAAGCGCCAAGAAGATCACGCCGAGCATCGCGACCGGCATGACCATCCGCTCGCTGTCGGCGTTGGCCCGCGCGTGCTCGGCCGAGAGCGTGGCGTTGCGGAGGCCGTTGGCGCGCGCCCGCAGGCTCTCGTAGACGGTGGCCCCCTCCTCGCCGGAGAGGCGCATGATGTCGGCGAGATCGTCGAGTTCGGTGAGGCCGAGCTGTTCGGCGAGCGTGTGCAGGCCGTCCCACGGCGGGGTGCCCGACCACCGTGCCCGGGCCATCTCCTCGCGCAGCCGCTGGAACACCCACGAGTCGCCGACCTCGGCGGCGTTCTCCAAGGCTTGGGTCGAGCCGGCCCCGCCGGCCCGCTCCAGCGCCACGAGGTCGATGTAGGCGCCCAGGGCCCGGGTGAACTCCTCGCGTGCCGTGGCCGCCTTCTGGCGGGTCTCGACGTCGGGGAGGAACCACAGGATGATCGCGAACACCAGGCTCAGGAACGCCGGGATGGTGAACGGCAACGAGAACCCGAAGAGCCCGGCGGTCAGCGTGAGCAGGGCCGGGAACAGCAGCCCGAACAGCGCCCACAACGCCTTCTCGCCGAGGTAGCGGTACGTGGGGATGCGCAGGAGGTCGAGTTCGCGCCGCGGCAGGCGGTGCAACACCAGCGACGGGAATCGTTCCTCCAGAGCGATGCCCAGGCGGTCCTGGAACAGCGACGTGCTACCGACGTCGACGGCCAGCCGACGGTCGGCATCGCCGTTGGTGTCCTGGAGCCGATCGAGGGCGGACCGCAGATGCGGCTGCGACGGCATCAGCTCGCGGACGATCAGCGTCAGGCCGAGGCCGGCGATCGCGCCGGCCATGACGGCGAGCTCCCAGGTCATGCTGCGGTGCCTTCCAGCGACGTCGAGCTCGCGCGATTGGCGGCCCGGAGCTGCCGGCCCATGATGCGGGGCAGCGGCTTGGACTTGGTGATCTGCCGCATCCACATCAGGCTCACGACGTAGAGCGAGAGCAGGATGACCAGCACGATCTGCCCGATCGCGGTGCCGTAGGGCGCGATGTAGTTGGCGTTGAACGAGATGAAGCCGAGCATCGCGAGCGTGATGATCGTGACGATGCGGGCCGTGGTGCGGGGCTTGGCGCGGTCGGCCTCGATCTTGCGCCGGACCTGCACGTCCTGCGCGACGGTCGCGGCCAGCCCCTCCAGCACGCTGGCCAGGCCGGCGCCGCGGCGGGTGGCGCCCAGGATGAGCGAGGATGCGATGAGGTCGCCCGTGGCGTCGTCGAGGTCGTCGGCGAACGCGCGCAGCGCCGGCACCGTCCCCCATCGGGCGCGCAGCCGCGCGACCAGCGTGGTCACCTCGGGACGGATCGCCTCGGGGGCCGAGCGCATCGTCGCGGTGATCGCCTGTTCGAGCCCGACACCGACGGTCAGGACGCCGGCCAGGGCGCGGGTCCACTCCTCCATGGCCTCGAGCCGGGCCACCGAGGTGTTGTTCTGGTTGGTGGCGAGCAGGATCGGGATGCCGATGACCGCGGCCGGGATGATGACGATCAGTACGAGCCAGCCGGTGAGCAGTGCGGCGACGAAGCCCGCGACCAACCCGGCCAGGAGCATGGTCCTGCGGCGGCGGGCCTTGCGGCTGCCGTCGTTGGCCGAGGTGGCGAGCGACGCACCGAGCTTGCGCATCCGGCCAGGCGGTCGCACGACCACCTCGTGGGGGATCATCCCGATGACGACGACCATGACACCGCTGAGCAGGAGGATTGCGGCGAGCGCCGCGGCGAAGGGGATCATCCGGTGGCTCCCCGGTCGAGCAGCCGCGGGTTGAACCCGATCTTCTCGAGGTCGTCGATCCACACCGGAGGCGTCCCCGGCACGGCGCGGTTGTCCGGGCCCGGCTCGAAGACGTCGGTGATGGCCGGCATGCCGTGCTCGCCCGGCTCGACCGCGATGATCTCGGTGACATAGCGCGCGCGCACGCCGCCG
>DATCVR010000124.1:0-1781 GCA_036566745.1 Jiangellaceae bacterium | reverse complement strand
TCGGCGGAACGTGCGACGACCTCGAGCGCGGCTGTCACGGCGTCCTCGAATGTCTGGACCGCACTGCGCATTTGAGCCGCCGCTTCCACGACGGCGGTCGTGAGCTGCTCCCTAGCCGCGAATCCGGACAGGCTCGCCACGAGTGTGGTGTGGCGGGAGATCAGGTCGGCCACCTGCCCGGCCTTCTGGACGGCGACGTCACGCGCGCATTCGATCGTCTGGCTCGCCGACCGAATCTGCTGCTGGGTCACGGCGCCCCTCCGACGAACCGCATCGCCAGGAATGTGCGGCTGACGGCCGGCCGCTGAGGACCGGCCGTCAGCCGCCACTCACTCGGGCAGGGCAGCCAAGCCCAGCTCGGCGCCACCGGCGAGTAGCTTGTGCCGCGGCACGATCCGCACCGTGTAGCCGAACGCACCGGTGCGGTCGAGGCGGACGTCACCCTCGAACCGGAACCGTCCGGGCTCGTAGCTCTCGGTCATCGTCAGCGAGGTCACCGACGGCTCCCGCAGCTGGTCGGAGTCGTCGACGCGGCCGTGGACGACCTGGACGTCGATGTCCTCCGGGTGCAGCGAACCGAGCGTGACGAACGCCCGAAGGTGCAGCGTCTGGCCCATCTCGAACTCGTCCGGCGTGGTGCTCTCGACGTGCTCGATCTTCACCTGCGACCAGGCCGAGCGCACCCGCCCCTTCCAACGGGACAGCTCGATCGCGCCGTCGTAGTCGGCGTTCAGCGCCCGGCCCGAGATCGCGGCCGGCCGGTAGAGCTGCTGGACGTAGTCGCGGACCATCCGGGTGGCCTGCACCTTCGGCCCGAGCGAGGTCAGCGTGTGCCGCAGCAACTCGACCCAGCGCCGGGGCACCCCCGAGGAGTCGACGTCGTAGAACCGCGGCGCCACCTCGGTCTCGATCAGGTCGTACAGCGCGGCGGCCTCGAGGTCGTCACGGTGGTCGGGGTCCTCGACGCCCTCGGCCGAGGGGATCGCCCAGCCGTTCTCGCCGTCGAACCACTCGTCCCACCAGCCGTCGCGGATCGAGAGGTTGAGCGCGCCGTTGAGCGCGGCCTTCATGCCGGACGTGCCGCACGCCTCGTAGGGACGCAGCGGGTTGTTCAGCCAGACGTCACAGCCGGGGTAGAGCGGCTGGGCCATCGCGATGTCGTAGTTCGGCAGGAAGACGATGCGGTGGCGGATCTCCGGGTCGTCGGCAAACCGGACCAGCTCCTGGATCAACCGCTTGCCGCCGTCGTCGGCCGGGTGGGCCTTGCCGGCGATGACCAGCTGGATCGGGTGCTCGGGGTGTAGCAGCAGCGCCTTGAGCCGGGCGGGGTCGCGCAGCATGAGCGTGAGCCGCTTGTACGACGGCACCCGCCGGGCGAACCCGATGGTCAGCACGTCCGGGTCGAGGACGTCGTCGACCCAGCCCAGCTCGGCCTCGCTGGCACCGCGCTGCTGCCAGGAGGTGTGCAGCCGGCGGCGGGCATCGGCGACGAGCCGGTCGCGCAGGATCCGCTTGGTCGACCAGATCTCGCCGTCGGTGACGGTGCCGGTGGCGGCCTCCCAGCCGCCATCGGCGATCGCGCGTTCGCCCAGCTGGAGCATCTCCGGCGCCACCCAGGTGGGTGCGTGGACGCCGTTGGTGATCGAGGTGATCGGCACCTCGTTCTCGTCGAAGGCGGGCCACAGCCCGGAGAACATGCCGCGGCTGACGTGGCCGTGCAGCTCGCTCACGCCGTTGGAGCGCTGGGCCAGGCGCAGGCCCATGACCGCCATGTTGAACAC
>DATCVR010000123.1:0-1669 GCA_036566745.1 Jiangellaceae bacterium | reverse complement strand
CTGGCCGGCTTCGGAGTCCTCGGCGGCGAGCTCGCCCAGGTCCTCCCGGCCGTGTGGCAGCTCGCCACCTCCGGCACCGACGCCCAGCGCCAGGCCGCCGCCGACGTCCTCGCCGACACCCGGCGCAAGCTCTACGGCATCCTGGCGGCCGGCGACGACGAGCACACTGTCACCGCCGAGCAGGTCGACGAGGTCGAGGAGGCGGAGGACGGCGAGCCCGGCCCCGACCCGAAGCCCTGATGTCCCCCTCCTGGGGAGACTTCCCCAATCACAAGCAGGTTCCCCACGCTCCGGAGCGTGGGGATCCTGCTCATTTGTGGGGGACTCTCCCCGTCCGTGGGGAAGATCGACGGGCCGCTTGTCATCCACAGGCCGTGCTCGGGGCCGGGTTCTCCACAGGGCGCTGATTCGCGTTTCTGTCGGAGCGGCCTGTGCGCTGATGCTGTCGCCATGAGGTCACTGCGCCAGATCACCAAGAAGGCCGGGTTCTTCACGCGCACCGAAGCCCTGGCTGCCGGCTGCACCATCAACGACATCCGTACGGCGGTGCGCCTCGGCGAATGGCACCGCCTACGCAAGGGCGCCTACGTCTTCGCCGACGAGTGGGCGCCGCTCGAGCCCACCACCCGACACTGGCTCCGTACGCGAGCGGCTGTCCATTCGCTCGGGGCCGATGTTGCAGTCAGCCATGCGAGCGGGGTGGTCGCGCACGCCATCGACGACTGGCGGCTGGACCTGACCCGGATCCACGTGACCCGACTCGACGGCCGTTCGGGACGGATCATCGGCGACGTCGTGCACCACGAACGAGGCAAGGGCGACCTCGAGCTCCGCAACGTCGCTGGCATCCGAGTGCTCGAGCCGCAGCTCTGTGTGCTCCAGGCGGCGGTCCATCTCGACCCGGAGGCAGCCTTCTGTCTCTTGGAGTCCGGGCTGCGCTCGAAGCAGTTCGATCGCGACGCTCTGGAGACGGCGTACGCCGCATTGCATGCTCGGCACCGGATGGGCCGGCTCCAACCCCTGGTCGCTCTGGCCGGCTCACAGTCGGGGTCGGTGGCCGAGTCACGAGGGTTGTGGCTCTTCGACCGGGCCGGCCTTCCGCGGCCCGAGCAGCAGTGGGAGGTGCGCCGCCCGGACGGCAGCGTCGTCGGCGTGGTCGACTGGGTCTGGCACGAGTGGCGGCTGATCGTGGAGTTCGACGGCAAGGTGAAATACTCCGGCAAGTTCGGCCAGACCGGCACCGACGCCCTCTTCGCCGAGAAGCGACGTGAGGACGAGATCCGTGAGCTCACCGGCTATCGCATCATCCGGTTGACCTGGGAAGACCTCGAGAATCCCGCGAGGACGATCGCGCGCATCCGCGCGATTTCCCGCGCCGCGAGCTGATGCCCACTCGCGCGAAGACTTCCCCACTCCCGCGGAGGTTCCCCACACTCCGGAGCGTGGGGAACCTTCACACGAGTGGGAAGTGTGCGGAGGAGTGGTGCGGTCGTGCGCCGGTCAGAGGGCGTCGAGGTGGCTGGCCAGATGGCGGTGCCCGACGGCCTCGTAGCCGACGATGGTGACGACTGGCGCGAGGGCGACGACGACGAGGCACCAGGCCACCGGCACGCCCGCGATCGCCATCGCGACGCTCGCGACGAGCACGGCCACGGTGAGGGCGACCAGG
>DATCVR010000122.1:0-2352 GCA_036566745.1 Jiangellaceae bacterium | reverse complement strand
CGTCCGTAGCTTAAGGTGGGGCGCTGATACCCACCCCAGAAGGAATCCTCAGTGAACGGATTCCGTGCAGAAGGGATTTCATGCGTAACGTGCTGGCGCACCGCGCCGCTGTTGTAGGCGCCTCGGCAATGCTTCTTCTCTTTCCGTTTTCCACTGCCGCCCAGGCCGACCCTGTTACGCAGCCCGACACCACTCAGCTGAGCGCCGACAAGTTGCCGGCCGAACTCGTCGAGGCCATCACCCGCGACCTGAAGATCAGCCCGCAGGAGTACCTCGACCGCGCCGCGAAGGCACAGGAGCTGGGCAGTTACGCCGAGGACTTCCGGGAGCAGCATCCCGACGACTTCGCCGGGGCCTGGATCGGCCTCGACGGTCAGCCCGTCGTCGCGGTCACCACGAACGAGGCCGCCGACGCCGCAGCCAAGGCCGGGTACGACACCCGCATTGCGCCGGTGTCCGCGAACGGCCTGGAGAAGACCCTCTCCGACGTGAACGGCTGGATCGCGGGACTGCCGAAGGACGTGGCTTCCCAGGTCAACTCCGCGTCGATCGACGTCCTCGAGAACCGCGTCGTCATCGACGTCGTCAACAGCCCCATCGGCCAGGCGTTGAACCTGCCGACGCTGCTCGCCAACGTCAAGGTCATGCTGAGCCCTGGCGGCGGCGGTCCGGTGGAGCGGGGCCCCCTCGCCGGTGACACCTACATCACCACCGCGGGTGAGCTGCCGAAGACGCCGATCTCGGAGATCTCCGTCTGCTCGCTGGGCTTCAACGCCGTGGACGACAGCGGCCAGGCCGTGAACATCAGCGCCGGACACTGCAACCCCGCCGAGGGTCAGCCGTCGCCGGTGTTCCTCCCCAACCACCAGAACGTCGACGACAGCCAGCAGATCGGCGCGTTCTCGAAGTCGTCGGTGGGCAACCCGGCCGACAAGCTGGACTACTCGGTGATCAAGCTCAACGAGGCGGGCGTCAAGGCCGGTCTGGACCGTCCCGCGGTTCGCGGCGCGAACGGCACCACGCTGGAGATCACCGGCACCGCCCGGCCCGTCGTCGGCGCCCCGATCTGCAAGTCGGGTCAGACGTCGTCGTTCACGTGTGGCGTGGTGGCGGCCGATCACGTCGAGACGCAGCTGTTCGTCGCCGACGGTTCGAGCCGTGTGGTCAACGGTTTCGCCGGCACGGCCTGCACTCTCGCGGGGGACAGCGGCGGCGCCATCGTCACCGGAACCCTCGCGCTGGGTATCACCAGTGGTTCCAACGCCAGTGGCGCCCCCAACTGCACGGAGGCGAATCTGGTGCTGGCACCGGAGGGTGGCACCGCCAGCCTGGGCATCCCGGTCGCGGACATCGTGGACACGATCGGATCCGGGATGCGCGTGCGCACCATCTCCGACTAGTTCTCCACCGCTCCACCCTGTGCCCGGTGTCCGTTGCTCTCGGACACCGGGCACAGGTGTTTCCGGCGTGGTGTCCGCTTTGTCCTGCTGCGTCGTCCACCGAGAGTGTTACAGGTGGGAATAGACGGGGCGAACCCATATAGTCGACTCCGACTGTGTACGGCCTTACCTGTCGGGGGGTCGTATTCGTATGCGCCCGCGAGGCAACTGCGAACAAACAAACATCAGAAAGGCCCCCATGCGAAGCTCCATCGCACGTCGTGCCGCCGTGTTCGGCTCCGCCGCGCTGCTGCTCCTAGGTCCGGTCGCCGCCTCCGCTCAGGCCGATCCGGTCGAGCCGGGAGTGTCCGACCAGGCCGCCAAGCTTCCCGCGGAACTGATCGACGCTATCCAGCGTGATCTGTCGCTGAGCCCGGACCAGTACCTGGAGCACTCCGAACTGGGCCAGAAGCTGGCCGAGTTCGCGAAGATCGCCCGCACCCAGTTCCCGGATGCGTTCGCCGGAACGTGGCTCGACAATGCCGGCACCCCGATCGTCGGGCTGGCCGACGGTGCGGACAAGGACGCCGCCGTCGCCGCGGCCGAGAAGGCCGGCTTCCAGGTGAAGGATGTGGCCCAGAGCGAGAGCAGCCTGCAGGCTCAGGTGAAGTCGCTCGACGGGTGGCTGGACACCCAGCCGCCTGCCGTCGCGGATCTCGTTCGCGGCGTGGCCATCGACATCGTGAACAACGATCTCGTGCTCCGTGCGGACAACGTGGGCGGGTTGCAGCTTCCGGACTTCCTGAAGGGCGCACGCGTCGTGCAGTCGCCTGCCACGGCCGCTCCGCTGCCGTCCACCGACCTCACCCCCATCGCCGAACCGCTCCCCGCCGACGCCCTGCTGGGCGGCGACGCGTACGGCTCGCTCGGCGGCGGAGTCGGGCTGCGCTGCTCGCTCGGTTTCAACGGCACC
>DATCVR010000121.1:0-1609 GCA_036566745.1 Jiangellaceae bacterium | reverse complement strand
TGGGCCGTGAACGTCTATCGGGACGGCACCCGGATCGCCTCCCAGCTGCGCCGGCGCCCGAGCGTCGGCGCGGTCGGGGCGGCGGTCGCCGACGCGCTGAACACGACCGGACAGACCTCGGTCGGCGCTGCCGGGCTCGAGATCGCGGTGGACACCGACGGCAGCTACCGCGTACATCTGGCCGGGGTTCCCGAGGAGGAGTCGGCGCTCTTCGCCGCCTCGCTCGAGGAGGCGCTGGCGCCCATCGCCGCGCCTCGCTACCTGGTCTCGCGCCCGATCGTGGGGGACCTGGACGCTCTCGAGAGGCTGAGGCTGGGCGTATCGGGCAGGCACGCCGCGAACGCCGAGGCCTGGCACGCGGTCCCCACCGCCCTCGGCCGTCGTGCAGCCGACGCGAAGTCGTTCCTCGCCGCCTGGGAGCACTGGGTCGGCGGCTCCGGCCTGCTCTACACCGGCTCACCCGAGGGCGCCGGCATCCTGGCCGCCCAACGCGGCGCCGACCCCTTCGACGTCACCGCCGTCATCCGCCGCCACTGGTCCTGAGCCGAGACGTCACCCCCGTCGGGCGAGACGGCACTTACGTCGGCCGAGACGGCACTTGTGACAATCGAGTTGTCAGTTATGGCGACGTACCGGAGTGTTGCCCGCATGGACTCGGATGTTCGGCACCGGCATGCGTCATCCTTCGGAGCGGCGGCGAACGCGTACGCCGCGCATCGCCCCGACTACGCCCACGACGCGGTCCGGTGGGCGCTCGAGCCGGCGCCCGGGCCGCGGGTGCTCGATCTCGGCGCGGGCACCGGAAAGCTCACAGCGACCCTGGCGGCGATGGGCACGGACGTCACGGCCGTCGAACCCGACCTGGCGATGCTGGCGGAGCTGCGGAAGAGCCTGCCGGAGGTCACCGCGTCGTCGGGCAGCGCCGAGTCGATCCCGCTCCCGGACGCCTCCGTGGACGCGGTCCTCGCCGGCAACGCGATGCACTGGTTCGACATGGCCGTCGCCGGCCCCGAGATCGCCAGAGTGCTGGCACCAGGCGGGGTGCTCGCCGGTCTGTGGAACACCGTCGACGACGGCGTCGACTGGGTCGCCGAGCTGGCGAGGGTCAGCGGCCCCGCGGCGATCGGGCCGCGCGACACCCCGGACGCCTGGCGTACGGAGACGGCCGACCTGCACCTGCCGAGGACGGACGCACCCGCGAGGTTCGGCTCCCCGGAGCAGGCCGGCTTCCCGCACGGGCAGATCCGCACCGCCGACTCGCTCGTCGCGACGCTCGGCACCCGGGCCGGGATGCTGGTCATGCCGGACGAGGAACGGGAGTCCACCCTCGCCCGGATCCGGCGCCACCTCGCCACCAGGCCGGAGACGTCGGACGGCGAGTTCACCCTTCCGATGATGACCTGCGTGCTCCGCGTACGACGACACTGAGCGCCGGGGCTCGTTCTGGCTCCCAGATGACAGGTTTCTGGCAGTCCGCGGACGCTGGTGTCAGATTCTGGACCGATCCCAGACGGTGCTGATCGGTTGGCTTGTCACGTCAACCACCAGCCCCACCGAAGGGACACCATCATGACCTCCACCATCACCCGACGCATGGTCGGCGCCGTCG
>DATCVR010000120.1:0-25666 GCA_036566745.1 Jiangellaceae bacterium | reverse complement strand
AGCGGCCGGTCCGGCGGTCGGAGCGGCCCGTTCGGCGGTCGGCGGCCCGGTGCCGGGCGCCGCCGAGCTGGTCGCCGCGGTCAAGGCGACGGAGCGCGCCACGATCTCGGCGGCTCGGTCCGGGTCGCGGCGCGCGGCGGTGGCGGCGCTGGCGATGCATCCGCTGGTGGGCTCGCGTGACGTCGCCGAGCGGATCCTGGCCCGGGAGCTCGAGGATCTGCCCGAGCTCGGCGGCGTGCTCACGGCCGACTGACGACCCGGGTCCCAGCCGCCGTCAACCAGGTCGCTCACGCTGGTGACAGCGCAACGTGAGAATCACATCCACCGTCGATCACGGTGTGATGCGGTGGATGTGATTCTCACTGCTCCCGCTGGGCCTCAGTCGCCGATGTAGGGTCCGCCGGTCTTGCGCCAGACGGTCACAACGGCGGGGCGTGGCTGGTCGCCGTACGGGAACGTCGACAACGGAGTCTCCGGCGACGCGCCCTCACCCTCGCCGGGATGCTGCACGGCGATCAGGGCGGTGCGGCCGTCAGAGGTGATGAACGGCCCGCAGCACTCCGCGCCGAACGGCACCGACAGGAATCGACGCAGGTGGCCACGGTCGTCGCCCTCGACCGGCACGGCGAACATGCCGTCGTTGATCCCCGTCGTGCCCGGCATGCCGTCGGTGGCGATCCACAACCGGCCGGACGGGTCGAACGCCACGTTGTCGGGGCAGGAGATGGTGCTGACCTGCGTCTTGTCGTAGCCGCCGTAGTAGGTGTCGGGATCGTCCGGGTTGCCGGCCAGCAGGAGGATCGACCAGCCGAAGCTCAGCGCTCCCGGGTCGTTGCCGGCCTCGTCGATGCCCATGACGTGGCCGTGCTTGTTGGCGGCGCGCGGGTTGGGCTCGTCGCGCTGCTCCGGGGTCCGAGCGGTGTTGTTGGTGAGGGCGATGTAGACCGTGCCGGTCACCGGGTTGCGCTCGACGTCCTCCGGGCGGTCCATCTTGGTGGCGCCCACGAGGTCGGCCGCGAGGCGGGTGAACACCAGCACCTCGTCGACGGCCATCCCGGGGACCTTGCTCTCGCCGCCCACCACCAGCGGGATCCAGGTGCCGCTACCGTCGAACACGCCGTCGGCCGGCGGGGAGGCCGGAAATTCCGGGCTGTCGCCGGTGAAGCGCGCGACGTAGAGGTCTCCGTCGTCGAGCAGGGTGAGGTTGTGCTTGCGGTCGGCCGCCTTGGTGCTGTTGCGGTAAGTGCCCGTGGAGACGAACTTGTAGACGTAGTCGAAGCGCTCGTCGTCGCCCATGTACACCGCGACCCGGCCGTCGGCGGTGATGGCCGTGGTGGCGCCCTCGTGTTTCATCCGGCCGAGCGCGGTGAGCTTGCGCGGGGTCGACGTCGGGTCGAACGGGTCGATCTGCACGATCCAGCCGTACCTGTTGGGCTCGTTCGGCTCGGCGGCGAGGTCGAAGCGTTCGTCCACGCGTTCCCAGCCCCGCGAGGTGCCGGCGGTGGTGCGCAGGCCGTAGCGGGCGTAGCGCTTGGCGGTGGTGGCGTCGGTGATCGCCGCCGACGCGCCGAAGTACTGGTTGAAGTTCTCCTCGCCGGAGAGCACGGTGCCCCACGGGGTGATGCCGCCCGCGCAGTTGTTGAGCATGCCGAGCACGGTCACGCCGTCGGCGTCGGCGGCCGTCTGCAGCAGCGGGCTGCCGGCGGCCGGGCCGACGAGCGTCATCGGCGTCTCGGTGTGGATGCGGCGGTTGTAGCTCGTGCCCTTCGCGCGGCGGAACTCACCGGTGGCGCCGACCCGCTCGATCTCGACGATCGACCCGCCGTGCGCCGCCATCGCGATCCGCAGCTGCTCCTCGGTGGCGGACTCGACGCCCTGCCAGCCGCGGAACATCAGCTCCTCGTTCGTGTACTCGTGGTTGACCCACAGCAGGGCGCGGTCGAGCCGGCTGTCGAGCGGCACGACGCCGACGAAATCCGCGTTGTACCCGAACTGGCGCTTCTGGGCGGATGCGCGCTGGCGCTCGAAGTCGAACGCGGGCGCGCCCTTCTCCACCGGATCGCCCCACGCGACGAGCGTCGACCAGTCGTACCCGTTGGGGACCACGACGCTGTCGACGTCGTTGTCGCGGACCGCCGTGAACCGCAGCGGCCGGCCGCGCTCCGGCGGCTTGGTGACGACCGGGCTGGAGGGTGCCGTGGTGGTGTCCGCCGTGGTCTCGGCCGCGGCAGGGACGGTGGTGACGAGCGCCGACGCCGAGCCGGTGCCCACGACGAGCGCGGCCGCGGCGCCGGTGCGCAGCAGTCCGCGACGCGACAAGCCCGAGGCCACCACGTCGCCGAAGTACTCGTTGTCGCTGGCGTTGGGCGCCTCGTGGAAGCATGCGTCGTCGCAGCGGTACTTGCAGGTCATCGCGCTACGGCCGCCATGGCCACCGGCGCTGCCCAGGAGCGGGAGGAGCATGCGTCGGCGAGGCCGGCCGCCTTCGGAATCGGGCACGAGTGGATCCCTTCGTCGCGCGCGGACAAATTGTCTGACGCTGAAACTAGGAACGACGCGTGCCGCACAGCCACCACACCCAGACGAACAGCAGGTAAAGGACAAACGAGGTAGGCAACCCCCACCAGTGGCACCTCTCGCGCGGCGTTGATCTTGGAGTTTCCGCGGGATCCATCGGGCATAACGGTCGGGATCCGCGCCGAAACTCCAAGATCAACGCAGCGGTGGGGCGGGTGGGGGCCTGAACGGGCACTTCGGCGCGGTGGCGTACGTTGGTCGGATCGTCGGAGCCCTACGAACACCCAGGTGAGCCATGTCGACCGAGCAGACCGAAACCGTCGACGACGTCGTCCTGCCCGAACGCCGCCCGTCGTCCAGGGCGCTGGGCTGGCTGCTCGTGGTGGGCGGCGCCGTGGGATTGCTCGCGTCGTTCATCCTGACCATCGAGCGGATCAAGCTGCTCGAGGACCCGTCCTACACCCCGTCGTGCAGCTTCAACCCGGTCGTCACCTGCGGCCAGGTCATGGAGAGCTGGCAGGGCTCGCTGTTCGGGTTCTCCAACCCGCTGATCGGCATCGCGGCGTTCGCGGTCGTGGTGACTGTTGGCGCGGTGGTGCTCACCGGCGCCACCCTGCCGCGATGGTTCTGGCGCGGGCTCTGGGCGGGCACGTTGCTCGGTGCGGTCTTCATCACCTGGCTGTTCACCCAGAGCGTCTACCTGATCGGCGCGTTGTGCCCGTACTGCATGGTCGTGTGGGCCGTGACCATCCCGATCTTCGTCTACACCACGGGGTACAACCTCTCCGAAGGTCACCTGCCCGCCTCGCCCGGGTTGCGCCGGGGCTTCGCGGCCAGCCGTGGCCTGATCGTGGCGGTCTGGTACCTGATCATCGCGGCGCTGATCGTGGTGGAGTTCTGGGACCGCTGGTACCTCGTCTTCTAGCCCGCCGGAATGATCACGTTCAGCAGGCGATCGGGTGCGCCACCAGGCCTGCAGGCCTCGTGATGCCGGTGCACGCCTCGTGGTGCCCGCATCCGCCGCGAGGCATGATCGCCCGATTGCGCTACCCTGACCTTGTGCGAGGCCTGCTGCTCCTTACCGGGCCGCGCTGACCAGAAGAGGACGCCGCTTCGTTCGGCGTCACGTCGGCGCGGCTGACCCCTCCCTGCGGTGAGGGGTCTTTCTTGTTCCCAGGCCCGATGACCGATCACGAGGGACGACACCCGATGAGCCAGACCCCGAGCAGCGCCACCAGCACGCCCGGCGACGACGCCCCGTACCGCTACACCCACGGCATGGCGGGCGAGATCGAGCGCCGCTGGCAGGACCACTGGGAGAGCGCCGGAACGTTCCACGCCCCCAACCCGAAGGGCCCGCTGGCCGACCCCGAGCATCCGGCCGCGCCCAGCAAGTTCTTCCTCATGGACATGTTCCCGTACCCCTCCGGTGCGGGCCTGCACGTCGGCCACCCGCTCGGGTACATCGCCACCGACGTCCTGGGGCGCTTCCGCCGGATGTGCGGCGACAACGTCCTGCACGCGCTGTCCTACGACGCCTTCGGGCTGCCGGCCGAGCAGTACGCCGTCCAGACCGGCCAGCACCCCCGCAAGACCACCGAAGAGAACATGGCCAACATGCGCCGCCAGCTGCGCAGGCTGGGGCTGGGCCACGACGACCGCCGCTCGTTCGCCACCATCGACCCGTCCTACATGCGCTGGACGCAATGGATCTTCCTGCAGATCTTCGAGTCGTGGTACGACGCCGACGCGGACGGCGGACGTGGCCGGGCCCGCCCGATCAGCGAGCTGGTCGAGGCGTTCGAGTCCGGCACCCGACCCACCCCCGACGGCCGGCCGTGGGCCGAGCTCGACCACGTCGAGCGCCGCCGGATCATCGACGACCACCGCCTGGCCTACGTCTCCGAGGCCCCGGTCAACTGGTGCCCCGGGCTGGGCACGGTGCTGGCCAACGAGGAGGTCACCTCGGAGGGCCGCAGCGAGCGGGGCAACTTCCCCGTCTTCAAGCGCAACCTGCGGCAGTGGATGATGCGGATCACCGCCTACGCCGACCGGCTGATCGACGACCTCGACCGCATCGACTGGCCCGAGAAGGTCAAGACGATGCAGCGCAACTGGATCGGCCGGTCGCAGGGCGCCGACGTCCGCTTCGGCACGCCGGCCGGCGACCTGACCGTGTTCACCACGCGCCCGGACACTCTGTTCGGCGCGACCTTCGCCGTCGTCGCACCCGAGCACCCGCTCGTCGACGCGCTGATCCCGGCGACCTGGCCCGCGGAGACGAAGGACGCCTGGACCGGGGGCCACGCCACCCCGGCCGAGGCCGTCGCGGCCTACCGGGCCGAAGCCGTGTCGAAGACCGAGGTCGAGCGCCAGACCGAAGGCCGGGACAAGACCGGCGTGTTCACCGGTGCGTTCGCCACGAATCCGGTCACCGGCACCCAGATCCCGGTGTTCGTCGCCGACTACGTCCTGATGACCTACGGCACCGGCGCGATCATGGCCGTGCCGGGCCAGGACGAGCGCGACTGGGAGTTCGCCACCCGCTTCGAGCTGCCGATCATCCGCACCGTCGCGCCGCCGGCCGACTGGGACGGCGAGGCTTACACCGGTGAGGGCCCGGCCATCAACTCGGCCAACGACGAGATCTCCCTCGACGGCCTGGGCGTCACCGAGGCCAAGGCCGCCATCATCGGCTGGCTGGAGTCCAAGGACCTGGGCGAGGGCACCATCACGTACCGGCTGCGCGACTGGCTGTTCAGCCGCCAGCGTTACTGGGGCGAGCCGTTCCCCATCGTCTACGACGACCACGGCATGCCGAGAGCGCTGCCCGACGACCAGCTGCCGGTCGAGCTGCCCGACGTGCCCGACTACTCGCCGCAGACCTACGCGCCGGACGACGCCAACAGCGAGCCCGCGCCGCCGCTGGCCCGAGTGCCGGAGTGGGTCGAGGTCGAACTCGACCTGGGCGACGGGCCCAAGACCTATCACCGCGACACCAACACGATGCCCAACTGGGCGGGTTCGTGCTGGTACGAGCTGCGCTACCTCGACCCCACCAACGACGAGCAGCTGGTCGACCCCGACATCGAGCGGTACTGGATGGGCCCGCGCCACGAGGGCGACGTGGGTGGCGTCGACCTGTACATCGGCGGGGTCGAGCACGCCGTCCTGCACCTGCTGTACTCGCGGTTCTGGCACAAGGTCCTCTTCGACCTGGGCCACGTCTCCAGCGAGGAGCCCTTCCACAAGCTGTTCAACCAGGGCTACATCCAGGCCTACGCCTACACCGACGCCCGCGGCCAGTACGTCCCCGCCGAGCAGGTCCTCGAGAAGGTCGACGGCACCGAGACCACTTACGTGCTCGACGGCGAGGTGGTCAACCGCGAGTACGGCAAGATGGGCAAGAGCCTGAAGAACGTCGTCACCCCGGACGACATGTACGACGCCTACGGTGCCGACACGTTCCGGGTGTACGAGATGTCCATGGGGCCGCTCGATGTCTCGCGGCCGTGGGACACCCGCGCCGTGGTCGGCTCGCTGCGGTTCCTGCAGCGGCTGTGGCGCAACGTGATCTCCGAGGCCGACGGCACCCTCGTCGTCTCCGAGGACCCGCCCTCCGACGACATCCGGCGGCTCGTCCACCGCACCGTCGACGCCGTGCGCACCGAGATGGAGGCGATGCGGTTCAATACCGCCATCGCCAAGCTGATCGAGCTGAACAACCACCTCACCAAGCTCGACGCGGTGCCGCGCGAGGCGGCCGAGGCTCTGGTGCTCATGACGGCTCCGGTGGCGCCGCACCTCGCCGAGGAGCTGTGGTCGCGCCTGGGACACGAGGATTCCCTGGCCCACCACCCGTTCCCCCAGGCCGACCCCGCGCTGCTGGTCGACGACACGGTCACCTGCGTCGTCCAGGTGGCGGGCAAGGTGCGCGATCGGCTGGAGGTGCCGCCGTCAGTCGACGACGACACCCTGCGTGAGCTGGCACTGGCCTCCGCGGCGGTCCAGCGGGCGCTCGACGGCCGAGGCGTCCGGACGGTGATCGTGCGGGCGCCCAAGCTGGTCAACGTCGTCCCCGCCTGAGCGGGATACCCTGCCGCGCATGGGCAGCCCGGTCGTGATCGTCACCGACTCCACCGCCCATCTCGACCCCCACCTGGCCGCCGACCTCGGCGTCGAGGTCGTGCCGCTCCAGGTGGTGGTCGACGGCGTCTCGATGGCCGAGGGCACCCAGATCGGGCCGCGCGAGGTCGCCGACGCGTTGCGCCGCCACGCCACGGTCAGCACGTCGCGGCCCAGCCCCCGGGCGTTCCTGGACGCCTACGAGTCGGTCGCCGCCTGCGGTGCCTCGTCCATCGTGTCGATCCACCTGTCCGGCAGCCTGTCGGGCACCGCCGACGCCGCGCGACTGGCCGCCCGCGACTCGCCCGTGCCCGTGTCGGTCGTCGACTCTCGCTCGCTCGGGATGGGCCTCGGCTTCGCCGTGCGGACGGCCGTCGATGCCGCCGCGCGGGGTCTGGCGCCCGACGAGGTGGCCGCCGCGGCGCTGGACCGCGCGACGAGGTCGTCGGCGGTGTTCTACGTCGACACGCTCGAATACCTGAGGCGGGGTGGGCGGGTCGGGGCGGCGTCGGCGATGGTGGGCACGGCGCTGGCCATCAAGCCGTTGTTGGTCCTCGAGGACGGCTGGATCAAACCGCTGGAGAAGGTGCGTACCGGCTCGCGCGCGGTGACCCGGCTGGTCGACCTCGCCGCGGCTCAGGCTGGTGATGCACGGGTCGACGTAGCGGTCCACCATCTCGACAACGCCGCGCGGGCCGAGGCGCTGGCGGCACGGCTGGCCGATCGGCTGCCCGGTGTCGTCGACCTGGTGGTCGTCGAGGTCGGTGCGGTCATCGGCGCCCACGTCGGCCCCGGGTTGCTGGGTGTGGTGGTCAGCCCGCGCTGACACTGCGGGTTGTGCACAGGGACGCTGGTGAGGTCCCGGCTGTCCACAGACTCGTCGCGCCCCGTGGTGAGTGATCCGGGCGCTGCCTAGCGTCGATCGCATGCGCCGATCCGCTCGCCGTCGCCCCGCCGATCCACGCCTGGCCGAGTACGCCCGGGCCCGGCTCGGCGCGCTCGTCCGGCCGGTGGCCGAGCGCGGCGGTCGCGGGGGCTGGGTGCCGGACCGGCCGAGGCGAGCATCGTGGGTCGAACCGTTCGATCCGGAGCCGAAGCCGGGGCCGGTTCTGGCGTCGGAGCCGGGGCCGGTTCTGGCGCCGGGCGCGGCGGATGACGCCGACCCCGTCGAGGGGGCTCCGGACGAGGTCGGTGCCGCTCCGGAGCCGCCCGCGCCGCGCCGACGTCGACGCGGGCCCCGCCGGGTTCCGCTGATGGCCGCGGCCGTCGACGACCGCCTGCCGCTGTGGGTGCGTGGTCTTCGGCGTCGTGCCGCCGTGACCGGGTTGGGCCGGGCTCAGGCGGCTGCGGTGGTCCTCGCGCTGGTGATCGCGCTCGCCGGTGCGTGGGTGTTCGGCCCGGGCCGGGCGCGGGTCGTGCCCATCGACGCCGAGGTCGTCGCCAGCGGCACGCCGCTGCCCCAGGGCGGTGCCGGCGCTCCTGCACCGCCCGGCGCCTCGCCCGGGCCGTCCGCCGACCCCACCGCGTCCGGCGAGGTGGTCGTCCACGTCGCCGGCCTGGTCGCGAAGCCGGGGGTGGTGGTCCTGCCCGGCGGGTCACGCGTCGTGGACGCCGTCGAGGCCGCGGGCGGAGCGCAGCCCACGGTCGACCTCACCTCGCTCAACCTCGCCCGCATGCTGACCGATGGCGAGCAGATCCTGGTCGGCGTCGCTGCGCCACCGGACTCGTCGGATGACGGCGGTGCCGGAGGCGGGGGAGGTGCGGATCCGTCCGGCGCCGTCGATCTCAACTCCGCCACCGCCGAGCAGCTCGACACCCTGCCCGGCATCGGCCCCGCGCTCGCGGGGCGCATTCTCGACTGGCGCGAGCAGCACGGCCGGTTCACCGCTGTCGACGAGCTACGCGAGGTGCCGGGCATCGGCGAGAAGAAGTTCGCCGCCCTCACCGGTCTGGTGAGCGTGTGACCAGCGCGGCAGCGTCTCTCGACCAGCGGCCCACCGACCTTCGCCTGGCGGTCGTCGGCCTGGCGCTCTGGGCCGGAGCCCTCACCGGGCTGACCATCACTCCGTGGCCGGCCGTCATCGGCGTCGCGGTCCTGACCATGACGGCCGCCGTGCTGGCTATCCGAGGCCACGGCGACGTCGTGGGCCGCACCATCGCGGTCGTGATCGTCAGTGCGGCCGTGGGCATCAGCCTCGGTGCCGCCCGGGCCGGTCCGGTGCGCGACGGGCCGGTCGCCCAGCTGGCCGAGCGGGGAGCGTATGTCCAGGTCGAAGGCGTGATCGCCGCCGACCCCGACCTACGCAGCGGCGCGGCGGCGTTCCCTGACGGTCCGGCACACCGCTACGTCGTGGGACGGCTCCGGGTCGATGTGGTCACCGGGCGCGGCCGGACCCACGACGTCCGCTCGCCGGTCGTCCTCGTCGCGGACGACACGTCGTGGTCGCGGCTCCTGCCGGGGCAGCGGGTCCGCGCCTCCGGTCGCCTGGCGCCGGCCGAGGGCGGTCCGGTCGCGGCGGTGCTCAAGGTCGACGGCCCGCCGGCGACCGTGGGCGGTCCCGGAGCGATCGCCCGGGCCACCGAACCGCTGCGGTCGGGGCTGCGCGAGGCGGTCTCCGGGGTGCCGGAGGATGCCCGAGGGCTCGTCCCCGCGATGGTCGTCGGCGACGAGTCGCTGATGACCGACCAGGTGCGCACCGACATGCGTGCCACCGGCTTGGCGCACCTCACCGCGGTATCCGGCACCAACGTCACCATCGTCCTCGTCGTGGTGCTCGGACTCGCCCGCTGGGGCCGGGTCCGCGGCTACCTGATCCCGGTGATCGGGGCGGTCGCCGTGGTGGGGTTCGTGCTGCTGGCCCGCCCGGAGCCGAGCGTCGTCCGGGCAGCCGCCATGGGCACGATCGCGGTCATCGGCATGAGTGTCGCCGGGCGGCGCCGCGGCCTGTCGGCGCTGTCAGCCGCGGTGTGCGTGCTGCTGCTCGTCGATCCGTGGCTGGGGCAGAGTGTCGGCTTCGCCCTGTCGGTCCTGGCGACCGCCGGCATTCTCACCCTCGCGTCCGCCTGGCAGGGTGCGCTGTCGTGGCTGCCGCGTCCGCTGGCGGTCGCCGTCGCCGTGCCCCTCGTCGCCCAGCTCGCCTGCCTGCCGGTTGTGCTGGCGACCTTCGACGAGGTGAGCCTGGCCGGTCTGCCGGCCAACATCGCGGCCGCGCCGGCGGTCGCCCCGGCCACGGTGCTCGGTGTAGGGGCGGCGGTCGTGGCGCCGATCGCTCCGTGGCTGGCGTCGGCGCTGGGCTGGCTCGCCGGGCTCGCGACCGGATGGATCGTCCGGGTGGCCGCCTGGTTCGCAGGCCTGCCCGGAGCAGTGGTGCCCTGGCCCGACGGCGTCGGCGCCGTGGTCGCTGCGGTGATCATGACCGCTCTCACGATCGCCACGCTCCCGTGGGTGCTGCGTCGGCGCGCCCTGTCGGTGGTCGCGGCGGCGCTGCTCACGCTCGGGCTCGTCCGGGTCGTGCCCATGCCGGGCTGGCCGCCACCGGACTGGTCGGTCGTCGCCTGCGATGTCGGGCAGGGCGACGCCCTCGCCATCCGAGCCGGTCCGGGCGCCGCCGTGGTGGTCGACGCCGGACCGGAGCCGCGAGCCGTGCGGCGCTGCCTCGACACGCTCGGCGTGCGTGAGGTGCCGCTGCTCGTCCTCACCCATTTTCACGCCGACCACGTGTCCGGCCTGCCCGGAGTCCTTGCCGGACGCCGGGTCGGACGAGCGCTGGTGTCGCCGCTGGCCGATCCCGAGCAGAACGCCGCGCGGGTCGATCAGCTGCTCGGCGAGGCCGCTGTCCCGGCCACGGTCGCGCGGGCCGGCATGCGGATCCAGGTCACCAGCGCCCTGAACCTCGACGTCGTGTGGCCGCGCCGGCTCATCGAGTCCGGCGAGTCCGCGGCTAACAATGCCAGCGTCGTCCTCGTGGCCGACACCGGCAGTCTCCGGGTGTTGCTCACCGGCGATCTCGAGCCGACCGCTCAGGCGGCGCTCCTGCGGGCCGAGCCAGATCTCGACGTCGACGTCCTCAAGGTCGCCCATCACGGCTCATCTCACCAGGACGCCGAGCTGCTCACCGGGGTAGGGGCCGAACTGGCGCTGGTGAGCGTGGGCGAGAACGACTACGGCCATCCATCCGCGGCCGTCGTCGCGCGCCTGCGCTCCGCCGGGATCGACGTCCGGCGCACCGACGAGGGCGGGTCGATCGCGGTGGTCCGAGGCAGCGACGGCCGGATCGGCGTGATGCGTGCCGAGCACGGTGCAGCCGCTCGCGCGCCGCCGTCAGCTCTCGCGCAGGGCCTCGGGCTGTTCGGGCACCGGCGCGGCCATGATCCGCTCGGCGTCGTCGGCGCTGATCAGGTCGAGTCGGCAGATCAGGTCCAGCGACTCGCGCCATCGGTCGCGAGCGGCCTCGGCATGGCCCTGCCCCGACATGGCGATGCCGAGCTTCCAGACAGCCAACGCGTGGCGACGGCTGTCGCCGGTGTTGTGGAACACCTGCGCAGCGTCGGCGAACGCCTCAGCCGCTTCGACGAACTTGTCCATCCCGAGCCGGCACGTCCCGAGGTTGAGCAAGGTCACGGCCTTGCCTAGCACGTCGCCGAGCTGGTCCCGCATCCGCAGCGACTCCTCGTAACGGACGACGGCCTCGTCCGGATGCCCCGAGGTCTCCAGGCCCCACGCCAGGTTGTTCAAGGTCCGGGCAACGCCTTGGTGGTCGTCCAGCTCGCGGAAAGCCTCGAGAGCCTCGGTGTGATAGCGGGTGCCGTCGTCCGGGTCGCCGCTGAGGTTGGCGACATTTCCGAGCGAGTCGAGGGTCAGGGCCTCGCCGTGTCGATGGCCGGCGCGGCGGTACAACGCGAGTGCCCGACGGAGATGGTCCTCGGCTCCGGCACGGCCGAGAATCGCGAGAATCATGCCGGCGTCCTTGTGCGCCAGTGCCTCGAGCATCGGATCGCCCGACGCCTCTGCGGCCCGGATCTGGACAGTGTTGACGGCCAGCTGCTCCGACCACAGGCCCTGGCTGTGCAACGCGTGGGGGAGCGCCGCGGCCAGCGCGATCACCACCTCCGGCGGCACGCGGTCGTGGCGCTGCGTGTCCTGGATGGCCGCCACGAGGTTCGCGGCCTCGGCGCGGATCCAGGATGCCGCGGCGTCACCATCGGCGAAATGCGCCAGGTGGCCGGTGAGCTCCTCGTCGTCCACGCCGACCTCGAGGCGATAGTCCCGCCGCGGCGCGAGCAGCCGGGCAGCCTGCCGAGCGGTGGCCACGTAGTGGAGCATCACCCGGCGGATCGCTTCCCCGTGCTCGGCCTCGGTGATCTCCTGCGCGGCGATCTCGCGGGCGAACAGCCGGACGAGGTCGTGCAGCGTGTAGCGGTCGTCCTGATCGGCGATGACCAGCTGGGCGTCCACCAGCCGGTCGAGGCTGGCCCGGACGGCCGGCACCGGGCGATCGACCAGGGCGGCCACCGACGGTGCGGTGAAGTCCGGGAGGTCGAGAATGCCCAGGCCGGCGAACAGGCCGGCGTCGTCGTCGCTGAGCTGCCCGAAGCTGACCGCGCAGCTCGCCCGCACCGCGAGGTCGGCATGCGCGAGCTCGTCGAGCCGCGCCGCCTCGTTCTGCAGGCGGGACTGCAGCGTCGCGAGCCGCCAGTCCGGCCGAGCGGTGAGGCGGGCCGCGGCGATCCGGATGGCCAGCGGCAGCCGGCCGCACAGTCGCACGATCTCGCGGGCGGGAGCAGGCTCGCGAGCCACCCGCTCCGGCCCGGCGAGCCGGGTGAGCAGTCGCACCGATTCGTCGTCGGAGAGCTCGTCGAGGTGGACGTGGTCGGCGTCGTCGAGCGAGGCCAGCACGGCGCGGCTGGTGATCACGGCGGCCGACGGCGAACCGCCGCCGGGCAGCAACGGCCGAGCTTGGGCGGGCTCGGCGACGTTGTCGAGCACGATCAGCAGCCGGCGCGACGCCGCGATCGAGCGGAACGTCGCGGCGGCCTCGTCGAGGTCCTCGGGGATCGATGTGCCGTCGAGCCCGAGGGAGCGGAGGAGACGAACCAGCGCGTCCTGGGGGGAGGTGGGCACGGCGCCGGGCGTGGAGCCGTGCAGGTTGACGTAGAGCTGCCCGTCGGGGAAGTTCTCGATCATCGTGTGTGCGACGTGCAGGGCCAGCGCCGACTTGCCGATGCCGCCCGGCCCGTCCACGGCCACGACGCCCGGGCCGTCGGCGCGGCTCAGCCAGGCGCTGAGCTGGCGCACCTCCTCCTCGCGGCCGGTGAACGCCCGGTGTGCGCGTGGCAACTGCGCCGGCACGAGGTAGGTCCGCTGGTCGGCAGCCGGCTCACGGTGCGTCTCGGCCGGCTCGAGGTCGCCGTCGATGACCGCCTGTTCGACCGCGCGCAGGGCCGGGCCGGGCTCGAGCCCCAACTCGTCGACGGAGAGCTGTCGAGCCTCGCGGAACGTCGCGAGCGCGTCCGCGGGCCGCCCGGACCGGTAGAGCGCGATCATCAGCTGGCGGCGGAAACCCTCGTTCAACGGGTACTCGGCGACCAACGCGGTCAGGTCCGTGACGAGCCGCCCGTGCCGGCCGAGGACGAGGTCGGCCTCGATCTTGGTCTCCAGCGCGGACTGGTACAGCTGCTCGAGACGCACGGCCTCGACCTGGGTCGCCTCGATGTCGTCCAACCCGGCGTACGGAACGCCGCGCCACAGGGCCAATGCCTCCGCCAGGACCGCGCTCGCGCCGTCGGCGTCGGCGGCCTCGAGGCGATGCCGGGCGTCGTCGGTCAGCCGCTCGAATCGGGTGTCGTCCACCTCGTCCGGCTCGACGACGAGGCGGTAGCCGGCCACGTCGTGGACGATGCGGGACCCGCCCAGCGCGGCACGCAGCCGATGGATGTAGACCTGGATGTTGGTTCGCGCCGACTGTGGCACCTGACCGTCGGGCCACAGCGCCTCGAGCAGCCGGTCGACGGACACCGCCGAATCGCGGTTGCAGAGCAGGACCGCGAGCATCGCGCGTTGCTTGCTCGCCCTGACGGTGACGATCGAGCCGGCGTCGTCCACGATCTCCAGCGGCCCGAGGACACCGAACCTCATCGGGCGTCTCCACGCCGGCAACGCCGGGGGCGCCGGGGCGTCCGGTGGTCGGCGGCCTGCCGTGGGTCGAGCGTGCGGCCCGTCATCCCTCGCCCTCCTCGCCTGTGCGCTCGCCGGTCGGGTGGTGTGTGTAGGTGTGCGCGACCCTCCCACCGTGACTCGCCGTCGCGGTCCGGTCCCGGTCGGCAGACGAGTCTAGGGGGTTGGTGATCGTCGGACTGCGTTCCGCGCACCGCGGACACGACGGCAACGCTGTCGGCGCGGCATGCCATGCTGTGACGCGACATGGCCACCCGTCCCGCAGACACCCTCGCCTCGGTCACCCTCGTGGTCGGGCCCGAGGCGCTGCTCGCCGAGCGCGCGGTCGGCGCGGTCGTCCGGGCGGCGCGTGCCGCCGATCCCGACACCGACGTCTCCGAGCTGTCCGGCGCCGAGCTCACCCTCGGTGGCCTGGCCGAGCACCTCAGCCCGTCGCTGTTCGCGGTGAGCCGGGTGCTGGTGGTCCGCAACGTCCAGGACGTCCCCGATCAGGTCGGCTCGGCGCTGGTCGGCCACGCTCGGCTCGCCGACGCCGATGCCCGGCTGGCGCTGGTTCACCCGGGCGGGGTCAAGAACAAGAAGCTGCTCGACGCGCTGCGCAAGGCGGGCGCCCACGAGGTCGTGGCCGACAAGGTCACCAAGCCGGACGACCAGCTCGCGTTCGTGCGCGCCGAGGTCCGCCACGCAGGCGGTCGCATCGACGAGTCCGCCGCGCGGCGGCTGGTCGAGGCCGTTGGCGGCGATCTCCGCGGGCTGGCCTCGGCGGCGGCCCAGCTGGCGGCCGATTCGCCGGACGGTACCGTCGACGCCGCCGTGGTGGCCATGTACTTCGAGGGGCGCGCCGAGGTCAAGGGCTGGGTGGTCGCCGATCGGGCGGTCGAGGGACGCACCGCCGAGGCCGTCGAGCAGCTGCGGTGGGCGCTCGAGACGGGCACCGATCCGGTGCTGGTCACGGGCGCGCTGGCCACGTCGTTGCGTTCGCTGGCACGGCTGTCTGGGGCACCGCGAGGCGTGCGCGACGCCGACCTCGCACGCGACATCGGCATCCCGCCGTGGAAGGTCCGGGTATTGCGCGGTCAGCTGCGTGGCTGGTCGCCCGCCGGTCTGGCGAACGCCATCAGAGCAGTGGCCGCTGCCGATCTCGAGGTCAAGGGCGCCGGCAACGACTCCACGTTGGCACTGACGAAGGCGCTGGTCGCGATCGGAACCGCCCGCGCGGCGTGATCAAACAGGCGCCCGTCGCGACGCTCCCGCTGCGCGACGGCTCCGCCTGGTGCGACGTCGGCTCCGCCTGGTGCCTCGACCGCCAACGCACGACGGCGCCGCACCTGCCGGAGCAGGGCGACGCCGTGGGCGTGAGGTCAGGTCAGAGCGAAGCAGCGCGCTTCGCGATGGCCGACTTGCGGTTGGCCGCCTGGTTCTTGTGGATGACGCCCTTGGACGCGGCCTTGTCGAGCTTGCGCGCGGCGTCGCGGGCGGCGGTGGTGGCCTGCTCGGCGTCGCCGGCGTCAGCAGCCGCGTGGAAGCGGCGGACCGCCGTCTTCAGCGAGGACTTGACCGACTTGTTGCGCAGGCGCGCCTTCTCGTTGGTGAGAATGCGCTTCTTCTGAGACTTGATGTTCGCCACGAAACGTGTGCCTTCGTTTGTCCGGATAGGTCGTGAGGGCGTCGGCTTTCCTCGGGACACACGAAAGGTGGGGACCATCGTGGCGGCGTGAGGAGATCCGGCGCGTCCGCGACCTGGCGGACGCGCGACGACCAAAGATACCAGCGCGGGACCCTGCCGGCCAAACCGTGCGCGACAGTACCTCCGCGAGGCGCTCAGACCCAGCCGTGACGCTCCCGGAGCGCGGCGATGACCAGGTCGAACGACGAGCGGCTCAGCGCCGAGGCCTCACGCCGCACGCCCTCGGCGTGGACGCGCAGCACGCGGCTGGTGTCGGCCCACGACGGCCGGTGCTCGCCGTCCCAGGCGCCGGTGCCGACCGCCACCCACGCGGGGTCGCCGTCGTGGTGCTGGCTCGAGAGCTGGACCGCCAGCAGCGTGCCGGCCGGCTCGCGCGCCACGACCAGGACCGGACGATCCTTGCCGCGCCCGTCGTGCTCCTCGTACGGGACCCACGTCCACACGATCTCGCCCGGATCCGGGTCGCCGTTGCTGTTGGGGGCGTACGACAGCCGGACCTTCGCCACCCGGCGGGCGTCGGCGGTGGCGTACCGTCCCGATCGGCCGGGCGAGCTGCGCTCTCCCCGATCGGGCGAGGTGGCCGGCGTGGGACGCGGACGCGGCCCGGACGAGCGGAACAGGCCACGGAGGAGGTCGCGCAGGCGGGGCACGTCGCGCAGCCTAGCGCTCCACCATCGGCTCGGGCGGCGATCGCCGAGCGTGCCCCGGCGACGGCCGGTCGGGGTCGGTCCGCCGAGCCGGCCGGTCGGCTCGGTCGTCTCCGTCGCCGAGCGGGGAGGTCGGCAGCCGCCCGGTGAGGAACAGGCCGAGCATCGCCACCACGGCGACCGTCATCACGGCGAGCTGCAAGGCCGCGATGCGGGCATCGGCATTGGCGTCTACCACCGCCGTCTGCTCCTCGGGCGTGAGCGACGTCTGTGCGAGGGCATCCTCCAGCTGTGCGTCCGACACGAACTCGGCTCCCGCCCCGAGTTGCACGGTGGCGGCCTGCTCGACCGCGTCGCTCACCTCGGGTGCGTCCGCGATGCCGGTCAGCAGCTGGGTGGTGAGCGCGCCGATGACGACGGCCCCGATCAGCGCGGTGCCCAGCGACGCCCCGAGGTTCTGCGCTGTGTACTGCAGGCCGCCGACCTCGCCGCTGCGCTCGACCGGCTCGGACGACACGATCACGTTGCCGAGCTGGGAGGCGAGCAGGCCGAGCCCGGCGCCGAGCAGGATGAACGGCACCGTGACGATGCCGGCGTCGGCGTCGTTCTGGCCCAGCAGGACGGCCAAGATGACGGCGGCCCCGACGAGCAGGAGCAGGCCGGCGCGGGCCACCCGGCGTGGGCTGGCATGGGGAGCGAACCGCGGCACGGCGGGCGCGACCAGCACGAGCACGAGCGACAGCGGGAGCATCCGGATACCCGTCTCGAACGCGTCGAGCCCGAGCACGATCGAGAGGTAGAGCGGGACGACGAAGAAGACACCGCTGGACACGAGGTACTGCGTGAGCAGGACCGAGAGCCCACCCCGCAGCTGACGGTTGTCCAGCAGGGACGGGTCGAACAGCGGCGACTGTCGCCGGGCCTTCCGGCGGGCCAGCCACAGGACGAGCAACCAGAGGATGAACGTACCCGCGACGATGAACCACGCGGTGAGCGAGATGCCGGCCAGCTGGGGGGTTGCCTCCGCTCCGCTGCTGACGCGCGGCGCGATCCACCCCCAGGACGACGACTGCAGCACGCCGAAGACGATGAACGCCAAGCCGCCGGCCGACAGGAGGGCGCCGACGAGGTCGAGCTTCTGGCGTTCGACGACGGCCACGTCCGGGATCCGGCCGGCACCGATCAGGAGGCCGAAGGCGAGGACGACCTCAGCCGCGAAGACCCAGCGCCAGCTGAAGTTGGCCGTGACGAAGCCCCCGATGATGGGCCCCGCCGCGACCGCGACGGCCGCCGACGCGGCGATCACGCCGTAGGCCCGCGCCCGCTTCGCGCCGGTGAAGGTGCCGGCCACGAGCGCCGTCACGGTCGGCATGATCAGCGCGGCGCCCAGGCCCTCCAGCACGGACCAGCCCACGAAGAGCACGAAGACGTTCGGCGACACCGCCGTCACACCCGAGCCGACGGCGTAGACGACCAGGCCGATCCGCAACGCCCGTCGCCGCCCGAGGAGGTCGCCCAGCTTGCCGCCGGTGATCATCGACGCGGCCATGACCAGTGTGTATGCGGTGATCACCGTCTGGATCGCCGTCACGGTCGTGTCGAGGTCGGCGACCAGGGCGCTGATCGACACGTTCATGACCGTGGTGTCCACGGTCATGAGGAACTGCGTGACCGCCAGCAGCGGCAGAACCAACCCACCGCCGCGCGCAGAGGTGGTGCCGGGACCGGACGCGTCGCTCATGCTGCTCCGTCGGTGTGAGGGTTCAGAGACCGAGCAGCTTCGCCTTGGCGGCGGCGAACTCCTCATCGGTGATGAGTCCCTGGCTCCTGAGCCCGGCCAGCCGCTCGAGTTCGGCGACGGTCGGGTCGCTGGGAGCGGCGGGTGCCGCCGGCGCGGCGGGTTCCGCGTACTGCTGAGGCGGCGCCTGCTGCTCGTATTCCTGCTGTTGCCAGCGCGTGGCCTGACGGCGGGACACGCGGTTCGAGACCGCCGTCGCTGTCCCGGCCACCACGGCGGTACGCGCCACGCCACGTAGGAGTCCCATGATCATCGCCCCGTTCAGTTCGCGTCGCCGGAGTTCTGAAGCGCCCGTGCCACCACGTCGGCCGGAATCCGGGCCTGGTCGGCGACCTCGCCGCCGGCGTTGCGGACAGCGGTGACGAACGGGATGGCCCAGGTGTTCTCGATCACGACCACCGCGACAGAACTGTCGGGTTCCAGCCCCGCACCGGCTTCCTCCACGTCCTCGGCGTCGAGGAGACCACCACCGAGCTGGCCGTCGAGGTCGACGAAGGCCGGTTCCAACTCCGGACCCAGGCCGGCGAGCTCGATCGAGCCGACCTCGCCCTGGGCGTCCTTGAGGACGAAGAGCAGGTCCAGGACGCGTACCTGACCGCTCACCACCAGGTCACGCAGGGCCGGGGCAATCTCTCCCCGGAAATGGTTGCCGGGGAACTTGATCATGATCACGTCGACGGGACCGACCTCGACCTGACCGCTCTCGCTGGTGTCCATCGCGGTGTCCTTCCTCGATGCGCGCACGGGCATTGGCGCGGAGTCCGTCCGCGCTCGACATCGACGATGTCGGACACCTGGGTGGCCCAGCCCCACCCGCGCGCGGGTGGACGGGACGGGACCGGCAGCGAGCCGCGCGATCGTCACGGCGATGGGCCCGGCCGAGATACCACCCCCTTGCGTGTGGTCCGCGCCGACCCTCCCGAGGTCGAGGATCGATGCGGTAGCGACCCGGAGGGAGGCCACCGTGCCCAGGCCCGCGCATCGGCCGGCTGCGATCGTTCCCGACCTCGTCGGGTATCTCGTCGTGGCGGTGCCCCATGCCGGTGCGCTCGCCGCCCTGGTGCCGCCGTTGATCGACCTGGTCGGCACCGCGACGATCCGCATCCTCGACCTGGTGGTCGTCGAGCGGGGCATGGACGGCGCGGTCGAGGTGCGCGAGCTGGAGGCGGTCGAGAGCCTGGCCGGTCTCCGTGCGGTCGACGGGGACGTGGGCGGCCTGCTCAGCGACCACGACGTCGAGCTGGCGGCGTACGCCCTCCGGCCGGGAACCTGTGGCGTGGTACTGCTCACCGAGGACCGCTGGGCCGGGCACCTGTCACGCGCGGCGCGGCGGGCCGGTGGCCGGATCGTGGCGGGCGAGCGGATCCCGCCCGCCCGAGTCGAGGACGTCCTGGCCGACCGGGCCGACGACCGGCCCGAGGGAGCGTGAACCATGCGACGTGTCGCCACGACCCGCGCCCGCCGTGCCGACCTCCTGGTGCGGCCCGCGTGCCCGGATCGCGCGGGTGGGGGTCGCTGGGATGGCGTGGTCGTCGATCCGGTGGAGCAGCTCAAGGAGCTGGCGGACCTGTTGACGCGAGGTCTACTGACGAGGGAGGAGTTCGAGAGCCACAAGGCACGCATCTTCGGGATCTGAGCGTCACCGGCTGATCGCAGTCATGGCGCGCGCCCGCTCGGCCGCCTCGGCGCGGGACTGGACCCCGAGCTTGCGATAGATGACCTTCAGGTGAAATTTCACCGTGTTGACCGAGACGTACAGTTCGTCGGCGATCTCGCGGATCGTGAGCCGGCTGGGCAGGAACCGCAGGACGTCACGCTCGCGCCGCGTGAGCGCCAGGTGCGGGGGACCGCCGACCGGTGGCTCTGCACCGTGTACTCCGGCGGCCGCGCGGCGTACGCGGTCGAGCCAGCCGCGCGGCACCTGCCACGCAGCGTGCTCGACGAGGTCGAGGATCGCCGCTCCTTCGGCGGCGACGGACTGCACCATCGCGTTGGCGGCCGCCAGTTCGGCGGCCGCGGCCGCGTGTTTGAGTGCGGCGTCGTCGTCCGTGGCCCGGGAGCGGAGGAGGTCGCGGACGACCTCGTGGCGCACACAGCGAGGTACGGCTACCTCGAGCGCGGCCGCGGCGTCGACGCGATTCCCTTCGGCCAGCAGGACCCGGGCCTCGCCCACGCCGCCCCAGAAGGGATCGTGGAGCTGATTCGACCAGCGGCGAGCCGCTTCGACCTGGTCGGCAGCGAGGGCGAGCCGGATCCCGGTGCGCGCCAGCCAGGTGCGGCCGCCTCGCCCCGGCAGGTCGAGCTCCACGACGCCTTCGGCGTGGCCGAAGGCGTCGTGGGCGGCGTCCAGATCACCCTCGTCGGCCCACGCCTCGGCGAGGTCGAGTAACGCGAGCACCCGGCAGTACGGCACCGGTTCGAGCGGGGCGTCGACGAGTGCGAGGAGTTCCCCGACCGCTCGCGACCGGTCTCCGAGCTCCCGATGGGCGAGGGCCTCGGCCACGGCGAGCTCCGCGCTGAGCAGTGTCGTGCCGGCGCCGGCTGCCGACCGCCGGACGCCGGCCGCCACCCGGACGGCGTGGGCGGGTCGCCCAGCGAGAGCCTCACCGAGGGCGCGGGTGCCCTCGAAGGCGAGCCGGCGCTCGGGATCGCGACTCGACCCGAGATCGGCGTCCCGGATGTCGTCGTGAGTGTCGTCCCACCGCTCGTCGAGCGCCGCCGCCCGGGCCACCAGGTTCCACCCGAACTTGCCGAGCGGGTCTCGCCACCAGCCGGCGCGCAGGCCGTCGAGGGCGCGACGTGCCAGCTCGCCGCCGGCGGCCCAGTCGCCCTTCGTGGTCGCGGCGATCGACCGGAGCATGGTCAACCGCGCCGCCAGGACCGGCGTGGGTGCGGGCGACTGGTCGGCCCACCAGGTCAGCTGGTCGACCGCGCGCAGGAACCGCCGCCGGTCCACGAGCACCTGGCACCACGCGTAGTCGAGCATCGACTCGAAGTCGGCCGTCGCGACGCGAACGGGGATCGCGGTGATGGTCCGGGTGATGGTGGTCGCACGGCCGGCGTCGTAGAGCTCGGCGTTCTTCGCGGCGAGCAGGCGGAGCGCCTCGCGGGGCAGCTGCGCGTGCAGCCAGTGTTCGAGCGCGAGCGGCACCTCGTCGGCCTCTTCGAACCATCGGGCGGCGCGGGCGTGCAGCTCGGCGAGGCGGTCGGGGGCACGCCGGCTCAGGTCGGCCAGGAGCACCTCCCGGACGAGCGCGTGCACGCCGAACCACCCCGAGGCGTCCACCCGGGCGACGAAGAGCCCGCGCGCCTCGGCCCACTCGAGGAGAGCGTCGGCGTCGCGGCGGCCGGTGAGCGCGCGGGCGAGGCTCGGGTTGATCCGGTCGACCACCGCGATGTCCGACAGGGCGGCCGCCAGCGCCGGGTCCTCGGCGCCGAGCACCTCGTGGCGGACGTAGTCCTCGACCATCAGGTCGGACTCCCGCGGCGGTAGCTCGGCATCCGGGCGGGCCTGGGCGGTGCGCGCCGCGATGGCACCCAGATGAAGCCCGGCGGCCCAGCCCTGAGCCCGCGAGACGGCCGTCGCCACCTGGTCCGCGGAGAGGGTGGGGACCAGCCGGGTGACCATCTCGCGCGCCTCGTCCGGGGAGAACCGCAGCTCGGAGAAGCGAATCTCACGGAGCTGTCCCCGCGCCCGCAGGCGATCCAGCGGAAGTCGCGGCTCGCGCCGGGAGAGCAGGACGAGGTGCAACCGGGACGGCACGTGGAGGAGGAACAGCGCAAGGCTCTGGGCCACGACATCGTCGTCGTCGGCGAGTTGGAGGTCGTCGACGACGAGGATCGCCGGCGGGTGATCGTCGGCGTCGAGATCGTCGACCAGCCGGCCGACCGCGTCGAGAAGCTTGTCCGGCCGGCGGAACAGCGGTGCCGCTCCTTCGCCGCACCCGGGCACCAGCCCGTCGAGCGCGGCGACCAGGCCGGTCCACAGCTGGGCGCCGTCCCGATCGGTGTCGTCCAGCGAGAGCCACGCGGTAGGCATCGAGGTGTGGTCGGTCCAGTCCGCGAGCATCGACGTCTTGCCCGCCCCGGCCGGCGCCACCACGAGCGTGATCGGGGCGTCGACCAGCTCGTCCATTAGCGTCGACAGGCGCGGGCGGCGGACGTGATGGCGCGATCGTCCCGGTGCCCTCAACTTGGACCTGAACAGCGACGACGCCGGGCGTGGCGATGGCAGGCCGCTCGCACTCTGACGGTCGTGGCTCATGCCTCAATCCCCCGGTTCGACCGGATTTAGCCTAGCTCCATCTCGGACTCCGGACCGGCGAACGGCTGGCCCGGTGCCGGACGTTGTCGTCCGCGGCCCACCCCCGCCCGGGTGAGACCCGCCCACCCGGTCCGGCTGCATCGTCGATGGCACCAGGCGTGTCCCGCGGCATGAAGGTGTGGTCAGCATGAGCGAAACCGTGCTCCCGGTGATGGCGAGCGACCGGCTCGGCGAGCTCGTCGGACTGATCAAGGGTGCCGACTCGGTCGAACTCAAGCTCACCGTCCCCGACGTCGATCGGCGCTCGGCAGTGCAGGCGCTGGGCGTCGACGTACTCGACGCGCAGATCCGTCAGGTGTACTTCTTCGACACCGCGGACCTCGCGCTCGACCGTGGCGGGCTCGTCGTGCGGGCCCGGCGGATCCAGAACAAGCAGGGCGACAGCGTCGTGAAACTCCGACCGGTGGTCCCGGCCGACCTGCCGGCCAAGCTGCGCATGTCGCCGGGGTTCGGGGTGGAGGTCGACGCGATGCCAGGCGGATTCACCTGCTCCGCGTCGATGAAAGGGCTGGCCGACAACGAGGAGGTCAGGGAGGTCGCCGGCCGTACCCGTCCGATCCGCAAGGTGTTCAGCAAGGCCCAGCGGGCGTTCTTCGACGGCTATGCCCCCGACGGCGTCTCGATGGACGATCTCCTGGTTCTCGGGCCGATCAACGTCTTCAAGCTCAAGTTCACTCCGGCGGGGTGGAGCAGGCGGCTCGTCGCCGAGTTGTGGAACTACCCGGACGGCTCGCGCATCCTCGAGCTGTCGACGAAATGCGATCCCGCCTCGGCGTTCGACGTCGCCGTCGAGTCCCGCGTCCTGCTCTCCGATCTCGGCATCGACCTGTCCGGTGCGCAGCAGACGAAGACACGCACGGCGCTGGAGTACTTCGCGGGCGAGCTCGCCGCCGCGAAAGCCGAGGAGAGCTGAGTCCTCGTCGCGGTGGCCCGGTGCACCCGGGCGACCCGGGCGACCCGGGCGACCCGGGAGGGCCTCTTGCGGCGCGGACCTCCGGCGCTTACCGTGACCGGTTCGGTCACCACATCCCGGGGAGGCGCCGTGAGCGTCGAGTTCCTGCTGACGTCGCTGGTCATCGCGGCCACCCCGGGTACCGGCGTGCTCTACACGCTGGCTGCCGGCCTCACCCGTGGCGCGCGCGCCAGTGTCGTCGCCACGGTCGGCTGCACGCTGGGCATCGTCCCGCACATGGCGGCGGCGATCACCGGCGTGGCCGCGCTCCTGCACACCAGCGCGGTCGCGTTCGGCGTGCTGAAGTACCTGGGCGTGGCCTACCTGCTCTACATGGCCTGGAGCACGCTGAAGGACAAGGGAGCCCTCACGGTCGCCGAGGGTGACGCTCCGCGCACGGCACGGCAGACCATCACGTCCGGCATCCTGATCAACATCCTGAACCCGAAGCTCACGATCTTCTTCTTCGCGTTCCTGCCGCAGTTCGTCAGCCCCGGCGAGCCGCACGGGGTGGTGCGGATGCTCGAGCTGAGCGCGGTCTTCATGGCGATCACCTTCGTGGTGTTCGCCGCCTACGGGGTGTTCGCGGCGGCGGTTCGCGAGCAGGTCGTCAGCCGTCCGCGGGTGCTGACCTGGATGCGCCGGGTCTTCGCGGGCTCGTTCGTCGCGCTGGGCGCCAAGCTCGCCGTCACCCGGCAGTGACCGGCGATTCAACCAGGTCCGAGCCTTACCAGGCGCCGTTGCCGCCCTCGGGCAGGGGAGTGCGGTACGGCTTGACGACGTAGGCGATGCCGCCGGATCCGCTCGCGACCTCGCCGCCGCTGGTGTGCCGCTGGGTGCGCAGCCAGATCTGCTCGAACTGCTCGCGCGGGTAGACCCGCCGCACGGCGTCGTTGGACCCCGACGCCGGGTCGTTGACGATCACGTCGCCCTCGTCGGTGAAGCCGACGACGACGAACAGGTGTCCCGTGGTGCCGTAGCCGGCGCCGTCGAGCTCGGTGGTGAGGAACGACTGCGAGGTGATGACCGGGACGCCCGCGGCGATGAACCGCTCGAGGTCGTCCAGGGAGTGCAGCCGGGTGACGAAGGCGTCCAGCCGGCCCAGCGAGGCCGCGTAGGCGGTGTTGAACGGCCAGTTCCCGGCGCCCTCGTACGTGTAGTCCCAGGTGGAGCGGGCGGCGTGGGCGACCTGCGGATCGGTGTAACCGGGCTCGATCCAGGCCATGTCGCGACGCGAGGGCCGTACGTCGTAGTACTCCATCACCATCGTGGTGGAGGTGGGGCTGCACCACACCTCGCCGCCCCCGCCGTACTCGGGGTAGTTGCCGGCGTGGATGTTCTGCGATCGGCGCGGCACCGGCAGCTCGGTGCCCCAGGCGATGCCGCCGGCGCTGGGCTCGACGGTGAAGCGGTCGGGCACGTTCGAGGCCATCGCGGCGAGCATCCACACCCGGGGCGTGGCCGCCGTCGAGGGGGCCCGGTAGAGCGTCACCCGCAGCTGGTAGGCGTCGAGGAGGACGCCCGCGGACGCGTCGTCGACCACGAGCGTGTCAGTGAGGACCGAGCTGACGCCGTCGCCCTGGTCGTCGACGCTGGTGCGCTTGACGTCCGCGTCGCGCGAGGCCCAGCGGCCCATGACGTACCAGGGCGAGGTGGAGCCGTCGGTGTAGGTGGCCTGCGCCTCGACGGAGATCCAGGTCCCCGGAGGGGTGGTGGCGTTCCACGAGGTCACGAGCTCGGTCGCGGGGGAGGCGGCCGGGGTGACGGGGGAGGTCCAGGTGGAGTACAGCCAGGTGGCGGTGGTGCCGGTGTGGGGATCGGTGTACTCGGTGGAGCCCGCGGAGTCGCCCATGACCATGCCGGTGCGTGGCCCGGGCAGGATGCGCAGCCCGGCGGCGGTGCCGGTGCGCCAGTCGTCGGCGTTCTGCCAGCGGGTGAGGGCGATCTGTTCGTCGTCGGCGCCGGACACGGGTGGTGACGGTTCCGGCGACGGCGCGGCCAATGCGGCCGGGGTGCCGGTGACCGTGGTGGCCACGAAGGCCAGGACGAGTGCGCCGATGCCGAGGAACGTCGTCGAACGGGGCACCGAAAATTCCTCCCGTGTAGTGAGCTGCCGGGGACACTATGGCCCGTCCGGCTGCCGTTGACCAGGCGAGGCCCGCCGTGTCGCGGCACCTGTCCGGCACCGGTGTCCGGCCGCCGTGAGCTCGGCGCGGTCGGGGCCGGCCCGCGCGCGTGGGACCATAAGGGTTCCCGAGGAGTGAGGAAGCGCCCAACCGTGTCCCCGATGGCCCGCGCCGCCCAGGTGCCCGCCGCTACGCCGCCTGAGCTGATCCGCAACTTCTGCATCATCGCCCACATCGACCACGGCAAGTCGACGTTGGCCGACCGGATGCTCCAGCTCACCGGCGTCGTCGACGATCGCGCCATGCGAGCGCAGTA
>DATCVR010000119.1:0-42396 GCA_036566745.1 Jiangellaceae bacterium | reverse complement strand
CTCTGGCGGGCCTACTCGATGGCCTGCGCGCCCCGCCACGACGGTCTCCTCGAGTTCCACGTCCGCGCCATCGGGGCCGGCTGGGTGAGCAGCGCCCTCGTCTGGCGCACCGAGGCCGGCGACGTGCTCCGGCTCGGTGCTCCGCAGGGTTTCGACATCGCGAACCCGCGCTCCGAGCGCGACCTGCTGTGCATCGCGGGTGGCACCGGCATCGCGCCGGTCCTGTCCGGGCTGCAGGAGCTGGAGCAGCGCCTCGACGGCCGCCGTGTCCACGTCTTCTACGCCGGCCGCGACCGCGACAGCCTCTACGCCCTGCCACACCTCGAGTCGATCGGGGTGCGCTATCGCAAGCTCACCGTGGTGCCGGTGGTGTCGCCCGAGGGGCCCGAGGACCGCAGCCCCGACCTCATGGGCAACATCGTCTCGGCGTACGGCGACTGGCGGCGGCACAACATCTACGTCGCCGGGCCCACCAACATGGTCCAGGCCACCCTCGACCGCCTGCACGAGCAGGGCGTTCCCCAGGACCAGATCACCTGCGACGACTACGGCATCTGGTGAGTTCTACCGCTGTCTAGCCCCACCACTAGACACCGCGATAGACCCCGATCGTCCTGCCCGGAATGATCACGTCCACGTGATCATTACGCCCATCACCAGGGCTGCAGGCCTCGTGATGCGAGCACGATCCTGGTGGTGCGCGCCGCCGCCGAGCCCTACTCCGCGGTGTGCCGACGCAGATACGCCCCGAAGTGCGGCACCGTGAAGGCGATCGACCCGCGCTCGGCGGAGTAGACCAGGCCCTTCTTGATCAGAGAGTCACGCGCGGGCGAGAGCGACGACGGCTTCCGCGCCAGATGCGCCGCCAGCTCGGCCGTGGTCACCGTGCCGTCACTGGACTCCGACAGTGCGGCCATCGCTCGCAGGTAGTCGCGCTCGGCCGGGGTGGCCCGCTCATACCGCGACCCGAAGAACCCCACCGCCAGCTCGGCCTGGGCATCCGGCGCGGCCACCCGCACGTCGGCGACCGTGATCGGCTTCGACGGAGCGTGGTCCCAGGTGACCTTGCCGTACGCCTGGACGAAATACGGGTAGCCCTCGGTGGCGGCGTACAGGGCGTCGAGCGCCTCGGGCTCATACGTGACGCCTTCCTCCGCCGCCGGAGCCACTAGCGCGCGGTCGGCGGAGTCGCGGTCGAGCCGGTCGATCCGCACGTAGCGGAACAGCCGCTCGGAGTACGACTTCGACGCCGACAGCACCGCAGGCAGGTGGGGGAGCCCGGCGCCCACGACCACCAGCGGAAGGCCCTGCTGGGACAGCTCGTGGCAGGCCGCGCACAGTGCGGAGATGTCCGGCGCCGGGATGTCCTGCATCTCGTCGATGAAGATCGCGATGCCGACCCCGACGTCGCGCGCCACGCCGGCGGCGTCCACGAGCAGCTCGACGAGATCTACCTCGATGTCGCCGGTGTCCGCTCGCCCGGTGGCCGCCGGGACGTCGATGCCCGGCTGCCACCGGTCGCGCAGCTTGGCGCCGTCGACGTTGGACCGCAGGGCGAACGCCTTGAGCACGCCGAGGAAGGCGTCGACGCCGTCGGGGTCGCGGTGGCGGGGAGTGAGCTCGCGCACCGCCATGTGCAACGCCCCGGCGAGCGGCCGGCGGATGGACTGGTCCGGCCGCGCCTCGATCTTCCCGGTGCCCCACAGCCGCGAGATCGCCTGCGAGCGCAGCGCGTTGAGCAGCACGGTCTTGCCCACCCCACGCAGGCCGGTGAGCACGAGGGAGCGCTCCGGACGCCCGCGGGCGATCCGCTCGAGCACGACGTCGAACTGGTCCAGCTCGCGGTCGCGGCCGGCCAGCTCGGGCGGGCGCTGGCCGGCGCCGGGAGCGTAGGGGTTGCGAACCGGGTCCATGATCGGACTCTATGGCTTCTTCTAGCGCAGACCGTAGATCTGGCTAGACGGCGCGATAGGCGTGTCGCGCCGCCAGGGCACCCGGTTAACCCGCATCGCAGCCTCTATCGATGTCTAGCGATTCTCCTAGAATTTGCCATACAGCCCGATCGCCGCCCGAGCGGCCACAATGAACGGATGATCGGGATCGAGTTGGCTCGGGCCCTCCAGGCGGCCGGCGTGCGCTGGGACCCCCTGCCCGGCGACCGGTTCGTCATCCCCGACCGCCACATGGACGACGACGTCTTCGTGGTCAGCACGATGGTCGTGGACGTCCATGATCTTCCTGACGGCCGCGTCATCCGATTCAACGGCACCGTCGAGTGGGCGCTCGACACGATCGAGCAGTCGGCCACCCTCTGGCTGCCCACCGAGACCCAGCTCCGCGACCTGCTCGGCGGCACGTTCCAGCAGCTCGATCGGCACGACGATCGGTTCTCGGTGCGCCTGCGGATCGCCGGGCACGACGTGGTGATCGAGGGCGCCGACGCCGAGGAGTCCTACGGCCGCGCCCTGCTCCACCTCGTTACCGGGACGCGTCCGTGGGCGGCGACAGGGCCTGGATGACGGTGGTCTCCAGCACGTCGCCGACCCGATCCGGTTCGAGCCGTCCGGCGTTGAGTTCCTCCGCGGCCAGGTGCAGCAGGCTGTAGAGCGTCGCGACGAGCCAGCTCAGCGGGACGTCGGACCGGAAGTCGCCATGGTCGCGGCCACGCGCGATCAGCCGCTCGACCGGTGCCATGACGACGTCGTGGTGAGCCCGCACGACCGGCGCCGGCAGTTCGACCGACACCGCGGCGTAGAGGCTGCGGTGCCGGTCGAGGATCTGCCACGACGACCGCAGCAGCGCCCGGAGGGCCTCGCGCGGCGCCAGTGTGTCGTCGGTCGGCTGCGCACCGAGCGCGTCGGCGGCCGCGGCCACGGCACGTTCGAGCAGCGCCTCGAGCACCTCACGCCGCGAGCCGAAGTGGCCGTAGAGGGTCACCCGGCCCACGCCCGCCGCGGAGGCGATCGCGGACATGTTGGTGTCGCGACCAGAGGCGAGAAGTTCCGCCGTCGCGGCCAGGATCGCCTCGATGTTGCGCTCGGCGTCGGCCCGGCGCGGGCGCGACGGAGCGGCGGAACCGGACGCGGAACCGGACGGCCTGGGCATGTCAGGAGCCTAGCCATCCGCTCAATGCGCGAACGCCGGACCGTCCGAGACGGGCAGCCGCCCCCGCGGAAGCAGCACGACCACCGCCAGCGCCGCGACCCCCGCGAACCAGGCGGCCGCACCGTACCCCCGGGCGAACGACTCGACGACGTCCGCCAGACCGCTGGGTCCGTCGCCGCCGGCCCCGTCCATCGTTCCCAGGCCGGACCCCACCACGGCCGACACCAGCGCGACGCCCAGGGAGGCCCCGATCTCGTGGCCGGTGTTGACCATGCCGGACGCCACGCCGGCGTGCTGGGGATCGACGGTGGCCATCGCGCTCGTCGTCGCCGACACGAAGGTCGCTCCCAGCCCCACGGCCGCGAGGACGAACCCCGGGACGATGCCGGTGAGGATCTCGCTGTCCACACCCACCTGCGCCAGCCACCAGAATCCGAGCGCCGCGACGGCGAAGCCGGTGAACCCGGTGGTCTGCGGTCCCACCGCAGTGACGCCGCGCGAGGCCAGGTGGGCGCCCACCACGGTCCCCGCCGCCACGGGCAGGAAGGCCAGGCCGGTCCGCACCGGCGAGGCGTGGAGGGCACCCTGCAGCAGGAACGTCGTGACGAAGAACCCGGCGATCAGCAGCGCGGTGGCCGCCAGCATGACCACCACGGCGCCGGGCACGGCGGAGCGGACGACGAGCCCGGCCGGGATCAGTGGCTCGCGCACCGACCGCTCGATCAGCACGAAGGCCACTGCCAGCACGGCCGCGGCCACCAACGGCACCACCACGCCGGGCGCCGCCCACGACCCGTCGCCGGCCCGCACCAGCCCGTAGACGAGCAGCCCGATGGCGGCCGTCGCGGTCAGCGCGCCGGGCACGTCGAGGCGTCCGGCCGACCGCGGGCCCGCATCCACCGACACCGCCGCGAGCAGCGCCACCAGGACGAACAGGCCCACCGGCACGTTGACGAAGAACGCCCATCGCCAGCCCGGCCCGTCGGTCAAGAGCCCTCCGACGAGCACGCCGACCGCCGCGCCAGTTCCTCCGATCGCCGCCCACACGCCGAGCGCCCGGTGTCGATCGCGGCCGTGGAACGTCGTGGTGATGATCGACAACGCCGACGGCGACAGCAGGGCCGCACCCACGCCCTGGGCCACCCGCGCGCCCACCAGCGCGGCCGGCGACCACGCGAGCCCGGCGACCAGCGAGGCGGCAGTGAACACCACCAGCCCGGCGACGAACGTCCGGCGTCGGCCAACCCGGTCGGCGGTGCGCCCACCCAGCACCATCAGACCGCCGAAGGCCAGCGTGTACCCGGCGATGACCCAGGTCAGGCCCGCGCGGCCGAGGCCGAGGTCGGCGCCGATGGACGGCAGGGCGACATTCACCACCGTGACGTCGAGAACCACCATGAACTGGGCCAGGCAGAGCAGGGCCAGGGCCTTCCAGCGGCCCGAGCCGGCTGCCCCTGGATGGCTCGGATCCGCCGTGGCCACGTGAGCATGGTCGTGGCCCTCGTGCTGTCCGTGCATCGCGCACCTCATAACTTGAACAGTAGTGTTCAAGTTAATGTAGACGCTGGATCGCGATATGTCGAACACATATGTTCAAGTTATTCGAGGGACGGCTACTTCAGCAGCTTCGACAGCCGTCGGTCGGCGAGGACCTTGCCTCCGGTCTGGCACGTGGGGCAGTACTGGAAGCTCGAATCGGCGAACGACACCTCTCGCACCGTGTCGCCGCAGACCGGGCACGCCTCGCCGGTGCGCCCGTGGACCCGCATCGACGACCGCTTGGAATCCTTGAGGTCGCGCGCCGCCAGGCCCTCGGCCCTCCCGAGCGCCGCGGTCAGCTCGCCGACGATCACCTCGTGGAGGTTCGCGACCTCGTCGTCGGTGAGCGTGGTGGCGGGATGGAACGGCGACAGCTTCGCGGCGTGCAACACCTCGTCGGAGTACGCGTTGCCGATGCCCGCGATGATCATCTGGTCACGGAGCACGCCCTTGATCTGCGACCGCCCGGCGCGGGTGAGGATCTCGCGCAGCCGTTGGACGGTGAACTCCGGCGACAGCGGATCGACCCCCAGCCGGGCGATGCCGGGCACGTCGGCCGGATCGCGGACGACGTACACCGCCAGGCTCTTGCGGGTGCCCGCCTCGGTGAGGTCGAAGCCCGCACCGTCGGCCAGCCGGACCCGCAGCGCGATCGGCCCCTTGCCTGGTTTCAGCGGCTTCGTCGAAAGCGCGTCGCTCCATCGCAGCCATCCGGCTCTGGCCAGGTGGAAGACGAGATGGAGGCCGTCGCAGTCGAGGTCGAGGAACTTGCCGTGGCGAGTCACGCCGGTGATGGCGAGCCCACCCAGCGACGTGACCGGCGGATCGAACGTCTTGAGCACGCTGATGGCCGCCACGTCGACCCGGGCCACCACCTGACCCTCGGCTCGCTCACGCAGGAAGCTCGCCAGCGCCTCGACCTCGGGCAGCTCGGGCATCGGTCATCCTCTCCGGTCGGTGGCACCGATCTGGGGGCCGCCAGTGTTGGGACCGCCGGTGCTGCCCGTACCACCGCCGGCCTCGTTGGCCGCGAACGCCGGGGGGAGCGGCAGCCTCAGTGCGGCCCGGAGCCGGCTGAGGTACTCGCGCCGCGAGATCTCGACGACCCCAAGGCTGGCCAGGTGGGGGGTGCCCCACTGGACGTCGAGCAGGCGCCCGGTGGCGTCGTCGGCTCGCATCATCTCCACGAGCGCCACCAGGGCCACCTTCGAGGCGTCACGGCCCCACCGGGCGGTGGCGTGGAACATCGACTCGCCGGCGAACAGCCCTCCGATGGACACGCCGTACAGCCCGCCGGCCAGCCGCCCGTTGGGCGTCCACGCCTCGACCGAATGAGCCCAGCCGAGGCGATGGAGGCGGCCGTACGCCCGGCGGACGTCGTCGGTGATCCAGGCGCCGGGCCGGTCCGGATCGGCGCACGCGCTCATGACGGCGTCGAACGCGGTGTCGACGCGGATCTCGAACCGCTGGGCCGACTGCCGCAACGACCGCGAGACCCGCAGCCCAGCCAGAGGAAGGACGCCACGCGGGTTCGGCGACCACCACGCGAGGTCGCCGACCCGGCCCGCCCGCGGATCGACCGGCATCGGGAACAATCCGGCCCGGTACGCGGCCAGCAGGGTGCCCGGCTCGAGATCGGCGCCGAGCGCGACGAGGTCGTCGCTGGTGGTGTGGGCAGGCGGCAGCTCCCACCGGGTGGGCGGTGGCTCGACAGGCACGTGGACCTCCCGTGGCCGCGGTCGGATGCGATGACGCCACATGCCAGCGTATTCATCCTCGGAGCCGCACAGAACCCGCACGGCCGAGCCGGCCGACCCGACCTCCGCTCGCCGGCACGTATCGTTGGCACATGGGCCTTCGTAAGACCGTGACGACCTGGGCAGGCACCACCGCCGCGCGCCGAGCCGCTCCCGCGGTGGCGGCGCGGGGTGCCCAGCAGTTCATCGGCAAGGCCATCGACGGATTCAAGGGCTTCGCCGGCGCCCGCGAGGTCGCGCGCAAACATCTCGCCAAGCGCCGCGACGTCGACCGCGCGATCCGTGACGTCATCGAACAGCACGTCCGGCTGGCCGGCGTACAGGGCTTCGTCACCAACCTCGGCGGGGTGGTGGCCATGCCGGTCTCCATCCCCGCCAACATCGCCGGCCTGGCCGTCCTGCAGTTGCGGATGACCGCCGCCATCGCTCACCTCCGCGGGTACGACGTCGCCGATCCGCGGGTCCGGTCGGCCGCGATGTTCGCGCTGCTGGGCAAGGACGGCGTCCGCTCGGCGCGCCGCATGCCCGGGTTCCCCGAGTCGCCGTACGACCTCGTCAGTGGCATCGGCGAGCTCGACCCGCTCGTCACCGAGCAGATCGCCGCTCACGTGATGTCCGAGTTCGTCGCCCGCATCGGTGGCAAGCACGCCACGCTCGTGGTCGCGAGGCGGGTGCCGCTGGTCGGGGGAGCGGTGAGCGCGGGCGTCGACGCCCTGTCCACCCACACGATCGGACGCTACGCCGACCGCGAGTTCCCGCCCCGTGTCATGATCGAACGTGCCTGAGCCCTCTCCCACCACCGAACGCGACCGCTGGCAGTTCTGGATCGACCGCGGGGGCACCTTCACCGACATCGTGGCCCGCACACCCGACGGCACGCTGGTCACTCACAAGCTGCTCTCGGAGAATCCCGGCCGCTACCGCGACGCAGCCGTCGCCGGAATCCGGGTCCTGCTGGGTGTGCCGGCCGCGGCTCCCATCCCGTCCGACGAGATCGACGTGGTCCGCATGGGCACCACGGTGGCGACGAACGCGCTGCTCGAACGGAAGGGCGACCGCACCGCTCTGGTGATCACGCGCGGCTTCCGCGATGCCCTCCGCATCGCGTACCAGAACCGGCCACGAATCTTCGACCGTCACATCGTGCTGCCGGAGCTCTTGCACGAGCGCGTCATCGAGGTGGACGAGAGGGTCACGGCCGAGGGCACGGTCCTGCGCGCTCCCGACCTCGGTGCGCTCGAGTCCGAGCTGCGGCGCGCCCACGGCGACGGCATCCGCGCGGTCGCCGTCGTCTGCCTCCACAGCCACCTCTACCCCGCGCACGAGCAGGCCATCGGTGCGCTCGCCCACCAGCTGGGCTTCAGCCAGGTCTCGCTGTCCAGCGAGGCGAGCCCGCTCATGAAGCTCGTGCCGCGGGGCGACACCGCAGTCGTCGACGCCTACCTGTCGCCGATCCTGCGCCGCTACGTCGGGCAGGTCGCCGACGAGCTGCCCGGCGTGCGGCTGATGTTCATGCAGTCCAACGGCGGCCTCGCCGAAGCCGGGCACTTCCGCGGCAAGGACGCGATCCTGTCCGGGCCGGCCGGCGGCATCGTCGGGATGGCGCGGATGTCCGGGCTGGCCGGCTTCGAGAAGGTCATCGGGTTCGACATGGGCGGCACCTCGACCGACGTCTCACACTTCGCCGGCCAGTACGAGCGGGTGTTCGACACTCACGTGGCCGGCGTCCGGCTGCGCGCGCCCATGCTCGACATCCACACGGTCGCGGCCGGCGGCGGCTCGATCCTGCATTTCGACGGCTCCCGCTACCGGGTGGGACCTGACTCGGCCGGCGCAGACCCCGGGCCGGCGAGCTACCGCCGCGGCGGACCGCTCACGGTCACCGACGCGAACGTCATGCTCGGACGCATCCAGCCCGCGCACTTTCCGCACGTGTTCGGTCCCGACGGAACCGACCCGCTCGATGCCGACGTCGTCCGGCGCCAGTTCACGGAGCTGGCGGCGACCATCTCCGCGCAGACCGGCGACGACCGTGACGCCGAGCAGGTCGCCGAGGGGTTCCTCGCCATCGCCGTGGCGAACATGGCGAACGCCGTCAAGAAGATCTCCGTGCAGAAGGGCCACGACATCACCGAGTACGTCCTGACGACGTTCGGCGGTGCCGGTGCCCAGCATGCCTGCGCGGTGGCGGACTCGCTGGGCATTCGGACGGTTCTCGTCCCGCCCATGGCCGGAGTGCTCTCTGCTCTCGGAATCGGTCTCGCCGACACCACGGCGATGCGTGAGCAATCGGTCGAGAGCCGGCTCGAGCCCGCCGTCATGCCGCGACTGCACGAGGTCGCCGACAGCCTCGAGCAGGCGGCGCGGGCGGAGCTGCTCGACGAACAGGTCTCGCCCGACCGGATCCGCACGGTCCGCCGTGCCCACGTGCGCTACGAAGGCACCGACACCGCGGTCGCGGTCACCTTGGCCGAGCCGGAAGCGATGATCGCCGAGTTCGAGACGAGCTACCGCCGCGCGTACTCCTTCCTGATGGACCGCCCGCTGACCGTCGAGGCCATGTCCGTCGAGGCCATCGGCCTGACGGACGAGCCCGAACTCGGGCCCAGCACGAACGCGACCGGGCGTCCGGGCGAGGAACGAGCCCCGGGCGAGGACGGGATCTCCATCCCCCCGTCGGCCACCCCCGCCTCGCGCACGACGGTTCGCCTCTATGCCGCGGGGGCCTGGCGAGACGCGCCGTTGTTCCGCCGCGAGGAGCTGCGGGCCGGCGAGCAGGTCAGCGGGCCGGCGATCGTGTCGGAGGCAAACTCCACGACGGTCGTCGACGACGGCTGGGAGGCATCGGTCACGCCGGAGGGCCACCTGGTGGTCGAGCGGGTCCGCGAACGAGCTGACGCCGGCCGCTTGAGCACCGACGTCGACCCGGTGCTCCTGGAGATCTTCAACAACCTGTTCATGTCGATCGCCGAACAGATGGGCACCCGGCTGGAGTCGACTGCACAGTCGGTCAACATCAAGGAGCGGCTCGACTTCTCCTGCGCGCTGTTCGACCCCGAGGGCAACCTGATCGCCAACGCTCCGCACATGCCCGTCCACCTCGGATCCATGGGGTCGAGCGTCCAGGAGGTCATCCGGCGGCGTGCCGGACTGATGAAGCCTGGCGACGTCTATGCCGTCAACGACCCGTACCACGGCGGCACCCACCTGCCCGACGTCACGGTCGTGACGCCCGTCTACGGCGAGGGCTCCGGCGCCGAGGTCCTGTTCTACGTCGCCTCGCGCGGCCACCATGCCGAGATCGGCGGGCTGACCCCAGGGTCCATGCCGGCCTTCAGCCGCGAGGTCCACGAAGAAGGCGTGCTGTTCGACAACTGGCTGCTGGTGGAGAACGGCAGGTTCCTCGAGGACGAGACGCTGCGGCTGCTCACCGAAGCCCCGTATCCCTCACGCAACCCGGCCACGAACATCGCCGACCTACGAGCCCAGATCGCCGCCAACGAGAAGGGCGTCGCCGAGGTCGGCCGGATGATCGACCACTTCGGCCTCGACGTCGTCCAGGCGTACATGCGGCACGTCCAGGACAACGCCGAGGAGGCCGTACGCCGCGTCATCGACGCTCTGGGTGACGGCGCCTATTCGTACGAGACCGACAGCGGTTCCATGATCAAGGTCCGAGTGACCGTCGACCGGGCGAGCAGGTCGGCGACCATCGACTTCACCGGCACGTCACCGCAGCTCGACACGAACTTCAACGCCCCGACCTCGGTCGCGACGGCCGCTGTGCTCTACGTTTTCCGCACCCTCGTGGCCGACGACATCCCACTCAACGACGGCTGCCTGCGCCCGCTGCACCTCGTCGTGCCGGAGCCCTCGATGCTCGCCCCGGCCTACCCCGCAGCCGTCGTGGCCGGCAACGTCGAGACGTCCCAGGCCGTCACGGGCGCGCTGTACGCGGCCCTCGGGGTGCAGGCCGAGGGGTCGGGAACGATGAACAACGTCACCTTCGGCAACGATCGCCATCAGTACTACGAGACCATCGGTTCCGGCTCCGGTGCGGGCGACGGCTTCGACGGCACGCCCGCAGTCCAGACGCACATGACCAACTCGCGGCTGACCGATCCGGAGGTACTCGAATGGCGCTTCCCGATCATCCTGGACAGCTTCGAGATCCGGCCGGGCAGTGGCGGCGGCGGACGTTGGCGCGGCGGTGACGGCGCCGTCCGCCGGCTGCGATTCCGCGAAGCGATGACGGTCAGCACCTTGTCGAGTCACCGCCGGGTACCCCCGTACGGTCTCGCCGGCGGGCATCCGGGCAGCCTTGGCCGCAACCGTGTCGAGCGGGCCGACGGCACCGTGGTCGACATGGCCGGCAGCGACTCGGTCGACGTCGGGCCGGACGACGTCCTCGTCGTCGAGTCGCCGGGCGGCGGAGGGTACGGAGAGCCCACGAAATAACCGTTGACCTGGACCCCACTCCAGGTGCCATGCTCGACGACGTGCCCCAGTACTACTCGCCTGGCGAGGTCTCCGAGCGGTTCGGAGTCAGCCTCGACACCCTGCGCTACTACGAGCGCGTCGGCGTGCTCAGCACGGTCGAGCGCGCCCCCAGCGGCCACCGTCGCTATCGGGCGGACGACGTCGAGATGCTCGACCTGGTCCGGTGCCTGCGCGACACCGGCATGCCCATCGAGGTCCTTCGCCGGTTCGCCGAACTGGTCCGATCCGGTGACGCCACCATCCCCGAGCGCATCGAGCTGCTCACCGACCACGACCAGCAGCTGGCCGCTCACATGGCCCTGCTGGAAGAACGTCGCGAACACATCCGCGGGAAAATTGCCTACTATCGGTCTCGGGAGACGTGATGAGCACTCTCACCGATCTGACCCGGGCCCTGCTTCATCGCCGGTCCGCGGGGCGACTCACGCCCGGCGACGCCGATCCCTTCGCCACCCTCGCCGTCCAGCTCCGGCTGAGCCGCCTCACGGCCGAGATCGGCCACCTCGAACGCGACCAGGGCCGATGGGCCCGTGCCCACCATCTGGTCGCCGCCAACGCCGCGTATGACGACCTCCTCGCCGAGGCGGCCCGGCTGAGCGGCGTCGCCGTGCCCGACGCCGCTCCGGCCGTCCGCCGGCTGATGATCGAGGCCCAGCTACGTCACGACGGCTGGAGCTGGTAGGCGCCCTGGCCGCGCGCCTCGAGATCGAGGAGCGCCCGCTTGCGCTCGATCCCGCCTCCGTAGCCGGTCAGGTCGCCGGAGGCGCCCACCACGCGGTGGCAGGGGACGATGATCGAGACCGGGTTGCGGCCGTTCGCCATCCCCACGGCGCGGGCCGCGGTCGGGCGGCCGATCTGCTCGGCGATGTCGCGGTAGCTGCGGACCTCGCCGTACGGGATGGTGCGCAGCGCTGCCCAGACCTCGCGCTGGAACGGCGTGCCGGACGGGTGGAGGGGGAGGTCGAACTCGTGCAGGTCGCCGGCGAAGTAGGCCTCGAACTGGCGGCGGGCCTCCTCGAACGGCGCGTCGTCGGCCACCCAGTCGTCGCCGACCTCGGCGGGGCCGTAGCGGTGCGCCTCCATGTACACCCCGGTCAGGCCGTCGTCGTCAGCGGTCAGTCGCAGGGCGCCGATGGGGCTGGCGATCTCAGTCCAGTAGGTCGTCATCGTGCTGTCCTCGTCTCGCGTCGGTCGTCGGTCGTGTCCACAGAGGCTGCTGCCCACAGGTGCATCAAGGCGTAGGACCGCCAGGGGCGCCACGCCTCGCTGATAGTGCGGATCGCCCGCGCGTCGTCGGGCAGACCGAGGCGGGCGAACATCTGGCGGACGACGAGGTCCGTGGGCAGGAACACGTCGGGATCGCCGAGGGCTCGCATCCGGATGTACGCCACCGTCCAGGGCCCGATCCCCGGCACTGTCCGAAACGCCCGCTCCATGTCGTCGCGGTCGACGCCGGGATGGAGCCGCAGGCTCCCGTCGGCGAGCCCGGCGGCGAGTACGTGGAGACTGCGCTGGCGAGTGCGCGGCATCGGGAACGACGCCGGGTCGACCGCCGCCAGGGCCGCCATGGTGGGGAACGTATGGGTGACGCCGCCCACGGGGGCGTCCAGCGGCTTGCCGTGCGCTGCAGCCAGCCGGCCAGCGACGGTCCGGGCCGCGGCCACCGACACCTGCTGGCCCAGCACCGCGCGGACGGCCAGCTCGTGACCGTCCACCGTGCCCGGCACCCGGCGACCGGGGCGCGCCGCGACCAGTGACCCCAGCACGGGGTCGGCGCCCAGCACGTCGTCGACGGCCACCGGATCGGCGTCGAGGTCGAACACCCTGCGGCACCGCGCCACGGCGGCGCCCAGGTCACGCGGGTCGGTCAGCCGCAACGTCGCGTCGATCCAGCTCTCGGCCGGCGTCAGCTCGATCACGCCGGGACCGTGCGGCAATGCGACGCTGCGTCGATACGTCGTGCCCTCGACCTCCTCGACACCGGGGATCGCGCGAGCCGCCAGGAAGTCGACCACGCCCCGCAGGTCGGCCGGACCGCGGTGGGCCAGCCGCAACGAGATCACCCCAGGGGTCCGGGCGACGCCGGGCCGGGTGGCCCGCCCGCGCAGGTCGGTGGGGGTGGTGGCGTACACCTCGCGGATCGTGTCGTTGAACTGACGGATGCTGGCGAAGCCCGCGGCGAACGCGATCTCCGTCACCGGGATGTCGGTGGTCTCGAGCAGGACCCGGGCGGTGTGCGCACGCTGGGCCCTCGCCAGGCGCAGCGGCCCGGCCCCGACCTCGTCGAGCAGCGTGCGGTGGACCTGGCGTTCGCTGTACCCGAGGCTCGCGGCCAGGCCGGCGACGCCGTCGCGGTCGACCACGCCGTCGTTGATCAGGCGCATCGCGCGACCCACCAGATCGGCGCGGACGTTCCACTCCGGAGAGCCGGGCGTGGTGTCCGGCCGGCAGCGGCGGCAGGCCCGGAAGCCGGCCGCGTGGGCCTCGGCGGCGCTGCGGTAGTAGCGGACGTTGGCCCGCTTGGGGGTCATCGCCGGGCAGCTCGGCCGACAGTAGATGCCGGTGGACGTGACCCCGATGAAGAAGACTCCGTCGAACCGCCCGTCGCGGCTGCTGACCGCGCGGTACCTGGCTTCGTCGTCGAACATGCCTCTACTCTCGCCGAGGCCACGCGCCATTACTAGCGGAAATCGGACGGCACCGTGTTGCGGTCGCGTACCGCCGCGCGCCGTCGCCGTCGAGAGACGAGACGGGACGGAACCGAGACGGGGGTCAGGACGGTTCCACGGTCCTGACCCCCTTGCGGTGTCGCACGGGGCTACGTGCTCCCCGCCCGGGCGGTCGCTTCACCCGGCCGGGATGACCTGGCGTTCCGGCCGGCACACCTTTCCGCAGCCACGGCGAGAGCTCCCGGACGTCGCCGTCTGAGAGCCACGACCGTGACCTCCGAGATGTGCAGTCCAGGCGGATTCGGCATACACACAGTTGTCCGCCCTGGGCCTGCGAACCTTCAGGTCATCCGTCGCGCCACCGCCGTTCTCGGGTTGCCGCCGGAACACCGGCGGACGTCCGGAGCAAGCTGCTCCGATGAAGGCGTAAGTGTGCGACAGCCGAGCGCTGTGACGCCGGCGATCCTCAGATGTCGCGGAACGTCTCGATCCGCGCGCCGAGCAGCGACAGCCGAGCCGCGAGGTCCTCGTAGCCGCGGTTGATCACGTACACGTTACGCAGCACTGACGTGCCCTTGGCGGCCATCATCGCCAGCAGCACGACCACAGCCGGACGCAGCGCCGGAGGGCAGATGATCTCGGTGCCGGACCACCGGGTCGGCCCCTCGACCAGCACCCGGTGCGGGTCGAGCAGCGTGACATTGCCACCGAGCTTGGTCAGCTCGGTGAGGTAGATCGCGCGGTTCTCGTACACCCAGTCGTGGATCAGCGTCGAGCCCGACGCCGTGGCCGCGATCAGGGCGAAGAACGGCAGGTTGTCGATGTTGAGGCCCGGGAACGGCATCGGGTGGATCTTGTCGTTGGCGGCCCGCAGGTGCGACGGGCGGACCGTCAGGTCGACCAGCCGGGTGTGGCCGTTGGCCGCGACGTACTCGTCGCTGCGGTCGTAGTCGAGGCCCATCTCCTCGAGCAGCGCGAGCTCGATCTCGAGGAACTCGATCGGGGCGCGCCGCACGGTGATCTCCGACGACGTGACGATCGCGGCCGCGAGCAGGCTCATCGCCTCGATCGGGTCCTCGGAGGGCGCGTAGTCGACGTCGCAGTCGATGTCGGCGACGCCGTGCACGGTCAGCGTGGTGGAGCCGATGCCGTCGATCCGCACCCCCAGCCGGGTGAGGAAGAAGCAGAGGTCCTGGACCATGTAGTTCGAGCTGGCGTTGCGGATGACCGTGACGCCGGCGTTGCGAGCCGCGGCCATCAGGGCGTTCTCGGTGACGGTGTCGCCCCGCTCGATGAGGACGATGGGGCGGGCGGGATGGACGGAGCGGTCGACCTCGGCGTGGTAGTAGCCGCCGGTGGCCTTCAGTTCGAGGCCGAATGGGCGCAGCGCCGCCATGTGCGGCTCGACGGTGCGGGTGCCGAGGCTGCAACCCCCGGCGTAGGGCAGCTTGAAGCGGTCCTCGCGGTGCATCAGGGGCCCCAGGAACATGATCACGCTGCGGGTGCGCCGAGCCGCTTCGACGTCCATCTCGTCGAGGCTGAGCCGCTCGGGCGGGGTGATCTCGAGATCGCGGCCGTCGCCCATCCAGCGGGTCCGGATGCCGATGCTCTCGAGGACCTCGATGACGCGGTTGACCTCTTCGATCCGCGCGATGCCGCGGAGCACGGTGCGCCCCTTGTTCAGCAGGCTGGCGCAGAGCAGGGCCACACTGGCGTTCTTGCTGGACTTGACGTCGATGCTGCCGGACAGGCGTTGCCCGCCGGTGACGCGGAGGTGGGTGGGGCCGGCCTGGCCGACCGAGACGATCTCGCTGTCGAGGGCCTCGCCGATTCGCGCCACCATCTCGAGACTGAGATTCTGGTGCCCACGCTCTATCCGGTTCACCGCGCTCTGACTCGTGCCCAACACGTCGGCGAGCTGGCTCTGGGTCCAGCCGCGGTGCTTGCGGGAGTCTCGGATCAGGCTGCCGATCCGGCTTCGGTAGTCATCTGCCACGCGCCGAACGGTATCTCAGATATGAGTTACGACCTAGCCGAGACGCCGGTTCGGCCTGTCACGTGTGTCACTACTGCACCAGCGCATGCAGATCATGACGTTTTCGGGAACATGAGGTGCCGGCGGGCCCGTCTGTCACGGGTCCACGCGGCAGTCTTGCCCAGCCCGGCGGATCCGAAACCTCCACCGCTGTCGGAGACTCGGACCCGAGGGCCCGTCGGTCAGAGCTCGGCTCGCCAGTCCTGGCCCACGAGATCGTGCCCGAAACGCCGCCGCGGGTCCTCGGAGACCAGCTGGAAGCCCGCTCGCTGGTAGATCCGGCGGGCCGGGGCCAGCACGCTGACCGTCCACAGCACCATCGACCGGTAGCCGGCCGCACGCGCGAACCGCATGCACTCGTCGACCAGCAGCCCGCCGAGCCCACGGCCCCGCGCCGACGGCTCTACCAGCAACAGCCGCAGGCGCGCCGTGTCGTCGTCCTCGCGCACGCAGAACACCGAACCGGCCGGCCGGCCGTCGAGCTCGGCGATCCAGGCATTCTCCCGGGCCGGGTCGTGATGCTCGCCGTAGTCGGCGGCGATGCGCGCCACGAGCGCCTCGTACGTCTGGTCCCAGCCGTGTTCCTCGGCGTACAGCGCACCGTTGCGGTGGACCACCCAGCCCAGATCGCCCGGGCGCAACGACCGAAGCACCTGCGTGGAGGTCGTGGGCGGATCGCCCAGCACGGACCGGACCGTGGTCAGCGCGTCGACGAGGCGGCGGCGGTCGGCGTCGCCCAGGCCGGCGAGCAGCTCGGTGGCGTGGCGGTTCGACCGGGCGTCGAGAGTGCCGAAGGCGTCACGGCCGGCGGTGGTCAGGCGGACGATCTGGCGGCGTCCGTCCGTGCTGGACCGACTGCGCTCGACCACGCCCGCGCCGTCGAACCGAGCCAGGATGCGGCTCAGATGACCTGCGTCGATACGTGCCCGGGCGCGGAGATCGACCACCTCGGTGGCGTCGTCCTGAGCCAGCTCGAAGAGCACCCGCGCCTCGGTCAGCGAGAACCGCGACTGCAGGTGGCCCTGGTCGAGCAGGCCCATGGTCGCCGTGTAGAAGCGGTTGAACTCGCGGACCGCAGCGACGTTCCGCTCGTCGATCTCGACAGACATGATGTCACAGTCAATCAATTCTTTGCCTGTGTCAAGTATCGCCGTGGACGAACCTTCACAGCTCGGGTCGCCCGTTCGACGGACTCCGGCACTCGGCCACAAGCGGGACGCGCTCGCCACATCCGCTCCGTAGGAGTGAGGCACGGGTCGATCCACGTGATGACGCGGTGCGGCCGCGCCGATCCGTAGCGTCGGCGGTGACATCGCAGACGACGGTTTGGAGCAGTCATGTCCAGGATCATCCGCACGACCCTCATCGCTGGGGCGATCGGCCTCGTGTCGGCCTTCACGGTGCCCGCAGCTGCCGCGGCACCCGCCGAAGCGGTGCCGGTTCGCACCGCGGCGAGTGACGGACCCTGCTGGTTCTCGTTGCTGGCCGGCGGCTCCGGTGGCCTCGGGGGCGGAGGACGCTCGGAGTGCCCGCCCGGCACCTACCGCCATCAACACCGGGCGATCGTGCTGTGCCACGGCTTCGGCCGGTCCTGGTACGAGTACGGCAACTGGGCCGGCGGCACCACCGTCTCCGAGGCGTGGTGCCCGCTCATTGCGATCCGCGACAGCGGATTCAACGAGCAGGGGCCCGACGACGAATAGCCCACCGTGCCGGGTGGTCGTCGCGTCAGGCGACCGCCAGCCAGGGATCCTCGAGCACGGTGCTCAGGTCGCGGACGAACTCGGCGGCCTGGGCACCGTCGACGACGCGGTGGTCGGACGAGAGCGTGTACGTCATCCGCTCGACCACGGCCACCTCGCCGTCGCGCACACCGGCCTCCGACCGCACGGCACCCACCGCCAGGATCGCCGCCTCGGGCGGGTTGATCACCGCGGTGAAGTGGTCGATGCCGAACATGCCGAGGTTGCTGACGGTGAACGTCCCGCCGGTCATCTCGTCGAGGCCGAGCTTGCGCTCACGCGCCTTCCCGGCCAGTTCACGGGTCTCGCCGGCGATCTGAGTGAGGCTCTTGCGGTCGGCGTCGCGGACCACCGGGACCACCAGCCCGGATTCCGCCGCCACGGCCATGCCCACGTGGATGCGGCCGTGGCGCACCACGGAGTCGCCGGCGAACGACGAGTTGAGCACCGGGTGGTCGCGCAGCACGACGGCCACTGCGCGGATCACGATGTCGTTGACGCTCACCTTGGGCCGTCCGGCAGCCACCAGCCGCTCGTTGAGCTGCGCCCGGAAGGCCGTCAGCGCCGAGGCGTCAACGGTCTTCGTCACGTAGAAGTGCGGCGCGCTCTGCATACTCTCGGTCAGCCGGCGCGCGATGGTCCGGCGCACCGAGCTGAGCGGAAGGACCTCGTCGTCGGCCGGGTCGATCGCCACCGGCACCGAGGTCGTAGGGGTGGCGCTCGCAGCCGGGGCGGTCGCGGCCCCGGTCGGCGCCGATGCGGCGGAGGCGGCCGCGATCGTCAGAGCCTGACGTGCCGCCTCGACGTCGGCCCGGATGATCCGCCCGCCGGGCCCGGTGCCGGTGACGGTGCTCAGGTCGATGCCGTGCTCGCGGGCATCGCGGCGGGCCAGCGGCGACGACGGGATCCGGCCGCCCTGGACCGCCGAGGCCCCGTCCGCCGACTCCGCCGCCGCAACCCCGTTCGTTGATCTTGGAGTTTCGGTCGTGTTGGAGGCCGCTTCGCCCGATTGATCCCGCGAAGACTCCAAGATCAACGGGCGCTCGGGCTCCGCGGCCGGTGCCGGGGGCTCGGGCGCGGCTGCGGGAGCGGCGGGGGTGGGCGCGGCTGCGGGCTCCCCTGCGACCTGCAGCCGGGCGATCGGCGCACCGATGGGCGCCGCCTCACCCTCGCCGACGACGATCTCGGCCAGCACGCCGTCCTCGTAGGCCTCGTGCTCCATGACGGCCTTGTCGGTCTCGATCTCGACCAGCACGTCGCCCGCGCGGACGTCGTCGCCGACCTTCTTGACCCAGGCGCTGACGACGCCCTCTTCCATCGTGTCCGACAGGCGCGGCATCAGGATGTCAGCCATGCGCGTCGCTCCTTCTCGCTGGGCCGGACGGCATCAGTGGCCGCCCACGCGGTCGTCGGTACGCCGTCGTCCCACGGCGTCGAGGGTCTGGTGGACGACGGTGACGACGTCCTCGGCCGACGGCAGCGCCGCCAGCTCCAGTGGCTTGGCGTAGGGCAGGGGCACCTCGGCCATCGCGACCCGGCGCACCGGCGCGTCCAGCCAGTCGAAGGCACCCTCGGAGATCGACGCCGCGATCTCGGCGCCGATGCCGTAGGTGAGCCAGTCGTCCTCGAGCACCACGGCGCAGTTGGTCTTCTTCACCGACTCCACGATCGTGTGCCGGTCCAGCGGTCGGAGGCTGCGCAGATCGACCACCTCGGCGTCGATGCCCTCGTCGGCGGCGAGCTTCTCGGCGACCTGCAACGCCACCCGCGCCATCCGCGAGTAGCCGATGAGGGTGATGTCCTTGCCGGGTCGGCTGATCGCCGCGCGACCGATCTCGGCCGGTTCGTCGGCGTCGGGCACCTCGCCCTTGGTGTTGTAGAGCGCGAGGTTCTCGAGGAAGAGCACCGGGTCGTCGTCGCGGATCGCGGCCAACAGGAGCGCCTTCGCGTCGGCCGGCGTGGACGGCGCCACGACCTTCAGGCCGGGGGTGAACGCATAGAACAGCTCGACGTTCTGCGAGTGCGTGGCCGCCAGCTGCTGGCCGCCACCACCCGGCGTGCGGATCACCATCGGCACGCTGGTCTGCCCGCCGAACATGCCGTAGATCTTCGCCGCATGGTTGACGATCTGATCGAGCGCGAGCAACGAGAAGTTGATCGTCATCAGCTCGACGACGGGCCGCAGGCCGAGCATCGCGGCGCCCACCGCGGCTCCGGTGAAGCCCTCCTCGACGATCGGGGTGTCCTTGACCCGCCGCGGCCCGAACTCGTCGAGCAGCCCCGCGGTGATCTTGTACGAGCCCTCGAACCGGCCGATCTCCTCGCCCATGAGCAGGACGTTCTCGTCGCGGTGCATCTCCGAGCGCAGAGTGTCGTGCAGCGCCTGGCGGTAACTGATCACGGCCATCGTCGTCACGCACCCGCTGGGAAGAGGGGCTCCGAGGGGAGCCGTTTGAGGTCGTTCGGCACCGGCGTCGCGTAGGTGTAGTCGAACAGCGTCGAGACGTCGGGGTGGGGGCTGTTCTCGGCGAACTCGACGGCGGCCTTGACGGTGCCGACGATCTCGGCGTCGAGTGCGGCCAGCTTGTCGGCGTCGGCGATGCCCTGGGCGATCAGCCGGTCGTGCAGCCCCGCCACCGGGTCGGCCGCACGGACCTCGGCGACCTCCTCCGCGCTGCGGTACGCCGCCGGGTCGACCACCGAGTGTCCGCGGAGGCGTCCGCTGACCGTCTCCAGGAGGTACGGCTTCTGCTCGCCGCGGGCCCGCTCGACCGCGACACGCGCGGCGTCGCGGACGGCGATCACGTCGTTGCCGTCGACCCGGGCGGACTCCATCCGGTACCCGGACGCCCGCTTGTAGAGGTCCGGCTCCGCCGAGGCCATCTCGACCGTCGTCCCCATGCCCATGTGGTTGTTGACCACGACGAAGACCACCGGGAGGTTCCAGAGCGCCGCGAGGTTGAGCGACTCGTGGAACGCCCCGATGTTGGTCGTCCCGTCGCCCATCTGGCACATGACTACCTCGTCGCCGCCGCGGTAGGAGATCGCGAGCCCGGCGCCGGTGGCCAGCGGCAACTGCCCTCCGACGATGCCGTAGCCGCCCAGCTGGCGGACGTCGGTGTCGAAGAGGTGCATCGACCCACCCCACCCGCGGGACACGCCGTCGCTGCGCCCGTACAGCTCGGCCATCACCCGGCCGGGCTCCATCCCGCGGATCAGGGCGTAGCCGTGGTCGCGGTAGTTCGTGAAGAGGTAGTCGCGCTCGGCGATGGCCGCCATCAGCCCGACGACGGTCGCCTCTTCGCCGAGGTTGAGGTGGCAGTACCCGCCGATCTTCGCCTCGGTGTAGGCCTGGGCGGTGCGCTCCTCGAACCGCCGGATCAGCAGCATCTGCCGGTAGTAGCCGATCAGCTCCTCGGCGTCCGGTGGTGGGATGGCCGGGCTGGCCGGGGTCGCCGGCGTGGCCTGCGTGGCCGAAGCTGCCGTGACCTGCGTCGGGCGCTTGCGCCGCGCCGGTGCCGACTTCGCCGCTGCTCGCTTGCGCGGACGATCACTCGTGGTCACCGCACCCGCTCCTCTCGCGCTCGCCGTCGAGCGCACAATGAAACGCTACCGTTTCATTGTATGACGGACAGCAGAGGGGCCAGGATGGTGGCCGTGAGCGCGGCCCGTGGCACCGCCCCGCGCGGACGGCCACGCGAGGCCGACCGCGCGGCCAGGCGCGACGCGCTGCTCGAGACGGCGATGCGGATCTTCCTGGTCAACGGCTACGGCGGCACCAGCATCGAGCAGATCGCCACCGAGGCCCGCGTGGCCAAGCGCACCGTCTACACCACCCTCGGCGACAAGGCCGACCTCTTCATCGCGGTGGTGCGGCGGCTGGGCGACCGCGTGGTCGACAGCGTGGCCCAGGCGCCGGACGATCTCCGCGGCTTCTGCGTCCGGCTGGTCGAGATGATGCTCTCCGACCAGCCGATCGGCCTGCACCGGCTGGTCATCGCCGAGGCGACCAACTTCCCCGACCTCGCCGCGCGCCTCTACGCCAACGGCCCCCAGCGCTATATCGAGGTGCTCGCGGCCATGCTCGCTCGCGTCGACCCAGGCCGCCGCCGCTTCGAGTCCACGGACCCCACCGCCGCCGCCGAGCAGCTGTTCACCCTCCTGCTCGGCGAGCGCCAGCGCCGACGCCTGTTCGCGATGACGCCCGCGCCCACCACCGCCGAGGTCGACGCGCACGTCACGCGGACCCTCGCGCTCTTCGTCGAGGCGCCGCTCAGCCCGTCCGAGCCGCCTGGATCTCCGGGATCCGGTCGGTGATCCAGCCCACCAGGCCGGTGACGTGGACGGTGAGTTCGGCGCCCAGCGTCGTGAGGCTGTAGGACACCTGCGGGGGCGAGGCCGGCGTGACCTCACGGTCGACGAAGCCGTCGGCCTCCAGCGTGCGCAGGGTCTGCGCGAGCATCTTCTCGCTGACCCCGCCGATGCGCCGTCTCAGCTCACTGAACCGCATGGTCCGCTCGCTGAGCGCGGCCAGGACGAGGACTCCCCAGCGGCTCGTGACGTGATCGAGAACCGCGCGCGACGGGCAGTTGCTGTCGAATACGTCACCCTGGACGAACTCGACCTCGCCGGTGACCTGCGTGCTCACATCCGCCTCCGGTGCTTACCTCAAGGTACGTACTTACTCTCAGAGAGTTTCCAGCATACGGTCACGTTTCGTCGAATCCACCACGGAGAGGACCTGACCGTGATCGTCGTCACCGGAGCCACTGGCAAGCTGGGCCGGATCGTTGTCGAAGACCTCCTGACCAAGTTGCCCGCCGACCAGGTCGCCGTCGTGGCACGCACCCCGGAGGGGGCCGAGGACCTCGCCGAACGCGGCGTCGAGGTGCGCCAGGGCGACTACGACGACCCGGCGTCGCTGGAGACGGCGTTCGCGGGCGCCGACAAGCTCCTGTTCGTGTCGTCGCCGGACGTGGCCCCCGGGGTTCGGCCGCGGCAGCACGGGCAGGTCGTGGACGCCGCACGGACGGCCGGCGTCGGCCACATCGTGTACACCAGCGCCATCGGTGCCGACGACGGAGCCCTCTTCCTCGCCGACCACACGATCACCGAGGCGGCGATCCGCTCCTCGGGCCTGACCTACACGCTGCTGCGGAACACGTTCTACACCGAGGAGTTCGTCAACTCCGGGCTCGCCGCCGCCGTGGAGGCGGGCGAGCTGACCGCTCCGGCCCTGGCTCATCCGCTCGTCACCGCCACCCGCGCCGACCTCGCCCTCGCCGCCAGTGCCGTGCTGGTCGGCGACGGCCACGACGATGCGGTCTACGAGCTACGCGGGCCGGGTTGGACGTTCCCGGAGCTGGCTGATGCCCTCGCCTCGGTGGCCGGCCGGCCGGTGACGTTCCGGGAGGTGGCCGACGACGCCAGCCCGCTGGCCTTCATCGTCCCGCTGCTGCGCCGGCGCGAGTTCGGGCAGCCCACGACCGACCTGGAGAAGCTGCTGGGCCGTCCGGCCACCGGGGTCGAGCCGGCCGTCCGTGCCGCTCTCGGGGGCTGACCAGGTCAGATCGTGCGCTTGGCGAGCCTGCGGGCTTCCTTGATGGGCAGTCCCCGCGCCTCCTCCGGCAACCGCCAGATGTCGGTGCCGCCCATCAGGTTGTATACGTACAGCCGGATGCGAGGGGCGCCCGGCCGGGGGCTGCGACCGCTGCCCTTCTCGCTGGTGCCGCCCATGAACGAGAAGCCCTTGACCTCGACGTCGACGGTGTCGGGGACGTAGATGTCCATGCCGCCCATGACGCTGATGGCGAGGATCGTGGTGTCGTCGCTCTCGAGTTCGGCGTCGCGCAGATCGATGTCGTGGCCGCCCATGATCGCCACGGCGTTGACCCGCTCGGCCACCCGCCAGCGGCCGCGCTTCTCGGTGCCGCCCATGACCGCGACGATCCACTTGGTGGCCGAACGCCGGCGGGTGGGCTCGACCGAGGACCCACTCGCCGGCTGGACTCGCACGTCGGGGAGGTCGCGGGTGAGCTGTTCGAGCTCGGCGCGGGTGGTGGCGCGGTAGGCCAGCCCGATGCGTTCCTCGAGCTCGGCCAGCGTCAGGCGGCCGGTCGTGGCGTGCTCGGAGAGCTTGCGCACCACGGTCTCGCGCTCGTCGTCCGAGGCCCGGATGGCGGGAAGGACCTGCGGGTCGGTGGGCAACTCGGGCGATGCGGGGGGCTTGCCGGCCGGTTCGGGGGATTTGGCCGGTTCGGGCGGTTCGGGCGTAGCGGGCACGGCCCCAGGTTAGCCAGGCCTCGACCCGGTGCCTATCCGCCGAGGTGCTCCAGCCCGTGCGGACCGCTGGCGAGGTCGGACAGCCGCTCGACGATCGCGATGTCGGCGGGCAGCCAGTCGACGTCGTGCCACGATCCGGCGTCCAGCCACCGCAGCAGGTCGTGGTCCTCCAGCGGCTTGGGTGTGCCGTCGGTGATCACCGCCCACCACAGCCGCATCCGGCCGAACGCCCCGAGGGGCCAGGCGCCGTCGCGCGGGCCCGGGACCTCGGGGCCCAGCCGCACGGCGACGCCCAGCTCCTCGCGCAGCTCGCGATGGAGCGCGTCGAGCGGAGCCTCGCCGGGTTCGACCTTGCCGCCGGGCAGTTCCCACCGCCCGGCCAGTGACGCCGGGCTGTTGCGCCGCGCGGCCAGCAGCCTGCTGGGCCGGTCGAAGCGGTCGAGCCGGTCGACGACGGCGGCGGCCACCACGAGGACTCCCGGCGGGTTCACCCGGGGGAGTCTTCCACCCCCGTCGGTGCATGCGGCGGGTGCGGTGCGGCGGGTGCGGTGCGGCGAGACGGCGCGGCGGCGCGGCTACTGGCGGTACCCCTCGACCTCGCCGACCGGGCGGACCTGGGCGGCGTCCGGGTCCTCGCCGAACTCACGCCGGGCCCGGCGCTGGCGCAGGAGGTCCCAGCACTGGTCGAGCCCGGCCTCGACCGCGGCCAGCCGGGCGTTCTCCTCGGCCACGTCGATCTCACCGTTGGCGAGCTTCTCGCGGAGGTCGTGCTCCTCGTCGATCAGCGATTGGATCCGGCCCTGGATGTCCACGTCGTCCATCACCCCAGCTTGACCCGTCAGCCCGGCGTTGTCGACGGCGACGGGAAGACGTACGGAACGCCGGTCAGCTCGGTCGAGACGTCCCAGAGCTGCCGGGCCAGGTCGGAGTCGAGGGCCCGCCGACTCGGCCGGACCGACACCGGCCGCCCCCGCAGCTCGAACGCGCCGGCCGGCCCGTGGACACTGCCCGCTGCCACGTCGGGCATCGTCGCGGCGTACAGGGACGGGAGCGCGCCGACGTCGGCGGGCTGGGCGACGTGGTCGTTGAAGGCCTGGGCGAGGGCGCGTCCCGGGTCGGTCCTGGCCAGCGCCACGTTCGCGTGGATCAGGTTGGTGTCCGCGAAGCCCGGGTGGACGGCCGCGGCCACGATCGGCCGGCCCGCTGCCGCCGACCGCCGGGCCAGTTCGCCCGCGTACAGCAGGTTCGCCAGCTTGGTCTGCGCGTACGCGGCCCAGCGCCGATAGCGCCGCCGGTTCCAGTTCAGGTCGGCGACGTCCACCCGTCCGAACCGGTGCAGGATGCTCGAGACCACGACCACCCGCGGCGCCTCCGAGGCCAGCAAGCTCGGCAGGAGCGAACCCACGAAGGCGAAGTGGCCGAGGTGGTTGACGGCGGTCTGCAGCTCGAAGCCGTCGCCGGTCCGGGCGAAGCGCGTGGCCATCACCCCGGCGTTGGCGATCACGACGTCGACCCGGCCGACCATCCCGGCGACGTCCGCCGCCGCCTGCCGCGCCGACTCCTGCTCCGACAGGTCGAGGCGGACCTCGAGGAGGTCTGCGCCGGGCACCGCCCGGAGGATCGCCAGGCAGGCGTTCTCCGAGCGCCGGGCCTGCCGGCACGCCAGGACCACGCGTCCACCCGCCCGAGCCAGACCGATCGACGTGGACAGGCCCAGTCCCGAATTGGCGCCGGTTACCACGAACGTGCGACCGGTCTGTTCCGGAATGTCCAACACTGTCCATCCGGTCATGCCCGACATCCTGTCTGATGAGGTTCGACGTCCGAAATGCCGATCAACGACACCTATGAAATGGCGTATGGTCTCGCAGTCGATGAATGTTCTGGAAGGACTGGCTCGGTGACACCCTGGCAACCTCGGCACCGCAGAACGCGTCATCTCGCGGTGCGGATCGCAGCGGCCGTGATCGCTCCCGCGCTCGTCGCCGGAGGGGTGTACGCGACACTCGGTGACGACCCGGACACCACCACCGTCGCCGGCGGCCCGAACGTCGAGGCCGGCACGTCGAGCACGATCGGGACGTCGCCGGTGGAGCCTCGCGGCTCCGGCACGCCCGCGTCCACGCCGTCGCCGTCCGCGTCGGCCACGTCGCCGGAGAACTCCGCCGACGACCCCACCACGCCGGGTGCCAGCCCGAGTGCCACCGAGACGGTCCCGGAGACCGACGGCGACGACCCGACGTCCCCGGACTCGCCGAGCCCCGACCCTGACCCCAGCTCGTCCCCCACCTCGACGCCCAGCGACGACCCGTCGCCCAGCACGCCCCCGCGGGTCGACCCCTCCACGCCGCCGAACCCGGACCCCGATCCGGACCCGGACCCCGATCCGAATCCGTCGCCGAGCCTTCCGCCGCACGAACCGCCGAACGAACCGCCGCCCGTGGTCGAGCTCGTCAAGGTCGAGCAGTCGCTCGCCGACGCCGCGAACGACGTGCGTGGGTCGGACTGCCCTGACCTTCGGGTCGATGGGCGCCTCACGGCTGCGGCCCGCGCGCACAGCGCCGACATGCACGAGCGGGGGTTCTTCTCGCACGAGAACCCCGACGGCGAGACCCCCGAGGATCGCGCCGCCGACGCCGGCTACACCGAACCGGGCGGCGAGAACCTCTCGTGGGGCCTGCGCAGCCCCAAGACGGTGATCCTCGCCTGGATGCTCCTCCCGGAGCAGCGCTCCAACCTCCTCGACTGCGACTACCGCGCGATCGGTGTCGGCTACGAGGACGGGCCTGGTGGGCCGTGGTGGACGCTGATGTTCGGGTACGAGTGACGCCCGGCCGCCTGGCCTGACCACCGCCGGAAAACGGCTCGCCGGTGCCGATCTGCCGCATTTACCCTGAGCCGGGTGACCATCGAGGACCTCCCGCCCATCGCCGAACGCGCCGCTGCCCCGGCCCGCCTTCCTGATCTGCCGGGCGGTGTCGGGCTCACCTGGCGGGCGCTGACCCCGGAGGACGTCCCAGCGCTGTTCGCCCTGGTCTCGGTCGTCGAGGCCACGGACAACTCCCCGGAGCGCAGTACCGAGCACGAGGTCGGCGAGAAGTTCACGGGCAGCTGGCGGCGGCCGGACCTCGACCTCGTCGCCGGGTTCGACACCCAGGGCGCGATCCGTGCATATGCCTGGTCCGACTTCCGGCCGATCGAGAAGGGCACGCTCGCGCCCGTCCTCAGTGGCGGCGTGCATCCTGAGTACCGCCGCCGGGGCATCGGCAGCGCACTCCTCGCATGGTCCGAGGCGCGAGCCCGGCAGCAACTCGCGGGAGCCGAGGCGAACCTCCCGGCCCGGATCCGGATGTTCACCTTCGACCGCCACGACGGTGAACGGGCGCTGGCCGAGAGCGCCGGCTTCACGGCCACCCGCTGGTATGTCGACATGCGCCGCGACCTGTCGGTGCCGGTCCCGGACATCGCGCTGGGCGACGGCATCGCGATCGAGGTCTACTCCGAGCCGCGTCGCGACGACGTCCGCATCACCCACAACGAGGCGTTCGTGCCCGACCACTGGGGCTCCAACCCCTACGACGCCGAGGCCTGGGGGCTCCACGCCATCGGGAGCGAGAAGTTCCGTCCGGATTGGAGCTTCGTCGCCGTCGACACCGCCACCGACCGGGTCGTCGGCTATCTCCTCTCCGGGGCGTACGACCAGGACTGGCCGGCCCAGGGGTTCACCGAGGGCTGGACGGATCTGCTGGCGGTCCGCCGCGAGTGGCGCAGGCGGGGCATCGCACCGGCGCTGTTGGCTTCGGCGATGCGGGCCTATGCCGCCGACGGCATGCAGTACGCCGGCCTCGACGTCGATGTCGACAACCCCACGGGTGCCCTGGGGCTGTACGAGAACCTGGGGTACGAGCGGCGCGGGGTCTCCATCGAGTACTCGAGAGAGATCTGACCACCAGCGAGCCGACCGAACCGGCCCGGCCGAGCCGAGCGGTGGCCGGCCGAGCGAACCGGACCGGCCACCACCTGCAGATCAGCGCCTGGACGCCACCAGGTGGTCGAGCACCTGCACCCAGGCGGGCCCGACCACGAGGTGGCCCGCGCCGGGCACCACGTCGAGGCGGGACCCGGGCACCCGCTGCTGCCACCACTCGCCGTGAGCCCGGCTGACGATCTCGTCGTCGGCGCCGTACACGAGCAGTGTCGGTGCCTTGACCTCGGCGGGGTCGAAGCCCCAGGGCCGCAAGGTGTATCCGGCGATGTCGGCCGCGAGACCGGTCGCGCCCTGGGCGAAGGCGGCATCGAGCATGCGGGTCAGTCGCTCGCGCATTCCGGGCATGGCCAGCGCACCGGCATCCACGGCCGCGTCGCCCACCATCGCGAGCGAGTCGTCGCTCGACGGGTCGGCCGGCACCACCCCGGCGAGCTGCTCGCCGAGCGCGGCATGCACCTGCTCGGGCGGAAGACCACGCAGGTAGCCGAGCCCTTCCCGCTGGGGCTCCGGGATCCACGGCACGTCTTCGTCGGGAGCCGGCGTCGCCACGACGGCCGCCCGGCCGACCAGCTCCGGCCGCCGGGCCGCGAGCGCCAGGGCCACCCGCCCACCCGCCGACCAGCCGGCCACGTCCACCGGCCCCACACCCAGCTCCTCCACCACTGCTGCGGCGTCGTCGGCCGCCGATCCGACATCAGCCCATCTGCCGTCGCCCACGGGATCGGACCCGCCGTAGCCCGGCCGATCGATGCCGATCAGCGTGACGTCGTGTGCGGCCGTCTGGCGAGGATCCGGGTCGAAGTCGCCGGAGCCGGGCGCGGCCTGGAAGAACACCACGGTCCGGCCCGAGGTGCCTTCGCCGACGCGGTGGAAGGTGATGCGACGGTGGTCGCGAACGATGGCGTGCGAAGTGGTCATGGATCCATCGTGACCGACCCTGGGTGACACCGTCCTGTCACCCATTCCGGGGCAATGTCAGGCGGTCATGGCCAGCACCTGCGCGGGCTCGGGTGACAGCGGCCCCGGCAGCCTCACGTCGAGGTCAGGTCCATCCTGCGTCCACGCCAGATCGGCTCCGCTGCCGAGGTGGCGGAGCTTGCTGCCGGCAGGCGGTGTGAGGTTCCGGATGACCACGCGGTCGTCGAGGCGGTCGGACACGACGATGGCGTACACGGTGTCGTCCTTGTGGCTGAACCGGACAGGATGCCCGTCTGCCGTGGTGGTCGCCGTCTGGGTCCAGGAGCGGGTGCCGTAGATCGCCTCGCCGTTGACCTTCAGCCAGGCTCCGAGTTCCTGGAGCGGCTGCCGTTGCATCTGCGGGATCTGTCCGGTGCCGTCGGGGCCGACGTTGACGAGGAGGTTGCCGCCCTTGCTGGTGACGTCGGCGAGCAGGTGGATCAGTTCGGTGCCGCTGAGCATGTCGGCGGCGGTCTCCTGGGCGCTGTAGCCGAAGGAGTTGCCGAGGCCGCGGGTCAGTTCCCAGACAGCGGCCATGGCCGATTCGGGGGTGGCGTACTCGTGCGTCTCGACATCGAAGTGGACCGTCGGCGGGCGCTTCGGCAGCTCCCTTCCGCCTCGGGTCATCGCCTTGAGCGCCATGGCCATGAAGCGCAGATAGACCGCTCGGCCCAGGCGATTGCGCGGCAGCTTCTGCTGGAACCAGCGGTCGTTGACGACGCCGTCGCTCACCATGTCGTAGTAGTGGGCGAAGATCTCGTGGGGATCGGTGCCCGGCGGCCATCCCATGTCGTTCCAGAGGATCGACGGCTCGTATCTCTCGATCAGCTCGCGCCAGTGTGCGGCGGCGTAGTCGCTGTAGTCCGGCCCGAGGCTCTGGTGGACCATGAGGTCGGTCATGGTGCGGATCGGCGTGTCGATGAAAGTCCAGTCGACGCCGCCGGCGTAGTAGAGGCCCATCCGGAGTCCCCGTGCCCGGACGGCCTCGGACAGGTCGCCCACGAGGTCACGGCTGGCGTGGTAGCCAGCCGGCAGCCGCGGATGGGCGACCCTGGTAGGCCAGAGCGGGTAGCCGTCCAGGTGTCTGGTGACCATGACCGCGTAGCCCGCGCCGGCGTCGGCGAAGAGGCCCGCCCAGTCGTCGAAGTCGACCTTCGCGGCGTTGGCGTCGAACTGCTCGCGAAAGTCGGCGTAGGCGAAGTCCTTGCCGTACGTCGCCTCGTGGTGGCGGGCGGTCGGCGATCCCGGCACCCGCAACGAGTTGAGGTACCACTCGGCGTACGGGATGGTGCTGCCGACGTCCTTCATCGCGGTCAGGTCGCGCATGAAGGCGGTGTAGTCCTCGCCCGTGCGCTCGGCGTACGCGGGGATCGAGTACATGCCCCAGTGGACGAAGATGCCGAGCTTCGCGTTCTGGTACCACTGCGGGACGGGACGGGCATCCAGCGACGCCTTGTCAGGTCGGAGGTTCACGGGGTCTCCTGTCGGGATGTCGGCGGCGAATCGCGGAGCCGGTCAGGCGCCGGTGGCCCGTTCGATCACCGTGGTCAGCTCGCGCACATGAGAGTGGAGGTCCAGCTCGGGATCGGCCGCGTACGCGGCCACGAGGTCGTTGCGCAGCGCGAGGACGAAGGTCGCCATGATCCGGGGGTCGAACTGGCGGAACTCACCCGCCTGCTGCCCTCGGCGAAACAGCTCGGCCAAGGCGACCAGATCGGCTTCGACCCCACTCGCGTCATGCATCCGTTGCCCACCCGGCAAGCGGGTGTTGCGGGCGATGTCCAGCGCGACCATCAGCTGACCGCGGTGCGAGCGGATGAAGTCGGCGTTCGACTCGATGAAGGCCCGCAGCGCTCCGGATGCGGTCTCCTGAGCCGCCACCCGAGGGCGCACGAAATCGGCGAACCTCTCCACCACCGTGCGCAGGATCTCGCTGGTCAGATCGTCCTTGCCGGCGAAGTGGTACGAGATCAGCCGGGTACTGCTCAGTCCGGCGCGGGCCGCGATGCGGGTGAAGGAGGCTTGGCCGTAGCCCACCTCGGCGATCGTCTCGATCGCACATTCCACGATCTGCGCGCGGCGCGCTGCGTTCGTGAACGTGGTCCCGCGTGGATCGCGCGAACTTACCTGCACGAGTAAAAACTACCACGCACAAGTTACGAGCCGCCGAACCGGCCGGGTCAGCCCAGGGTGCTGAGGCCGAAGGCGACGCTGAAGCCGAGGACCGTCACGAGGCCGGTGGCCGGACCGCCGAACTCGTACGCCTCGGGGACCATCGTGTCGGTGAGCATGGTCAGCAACGCCCCAGCTGCGAACGCCTGGACGAACGCCACCGAGTCGCCCGCGGCCGAGCCGAGCAGCGTGTAGCCGAGGCCCGCGGCGATGGCCGATACCAGGGTCGTGCCCGCCCACAGGAGCATGATCGAACGGCGACTGGTGCCCGACTTCGACAATCCCGCCGTCGCCGACATCGCCTCGGGCAGGTTGGACAGGAAGATCGCCGCGAGCATCGCCGTGCTCACCCCGCCACCTCCCACCAGGGTCGTGCCCAGCACCACCGACTCGGGGATGCCGTCGAGGACCGTGCCCAGCGCGATCGCCGCCCCGCCGCCTGAGGCCTGCACCCCGGTCGAGCGCTTGCGTCCCTCGCCGCCCATCCGGTCGATCGCGAGGTCGCCGAAGTAGAATGTGAACGCGCCGGCCGCCAGCCCGAGCAGTAGCGTCATGGCATCGCTGTGCTCGAAGGCGTCCTGGACCAGGTCGTAGGCCACCGCGCTGATCAGCACGCCGGCGCCGAAGGCCATCACCAGCGCGACCGTCCGCTGGCGGAGCGGCCGCACCAGGACGATAGTCGCCCCGATCAGCAGCGAGGAGCTGGCCACCAAGCCCCACATGAACGCGCTCAACGCGCCACTCCCTCAACGTGTCGGCGAGTCGATCGGTGCAGAGTTCCGGGTGCTGCAGCGTTAGCCGAACCCTAGCCCGATCTTGCTGGCGTCAGGGCGCGTCCGGCCAGGCGCGCGTCGGGCCGCTCAGGCGCCGGTCGGCGGTGTGAGGCCGGCTCCGGGCCCGTCCGTAGGATCGTGGCGTGCCGATCCCGGAGTTCATCCTCGCCACGCGACGCAAGATCGGTCACGACCTCCTGTGGCTGCCCGGTGTGACGGCGGTGGTCTTCGACGACGTCAGCCGCGTGCTGCTCGGCCGGCGCTCCGACGACGGGCGCTGGACGACCATCGGCGGCATCCCCGAACCAGGCGAGCAGCCCGCGGTGTGTGCGGTGCGCGAGGTCCTCGAGGAGACCGGCGTCACCGCAACCGTCGAGCGACTCGTCTCGGTCAGAGCCGGAGAGCCGATGTCGTATCCGAACGGTGACCGTGCACAGTTCCTCGACCTCACCTTCCGGTGCCGCTACGTCTCGGGCGAGGCGCACGTCGCCGACGACGAGTCGCTCGAGGTCGGCTGGTTCGGGCCGGCCGAGCTCCCCGACCTCGACGACGTGTGCCACCGGCGCATCGAGGAAGCGCGCACGACCGACGGGCCGCCCAGCTTCGTGGTGTGACGCCGGCGCGGTCAGGACGTCGCGTCCGGACGGCCCGGCCAGGTCAGGTCACGTGGTCAGGACGGTGCTGCCGCCGAGTACGGCTTGCCCGGCCAGTACGCCCATTCCTCGAAGTCGTCCACCCGCCCGTCAGCGGCGAACCGCAGCACCCAGAGGTCGCGGTACTCCTGGCGGACTGGGTCGCCGTAGACCACCTCGACCCGCACGACGGCGGACTGCCCCTCGACGGCCAACGGCTCAGCCCGCATGGTGAAGGACTCGCCGTCGTCCTCGGTCCAGAACTCCTTGATGCCGTCGTGCCCGATGTCGTCGGGTTCGTAGGGCGAGCGTCGGTAGCGGGCGTCCTCGGTGAACAGCGACTCGACGGCCGTCGTGTCGCCGTCACGCCACGCCCGCTCGTAGCCGGCCACCCACGTCATCACGCTGTCGCGATCCATCCGACCAGCGTGCCACGACAGTCCCTGCGTGGCGGGCTCGAAGCGAGACCGGGGCCGCAGGTTCCACTGGTCCGGACATGCTTGAACCGGCTGCCGAACAGTGCCACGTTGAGGGAACGCGTGGGGGACGACTTCGGGGGCGATCATCATGCCCAGGCGGCGATCGACGGCGTTCATCGCAGGCTTGACACTCATCGTGGCCGGTACGGCACCGGCGATCGCCGGGACGTTGGTGGTGACGCCGCTCGTCCAGGTCTCCGGCACGAGTCCCTTCGCGGGCTGCACCGCGGACGACGTCGCCGCGCAGTCGGGCACGGTCTTTCCCGACAGCGAGGTCGAGCCGTGGATCGACGTGAACCCCACGGACCCGGACAACGTCGTCGGGATCTGGCAGCAAGACCGCTGGGACAACGGTGGGGCCAGGGGCTTGGTGGCCGGAGTCAGCGCGGACGGCGGCGCGACCTGGCAGCAGGTGGTCATCCCGAAGATCACGCTGTGCTCCGGCGGTAGTTACGACCGTTCGACTGATCCGTGGGTCTCCTTCGGGCCCGACGGCACGTTGCACCAGCTGGCGCTCTCGTTCAACGACATCGCCCCGCCCTTCGATCCGCGCGACTTCGACCACGCGCTGCTGGCCAGCCGGTCCACCGACGGCGGGGTCACGTGGAGCGACCCGATCGAGGTGATCAGAGACCTCGACGCCAACGTTTTCAACGACAAGCAGACGATCACGGCTGACCCCACCGACCCGGCGCTCGTGTACGGGGTGTGGGATCGGCTGGTCTTCCCGGCCAGCGAGCGGGCGAGCGTGATCTCCGGCTTCGTCACCCAGGCGTTCCGGGGCCCGGTGTGGTTCGCGCGCAGCACCGACGGAGGTGTCAGCTGGGAGGCCGCCAAGCAGATCTACGACCCCGGGATGCGCGACCAGACCATCGGCAATCAGATCGTCGTCCTGCCCGACGGCACGCTCGTCAATGTGTTCAACGAGATCCGCAACGACAACCGAGGTGGCCATGGGGGCAACAACGTGGCCCTGATCCGCTCCACCGATGATGGAGTCACGTGGTCCGGGCGGACGTTCGTGGACCGGCTCGGCACGATCGAGATCACTGATCCGGACACGGGTGACCCGGTCCGGACCGGTGACATCATCCCGGAGATCGCCGTCGACCCGAACGCGGGCGCGCTCTACGCCGTGTGGCAGGACGCCCGCTTCAGCGGCGACCAGTTCGACAGCATCGCGTTCTCCCAGTCGCTCGACGGAGGGTCGACCTGGTCGGCCACGATCAAGGTGAACCTCACGCCCGGGGATGTGCCGCCGGGTGACCAGCAGGCGTTCACACCGTCGGTGCACGTCGCGGCTGACGGGACGATCGGCGTGACGTACTACGACTTCCGGAACAACACACCCGACCCCGAGACGCTGCCGACCGACTACTTCCTGGTTCACTGCCACCCGGCGACTCCGACGAGCTGCGCCGACCCGGCGAACTGGGAAGAGGAGGTACAGCTCACCGACACGTCGTTCGACATGCGGCTCGCGCCCTTCGCCAACGGCTTCTTCACCGGCGACTATGAAGGGCTGTCCAGCATCGGGGACGCGTTCACGCCGTTCTTCTCCCAGTCGCACGGCACTGATCCCTCGAGCGTGTTCTTCCGGACGGCTGAGTGAGGCAAGACGACCTCAGGTCCCGCCGCCCGAGTCTGATCCCTCGCGCCCGGGCAACCCGCCGCCACGCTTGCCGCCGCCCTCCGCGGAAGCGGCGATGCCGCACGTGGTGGCGATCAGGTCGGCGTCGGAGAAGCGCCCGCGGTCGACCTTGACCGAGACGGCGAGGCCCGGCTCGGCCAGCCAGACGGCCTGGGCGTCGGCGCGGAAGCCAGGCTTGCCGTTGGCAGTCAGCGACTCGCGCCCCCAGGTGGCGGGATCCTGCTCGTGGTACTCCGCCAGGAACGTCCGCAGCGACTCGACGTCGGACAGCTGGGCGCCGCGCACGACGGCCACCTGGAGGTCGACCACCGACCCCACGGGGCTGGTGCTCTCCCACACCCGCGTCGCGAAGCCGACGTCCTCCCACTCGTAGGCGAAGTCGGAGGCGGCGCCCACTCCGGCCGGGACGTGGCCGATGTGGAACCCGTCGAGCGGAGCGGCGTGGTCGCGTGGCATGGTCACAGAGGCGCACCTCTCAGGCGAGGACAGGCGGTACGGCCGGTCGGCAACATCCGCGTGAGCACCGCCCACACCGGTGGGCGCGAGCATAGCGACGGACAGGGCGAGCGCACCGGCGTTCGCGAGGACGAGCATGGGGGCGGCCTTTCGACGAGGGCTGCCGACCCGGGTGGATCAGCCCCTCGATCGTCGATCGGCTCCTCGGGCCGCCGGAACCGTCGGCTCCCCGAATGTGGACGACCACCGCCTGGCCATCCGGCCTGTGGACAGAGCGTGCGATCGAACACCACCCGGATAACGCACACAGCCCCGGCCGGATCTCCCGGCCGGGGCTGTGATGAAGATGGTGCGCGAGGGGGGAGTTGAACCCCCACGTCCTTTCGGACACACGGACCTGAACCGTGCGCGTCTGCCTATTCCGCCACCCGCGCGCGCTCACGTCCGGCCATCGGCCCGACGCAGCCGGACTAGATTAACACGCTGCCGCGACGCGGTAGGCCACCCGTTCGCGGCTGACGGGTCCGGGGGAGGGAGACGACGTGCGCTTGTGGACGGTCCACCCACGCCATCTCGATCGGCAGGGACTCACGGCGTCCTGGCGCGAGGCACTCCTGGCGCAGAAAGTTCTCGAAGGTGGCACGATCGGCTACCGAGACCACCCCCAGCTCGAGCGATTTCGGCACCACGCGAACCCGCGCGCCGCCATCGCAGCCTTCCTCGCGGCCACCGCCGACGAGGCGACCCGACGGGGGTACCGCTTCGACGTCGCGAGGATCAGCGCTGAACCGACCCCGTCGACCATCGAGACCACCGATTGCCAACTCATGTATGAATGGCACCATCTACGCGGAAAGCTCGCTTTGCGGAGCCCGGAGACGGCACGGCGCTGGGCCCACGTGAAGTGTCCCGATGCACATCCGTTGTTCACGATCGTGACCGGACCCGTCGCCTCGTGGGAGCGGGTCTGAGCACGGCCGGATCCGCGTCCACAGGCTCCGCGCCGTTACGATCAGGGCACGGCCAGTCGTACACATCGAACACTGACGGCAAGGGGAGGTGGCCATGGGCGTCCTGCAGCGCTTCGAGCAGCGCCTCGAGGGCTTGGTGCAGGGTGCGTTCACCAGGGCATTCCGGTCCGAGGTCCAGCCGGTCGAGATCGCCGCGGCCATCCAGCGCGAGCTCGACAACAACGCCCAGATCGTCACGCGTGAGCGAGCGCTGGTCCCCAACGACTTCGTCATCGAACTCGGCCCGAACGACCACGACCGGCTGGGCGCCTACGTCGGCACCCTCTCGACCGAGCTCATCGATCTCGCGCGCGAGCACGCCGATCTCCAGCACTACGCCTTCACCGGCCCCATCACCGTGTCCTTCGAACGCCACGACGACCTCGGCACCGGCCAGTTCCGGGTCCGCAGCACCGTGCGGGCCGGCGTCGACCGGGGTGCGTCGTATGCCCCCACCACCGCCGCCGAGCACAACGCAGTCGGCTACCTCGTCATCAACGGCACCCAGCACCCGGTCATCCCGCCGGGCGTCGTCCTCGGCCGCGGCAGCGAGTGCGACCTGCGCATCGACGACCCCGGGGTCTCGCGTCGTCACGTCGAGGTCCGGGTCTACGGCCAGGGTGCCGACGCCCAGCTGGTCGCGGTCGACCTCGGCTCCACCAACGGCACCATCATCGACGGTGCGCGCGTTCCGCAGGCGCCTGTCACAGACGGCTCGCGTATCGTGCTCGGCTCGACCGTCGTCGACGTCCATCGACGCAGCCCAGGGAGGTGAGCACGTGTCCGAACTGACCCTCACGGTGATCAAGCTCGGCTTTCTGGCCGTGCTCTGGCTGCTGATCCTGTCCGTCACCTCGGCCATGCGGGCCGATCTGTTCGGCGTCCGGCCGACCAAGGCGCCCAAGGAGGCCAGGGGCGCCACGAAGCCGCCCAAGGGCGCTCGCCCCACCAAGGGCATGCCCTCGCAGGCGGTCATCGTCGAGGGCCCCGACATCGGCCGCAGCGCCCCACTCCAGGGCGCGCCGGTCACCTTCGGCCGGGGCACCGACTGCACGATGCCGCTGGCCGACGAGTACATCTCGACCCAGCACGCCCGGCTCCGCTTCCACGAGGGCCAGTGGTACGTCGAGGACCTCGGCTCCACGAACGGCACCTATGTCGGCAACCAGCGCCTCACCCGCAGCACGCCGGTGAACATCAAGAGCAGGTTCCGCCTCGGTAAGACCGTCGTCGAGTTGCGGAAGTAGGCACGGATGCCCTTGACGTTGCGCTATGTCGCGCGCTCCGATGTCGGTCTGGTCCGGGAAGGGAACGAAGACTCCGGTTACGCCGGGCCGTTCCTGCTCGCCATCGCCGACGGCATGGGCGGCCACGCCGCGGGCGAGGTGGCCAGCCAGGCCGCGATCGAGGAGCTCGTCCAGGCCGAGCACGACCCGAGCGGCAGCGATCCCCTCGAGGCGCTGGCCGGCGCCATCCGCGCCGCCAACGTCCGCATCCGCCAGCTCATCGTCGACGACTCCAGCCGCGAGGGCATGGGCACCACGGTCACCGCGTTCCTGTGGACCGGCACCGCGCTGGCCATGGGGCACATCGGCGACTCCCGCGCCTACCTCCTCCGCGACGGCGCGATCCGCCAGCTCAGCCACGACCACACGTTCGTCCAGTCGCTGGTCGACGAAGGGCGCATCACCCGCGAGGAGGCCGGGGTCCACCCGGCCCGGTCGCTCATCCTCAAGGCACTCCAGGGCCAGGACCAGGTCGAGCCCGACCTCGAGTTCGTCGAGGTCATGCCGGGCGACCGCGTCCTCGTCTGCAGCGACGGCCTCGACAACGCCGGAGTGTCCGACGCCGCCATCGCCGAGGCGCTCACCTCCAAGGACGACCTCGACGCCGCGGCCGACGAGCTCATCCGGCTCGCGCTCGCCGGCGGCGCTCCCGACAACGTCACCGTCGTCGTCGCCGACGTCGTCGAGGTCGACGGCCCGCGCGAGCCGGACGACACCGCCGAGGCCTACCTCGTCGGAGCCGCTGCCGGCGACCAGCCCACCACCGGGCGCGACCGCCCCCAGCGCCGCCGGCCCGGCGCGGCCCTGCGCGGCCTCATCACCGGCGAGGAGAAGCCCGCCGATCCCGACGAGCTCGAAGCGATGCGCTACGCGCCCCAGCCGCCGCGACGATTCCGGTGGGTCCGTCCGGTCTTCGTGGTCGCTCTCGTCGCCCTCGTCGGCTGGGCCGGGCTGAGCCTGGCCAACGACTGGGTCCGCGACCAGTACTACGTCGCCGACAGCTCCGGCGAGGTAGCGATCTACCAGGGCGTGAGTCAGGAGATCGGTCCGGTCCGCCTGTCCGAGCTGTACGACGTGCCGGGTGGGCTGCCGGTTCGCTCGCTGCCGCGGCTGGTCCGCGCCCGGGTCGCCGAGACGATTCCCGCCGAGGACCTCGACGACGCTCAGCAGATCGTGGGCAACCTGCGCGACCAGGCCTGCGAAGCCCACGCCCCCGACCCATCGCCCACCGGCACCGCCACCACACCGCCCGCGACGCCGCCCGCGACACCTCCCGGCGGGACCGGCACCGGCACCACCGGCGGCACCAGCGGTACGGGCGGCACCACCCCCGACCCGCGGGCCACCACCACACCCACGCCCGACCCCACCCCCGACTTCCCGGGCCTCGAATGCTCGGAGTGGTCGTGAGCATCAACGCTCTGGCCCGGCCAGGCGAGGAAACTAACGTCGTCCCCCGGCGCGGACGCGGGACCGAACTCATCCTGCTGATCTTCGCCATCGGCATCGCCACGTTCGCCTACATCAACGTCGACCTCGGCGCCCTGGGCGAGGTCCCGCCCAACGCGCTGGCCTACCTCGGCGGGCTCTGCGTCGTCACCGGCATCGCGCACGTCATCATCCGCATCCGGGCTCCGTACGCCGACCCGGTGATCCTCCCCATCGTGGTGACGCTGTGCGGGCTGGGCCTGGCGATGATCCACCGTCTCGACCTGGCCGACGACACCTCCAACGCCACCATCCAGCTGACCTGGATGGTGCTGGGGGTCGGGCTCTTCGTCGCGGTGCTGATCTTCGTCCCCGACCACCGCGTGCTCGCCCGGTACCCCTACATCGCCGGGCTGGGTGGCCTGGTGCTGCTGATGCTGCCGCTGCTGCCGGTCATCGGCCACGAGGTCCGCGGCGCCCGCATCTGGATCCGGCTGGGCGGCCCCACGTTCCAGCCCGGCGAGGCCGCCAAGATCATCCTCATCATCGCGTTCGCGGCGTACCTCGTGCGCACCCGCGACGCCCTCGCGCTGGCCGGCCGCCGGTTCCTCGGCGTCGACCTGCCCCGGGCCCGCGACCTCGGCCCGATCCTGCTGGTCTGGCTCGGCGCGCTGGGCATCCTCGCGGTCCAGCGCGACCTCGGCCCGTCGCTGCTGCTCTTCGGCATCTTCGTGCTGATGATCTACATCGCCACCGAGCGGATCTCGTGGATCGTGCTCGGCCTCATCCTGATCGTCCTGGCGGCGTTCGCGGCCAATTCGGCGTTCTCCCACGTCCAGGTCCGTGTCGACACCTGGCTCGACCCGTTCGTCGACGCCACCGGCCAGGTCGCCCAGTCGCTCTACGGGCTGGCGTACGGCGGGCTGCTCGGCACCGGCCTCGGCCAGGGGCGACCGGACATGATCCCGATCGCCGAGAGCGACTTCATCGCGGCCGCGCTCGGCGAGGAGCTCGGCCTGACCGGGTTGATGGCGATCATCGTGCTCTACGCCGTGCTCGCCTCGCGGGGCCTCCGCGCCGGGCTCGTCCTGCGCGACCCCTTCGGCAAGCTGCTCGCATCCGGCCTGGCCGCCGGGTTCCTCCTCCAGGTGTTCATCGTCATGGGCGGCGTCACCAAGCTCATCCCGCTGACCGGCCTCACCACGCCGTTCCTGTCCCTCGGCGGGTCCTCGCTCGTGATGAACTGGGTGCTGATCGCGTTGCTGATACGCCTGTCCGACGCCGCCCGCCGCCCGGCTCCGCCGCCAGCGCCGCACGCGAACTCCGACGACGCCACCACCCAGGTGGTGAGGCTGCGATGAACTCCCCGATCCGCCGGGTCGCGGCCGGGTGCCTCCTGCTGTGCGTCGCGCTGTTGATCAACGTCACCTACGTCCAGGCGTTCTGGGCCGACGACCTCAACTCGCGCAGCGCCAACCGACGCGTCCTGCTCGACGAGTACTCGCGCCAGCGTGGTCCGATCCTGCTGGCCGACGACACCGTCATCGCCCAGTCGGTCCCGGCCGAGGGCGAGCTGGCCTTCCAGCGCCAGTACGGCGAGGGTCCGCTCTACGCCCCCGCCACCGGCTTCTACTCCTCGGTCTACGGCCGCTCCGCCCTCGAGCGAGCCCAGAACGGCATCCTGTCCGGCGACGACGACCGCCTGTTCGTCCGGCGGCTGGTCGACCTCGTCACCGGCGAGGAGCCCAAGGGTGGCGCGGTCAAGGTCACCATCGATCCGGCCGCCCAACAGGCCGCGTGGGACGGCCTCGAGGGGTTCAAGGGCGCGGTGGTCGCGCTCGACATCGAGACCGGCGCCATCCTGGCGATGGTCAGCCGCCCGTCGTACGACCCGAACCCGATCGCGAGCAACACCATCGACGATCAGCGGGCCGCATGGGCGGCGATCTTCGGCGACCCCGACGCCGAGCCCCCGATCCCGGCCGATCCGGACAAGCCGGCGCTCAACCGCGCCATCGCCCAGACACTCCCGCCCGGTTCGGTGTTCAAGCTGGTCACGGCCGCGGCGGCGCTCGAATCCGGCGACTTCGACCCCGACACCGAGGTCCCGGGCCCGGCCGAGTACGACCTCCCGCAGACCGACCGCACCCTGCCCAACCAGAGCGGCAACGACTGTGCGGACGGCACGCCGACCCTGACCGAGGCGCTGCGGATCTCCTGCAACACCGCGTTCGCCTACCTCGGCAACGAGCTCGGCGACGACGCCCTGCGCGATCAGGCCGAGCGGTTCGGCTTCAACTCCCAGCCGCTCACCGACGACGAGATGAACGCCGCCACCAGCCAGTTCCCCGAGGAGCTCGATCCGCCCCAGACCGCGCTCTCGGCCATCGGGCAGTTCGACGTCACGGCCACGCCGCTGCAGATCGCCATGGTCTCGGCGGCCATCGCCAACGACGGAACGCTGATGAAGCCGTATCTGGTCGACGAGGTCCGCGGCCCCGACCTGGTCAGCGTGCTCGAGCAGACCGAGCCCGAGGAGCTGTCCGAGGCGGTCTCGCGCGACACCGCGCGCGATCTCACCGCGATGATGGTCGACGTCGTCGAGAACGGCACCGGCGAGAATGCCCAGATCTCGGGCATCCAGGTCGCCGGCAAGACCGGCACCGCCCAGAGCGACCCCGATCGCCCCCCGTATGCCTGGTTCACCTCCTTCGCGCCGGCCGACGAGCCGCGGGTGGCGGTCGCCGTGGTCATCGAGGAAGCGCCCGACACGGCGCGCGACGACATCGGTGGTGGTCGGCTGGCCGCGCCCATCGCGCGGTCGGTCATGGAGGCGGTGCTCGGGTCATGACGAGTGTCACGCATGGGCTGGGCAGCAGCACGGTTGCGGATACAGGTACCGTTCGCGTGCGCGACGACGTACTGAGAGAGGTCGACTGATGAGCGAGCCGAGACTCCTCGGAGAGCGCTACGAGCTGGGCGAGGTCATCGGCCGTGGTGGCATGGCCGAGGTTCGGCGTGGGCGCGACACCCGGCTGGGCCGCATCGTGGCGCTCAAGATGCTGCGGATCGACCACGCCACCGACGCCACGTTCCAGGCGCGGTTCCGGCGAGAGGCCCAGTCGGCCGCCTCGCTGAACCACCGCAACATCGTCGCCGTGTACGACACCGGCGAGGACATGCTCGACGGGCATCGCGTCCCGTACATCGTCATGGAGTACGTCGAGGGCCAGACCCTGCGCGAGATGCTCCACGACCGCGCACGGTTCACCCCCGAGCGCTCGATCGAGGTCATCAGCGCCACCCTCGACGCCCTCGAGTACAGCCACCGGGCCGGCATCGTCCATCGCGACATCAAGCCGGGCAACATCATGATCACCACCGAGGGCGAGGTGAAGGTGATGGACTTCGGCATCGCCCGATCCCTCGCCGACACCGGCATGGCGCTCACCCAGACGGCGGCCGTCGTCGGGACCGCCCAGTACATCTCGCCCGAGCAGGCACGCGGCGAGCAGGCCGACGCCCGCAGCGACCTGTACGCCACCGGCTGCGTGATCTACGAGCTGCTCACCGGCCGGCCGCCGTTCGTCGGTGAGTCGCTGGTCTCGGTCGCGGTCTCCCACGTCCGCGAGATGGCCACGCCGCCGTCCACCCTCGATCCGTCGATCCCGCGCGATCTCGACGCCATCGTGATGAAGGCCCTGGCCAAGGACCGTCTCGACCGCTACCAGAGCGCCTACGAGATGCGCGCCGACCTTCAGCGGGCCGCTGCGGGTCTCCCGGTCGCCGCCGCTGCGGACACCTCCGCGGCCACCCAGCTGATCGCTCCGGCCGCGGCGCCCGTCGCCTACGACGACGCCCTGCCGCTCGACGAGGACGACGACTACGACGACGAGGACGAGTCCCAGGGCTTCAGCTGGTGGGCGGTGGCGCTG
>DATCVR010000118.1:0-2931 GCA_036566745.1 Jiangellaceae bacterium | reverse complement strand
CTGCACACCCAGCTCGATCCGAGCGGTCATCGTGCTACCCCCTGCTGTCGATCTCCGCACCCGCGCCATGCGACGCGTCGGGCCATCAACACCAGCGAACCGCCCGCGGCCCGCGCGCCGCGAGAGAACGGAGTCCGAAGGCTGAGGGCCGTACGTCCTCCTGGTACGAGGACGTTCGGCGGCCGTGACCAGCCCGATGTCCTCACCCGGCGAGGATCCGGCGACGAAGCGCCCACGAGCCGAGGACGAAAAGGGCTGCCGCGAACGCTGCCAGCACCCCGAGCTGGGGCAGCACGTCGAGCACCGATCCGTCACGACGCACCAGGCTGGCGAAGCCGTCGGCGGCCCAGGCGTGCGGCGTCAGGTGGGCGACGGCGAGCATCGTGGGCGAGAAGAACTCCAGCGGCATCATCGAGCCGCCCAGAGCAGAGATGCCGAGCCCGGCCAGGAGGCCGACCGCGGTCGACTGCTGGACGTTCGTGGCGAGGGATCCGAGCACCATGCCGGCTCCGCCGGCGACCGTCGCGAAAGCCAGCATCAGCAGGGCCGCGGCGGCCGGGTCGCCCCAGGAGACACCGAACAGCACCGCGGCGCCGAGCATGATGACCAGGCCCTGGACGACCGCGATCGCCACGCGCCCGAGAGCCTCCCCGGCCACGATGGTGGCGGCCCGGGTGGGCGTAGCGAACATCCGGCGAGCGACGCCGAGCCGTCGGGTCTCGATCAGCGACGCCGCCGACGTCATGGACGTGACGAAAATGAACAGCAGGAGCTGGCTGCTCGCGCCGAGATCGAAGCGGCCCAGATCCTCGGGGAGCGGTGCGGACCCGACCGTGCTGGTCGAGACGGCGACGTCGGCGACCTGATCCGCGAACTCGTCGCCGCGGACGAGGTTCGGTTCGAACCCGCCACCGAGCTCGCCCTGCAGGGTTCTGGCCACCCGAAGTCGGCCTGCCTCGTCGTCGACGACCGCACGGACGATCATGCCGATCTGCTGAGCGCTCCGGTCGGACCTGGAGAGGTACTGCAGCGTGGTGTCGCCTCCGCTCGCGAGCCGGGTGTCGTACGTCTTCGGGATGACCATCGCCGCCTCGAGAGCACCTTCCTCGACCGCCGCGACGGCCTCGGCGCGCGTGTCGAAGTGACGTACGTCGATGCCGTCGGCGTCCTCGAGGGCGGCCACCAGATCGCCCGAGAGCGCGCCGGTCGCCGGTCGCACCACTCCGAGCCGAGGCTCGGACCCACCGCCGAACGCCAGACCGAGCACCGCAATCATCAGCAACGGGAAGAGCACGAAGAAGAAGGCGTTGGTACGGTCCCGCAGGAAACGGTGCAGGTTGGTCCATGCGATGGAGATCGCGCTCATGGCGCCACCACCCGCCCGGTCCGCAGCAGCGCGATCCCGATGGTGACCACGGCCATGCCCAGCAGCACCGCGACCGAGGGGAGCGCCTGGACGGCTCCGCCACCGCCCGCGAGATCGCCGAGTCCACCCAGGAACCACGCGTGCGGCGTGATCAGGCTGAGGTCCGCCACCATGCCGCCGGCCTGCCGCACCGGGAAGAACGCGCCGCCGAGCAGACCAAGGGTCACGGCGACGACAGCCTGCCAGGCCCCCGCCTGCTCGGAGGTTCGCGCCAACGAGGCGATCACCGAGGTGATGCCGGTCCCAGCCAGCACCCCGGCGATGATCAGGAGCGCCACTCCGAGCGGATCGCCCCAGTCGGCGCCGAGCATCACCGAGCTGGCCACCATCAGGACCGTGAGGCTGACGATGCCGAGGACCAGGCTGGTGATCAGCTTTCCGACGAGGATCGCCCACCGTTGGACAGGTGCCGCGAGCAGGCGCGCCAGGGTGCCCTCGTCACGCTCGTCGACCAGCGAGGAGACGCCGAACTGGACGGTGAACAGCAGGAAGAAGACCGCCATCGCGGCCGCGAAGTAGGTCTTCGTGTCCAGCACCCGTGTGGTGGCCGAGACGTCCTCGATCGCCACCGGCGTGACGCCATGGACGGTCTCCTGCGCGACCCGCTCGATCTCGGCGGGCGTCAGGCCGGGCCGGGACGCCTGGACCGCGGCGACGCTCACCCGAGCCGCGTCTAGGCCACGGACGTAGGACCGGGCCACCGAGCGCGCCACCACGGTCGCCGTCGGAGAGTCGGCGCTGCCCACGACCCCCAGCTCGGCGGGACGCGGACTGGCGACATCCGCGGCGAACCCCGACGGCAGGACGAACGCCGCGTCCAGGTCACCATCCCGGACGCCGGCCCGTGCCTGTTCCTCATCGAGCACCCGCACCTCGGCGACCCCCTGCTCCTGCAACGCGCCGAGGACCTGGTCGGTGAAGGTACGCGACACGGCGGTGTCGTCCTGGTCGACGACGGCGTACTCGAAGGCGCGCGGCGTGGACGCGGGACCGAACAGCAGGCTGAAGATGGCGGCCAGCGCGAAGGGCACCACGATCGCGAGCAGGAAGGCGGACCGGTCGCGGACACGCTGTCGCAGGTCCTTGGCCGCGATCAGCAGACTGGCGTGCATCGTCAGTCCCGCAGCTTCTTGCCGGTGAGACGGAGAAAGACGGTCTCCAGGTCCGGCTCCTCCACCGTGACCGAGCGCACCGTGCCATGGACGGCGGCCCCCTCGATGACCTGTGGGAGCGCCGACTCGGCGTCCTGCACGAGCACGTCGACGGAGTCGCCGGTCCCCGTCACCCGACTGGCGAGAGGAAGCTCGCGCAGGGCCTCGACGACACGGGCGAGGTCGCCATCGATGGTGAGGCGGAGGAAGACGGTCTCCAGATCCGGCTCCTCCACGGTGACCGAGCGCACCGTGCCATGGACGGCGGCCACCTCGATGACCTGCGGGAGCGCCGACTCGGCCTCCTGCACGAGCACGTCGACGGCCTCGCCGGTCGCCGTCACTCGACTGGCG
>DATCVR010000117.1:0-6256 GCA_036566745.1 Jiangellaceae bacterium | reverse complement strand
CGCGGTCCACGACGCCACCGAGCCGGCCTCGTTGATCCCCTCGTGGAGGATCTGGCCGTTCTTGGCCTCCTTGTACGACAGGAACAGCTCGCGGTCGACGGAGGTGTAGTTCTGGCCGTGGGGCGAGTAGATCTTCAGCGTGGGGAAGAGCGAGTCCATGCCGAACGTGCGGGCCTCGTCGGGGATGACGGGCACCAGCCGCGGGCCGACCTCAGGGTCCTTCAGCAGCTCCTTGAGCACCCGGACGAAGGCCATGGTGGTGGCCACCGACTGCTTGCCCGAACCACGCTTGGCTACTTCGTAGACCTTGTCGCCCGGCAGTACGAGTGGCTTGGCCGTGACCCGGCGCTCGGGCAGGAAGCCGCCCAGCTTCTGGCGGCGCTCCATCATGTAGGCGTACTCGTCGGAGTCCTGGCCGGGGTGGAAGTACGGCGGGTTGTAGACGTCCTCGAGCGCGGAGTCGGGGATCTCCATGAAGAGGCGGTCGCGGAAGAGCTTGAGGTCGTCGCCGGTGAGCTTCTTCATCTGGTGGGTGGCGTTGCGCGCCTCGAAGTGCGAGCCGAGCGTCCAGCCCTTGATGGTCTTGGCCAGGATGACCGTGGGCTGGCCGGTGTGCTCGGTGGCGGCGCGGTAGGCGGCGTAGAGCTTGCGGTAGTCGTGGCCACCGCGCTTGAGGCCCCAGATCTCGTCGTCGGTGAGGTGCTCGACCATCTTGCGGGTGCGCGGGTCCCGGCCGAAGAAGTGCTCGCGGACGTAGGCGCCGGACTCCGCCTTGTAGGTCTGGTAGTCGCCGTCGGGGGTCTCGTTCATGAGGTTGACCAGCGCGCCGTCGCTGTCGGCGGCCAGCAGCGGGTCCCACTCGCGGCCCCAGATGACCTTGATGACGTTCCAGCCGGCGCCGCGGAACAGCGCCTCCATCTCCTGGATGATCTTGCCGTTGCCACGTACCGGGCCGTCGAGGCGCTGGAGGTTGCAGTTCACGACGAAGGTGAGGTTGTCGAGCTCCTCGCGGGCGGCCAGGGTCAGCGCGCCGAGCGTTTCGGGCTCGTCCATCTCGCCGTCGCCGAGGTAGGCCCAGACGTGCTGCTGGCTGGTGTCCTTGATGCCGCGGTGGTGGAGATAGCGGTCGAATCGGGCCTGGTAGATCGCGTTGAGCGGGCCGAGGCCCATCGACACCGTGGGGAACTCCCAGAAGTCCGGCATCAGCCGCGGGTGGGGGTACGACGGCAGGCCGCCGCCGAGGCCGGCGTGGGAGAGCTCCTGGCGGAATCCGTCGAGCTGGTGCTCGCTCAGGCGGCCCTCGAGGTAGGCCCGCGCGTACATGCCGGGGGAGCCGTGGCCCTGGAAGTAGATGTGGTCGCCGCCGCCGGGATGGTCCTTGCCGCGGAAGAAATGGTTGAAGCCGACCTCGTAGAGGCTGGCCGACGAGGCGTAGGTGGAGATGTGACCTCCGACACCCACTCCCGGGCGCTGGGCGCGCTGGACCATCATCGCGGCGTTCCACCGGATGTAGGCCCTGATGCGCCGCTCGACGAATTCGTCCCCGGGGAACCACGGCTCGGCCTCAGGTGGGATGGTGTTGATGTAATCGGTGTTGCGCAGGCTGGGGACACCGACCTGCTTCTCTCGGGCGCGCTGGAGGAGCGCCAGCATCAGGTAGCGGGCGCGGTGGCGTCCGCGCTGGTCGATGGCCGCGTCCAGCGAGTCGAGCCAGTCCTGGGTCTCCTCGGGGTCGATGTCCGGGAGCTGGCTCGGGAGCCCGTTGATGATGATCGGGGAGCGGTCTGCAGCCACGACGATCCCTTCGTGGTCGTGGGGACGCCGGCGTCAGCGTCGGTTGTCATCTCTTCCCTCTATCCTGCTCGCTCAGCACGCAGGCGTCACGTCCGGGGCAGCCCGATGGCGGTGTCCGGGCGGTTGCACAGGGGCGAACAGGGCACGTCGGGCGCCTGGAATCGGTGGGTCCACTTGCGCAACCCACCTCCACTTGGGTGGACTACGGCAGACGGCGGACGCGCACCCTGCGTGTCCGGCACATTCAAGGAGGATGATCGGTGGGCCAGACCGCGGACGATTCGGTGCAGCACGAAGGACCGGCTGCCCGGCTCGGATTCCGCCCGGGCCAGGTGGTTCAGGAGCTCGGCTGGGACGAGGACTGTGATGACGATCTCCGGATCGACATCGAGGACGTCACGGGCAGCGAGCTTCTCGACCAAGGGGCGGGCGACGTCGCCGACGTCGTGCTCCAGTGGTGGCGTGACGACGACGGCGACCTCACGGACGCCCTGGTCGACTCGCTCGCCGACCTCGCGCCAGGGGGAGTCGTGTGGCTGCTCACGCCGAAGGTCGGGCGCGACGGGCACGTCGAAGCCAGCGACATCGCCGACGCCGCTCTGACGGCGGGGTTGTCGACCACGACGAGCATCTCGGCGGCCGAGGAATGGGCGGGGACGAAGTTGGTGGCACCCAAGGGCTCGGGACGCAGGTGAGCCTGCTGAACGCGCCGGCGCCGGATTTCGCGCTGGCCGATCAGCACGGATCCACGGTGCGGCTCTCGGACTTCCGAGGCCGGCCGGTGGTGTTGGTGTTCTATCCGTACGCCTTCACCGGCGTGTGCACGAGCGAGCTGTGTGCGTTGCGTGACGAGCTCGTGCCGGCGGTGCCGGGCGACACCGTCGTGCTCGCCGTCTCGTGCGACTCGATGTTCACCCTGCGCGCCTTCGCCGACGCGGAGGGTTTCGACTTCCCGCTGCTGTCGGATTTCTGGCCGCACGGCGCGGTGGCCTCGGCGTATGGCGTCTTCGACGCTGATCGGGGTGCCGCGTCGAGGGGCACGTTCGTCATCGACGCCCAGGGCGTGGTGCGCTGGAATGTGGTCAACGCCTTGCCTGATGCCCGCGACGTCGCCGAGTATCGTCGGGTCCTCGACGACCTACGCGCGGCCTGAGCGCGCGACGGAAGGAATGCGTTCATGCCCTGCTATCGGTGCGGTGCCCGGCAGTCCGACCCCGCTCGGGGGTCGCGCCTGTGGGTGCGAGCCGTACGTTTCGACGAGCAGGTGCTGGTATGCCCGGAATGTCAGCAGACGCACGGATGGTCCACGGATCTCGACCAGTGCCCCACCTGCGGATCGACCACGCTGGTGCGACGCCTGGGGCAGACCGTGTGCCGTGCCTGCGAGGCGTCGGCCACGGCTGAGTTCCTCGCCGTCGAGAGCACCATCGACACCGGCGCGGGCCATCGCCACCGCGGCGGATCGGGCGGGCGGCACCGTCGCGACGACGGCCGCGACCTGTCCACCGAGGTGGCCAGCGCGATCGCGAAGATCCTCGGGCAGGCCGACGGCGAGCTTCCGCGGCCGCGGCACGCCGGAGCCGAACGCCCGGCCGAGGACGCTCACGATGGCCAACCGCCGGCCAGTGGTGTTTCCTGAAGGCAGGCTGCTGCGGACGGCAGGTCGATGACCCCGGCGGCAACAGTCGAGGCGTGCGGAGGATTGGGAGCAACGCCTGCCGCCTCGGTACGCTGATCCACCGCATCGACAGGGGCGCATAGCTCAGCGGTAGAGCACTGGTCTTACAAACCAGGGGTCGCAGGTTCGAACCCTGCTGCGCCCACACCACGAAGGCCCGGACCATGACGGTCCGGGTCTTCGCAGTTTATGGCCGTTGACCTGCGGCGATGAGTCCGCGTGGGGGAGCTGCCGAGCGGTCGGCCGACCAGATCGCGGTCATGAGTCATCTATCCGTGACCGCTTACATTGGCTGATCTGTAGCAGATTCTGTAGCAGGGGCCTCCGCTTTAGCCGCCGTAGTGGGGTCGATTGCGGCCTCGATCAGCCCAGCCATCTTCCGCGCGATCTCACGGTCTCGACCCTGGGTTCGGTGCGTGTAGACCTTCAGCATCGTTGTCAGGTCGTGGCCCAGCCGATCCGCAAGCAGCTTGGCGTCCGCGCCCGCGTCCATCGCGAGCGTGGCGTAGGTGTGCCGGACGTCGTGCAGCCGGATTCTGGGAACCCCGGCGCGGTCGACCAGCACATCCCGTGGTTCGGGTAGTCCTTGCCGAAGGCCTCCCGTCCGATGTCGATGCGTTCGAGGTAGCGCTTGAGGTGCTTCACGGTGAAGGCATCCAAGGAGATTCCTCGCACGCCTGTGTGCGACTTGCCGTCCGAGTCGGCTACCTGGCCGCCAACGGTCACTCGCGTGCCTTCGACGTCCAGGAACTCGTTGTCGAGGTCGAGGTTCCGTCGGGAGATGCCCGCCAGCTCGGAGCGTCGCATTCCAGTCGTGGCGACGAGTGCCCATATGCCATCGAACTGAGCCGCACTGGGGAAGTTGGAGGCTCCTGACCTTGGAAACGAGGATGGAGCCATGCCAATGGAGCAGGTTCTCGGGAAGCCGCAGACGCGGCGCTACGGCACGGAGGAGAAGGCAGCAGCGGTCCGGATGGTCCGCACGTTGCGAGCAGAGTTGGGGACCGAGCACGGCACGGTCCAGCGGGTCGCGACGCAGCTGGGCTACGGGGTCGAGTCGGTGCGTCAGTGGGTCAAGCAGGCCGACATCGACGAGGGACACGCGCCGGTGTGACGACGGCGGAGGCTAAGAAGATCCGCGAGCTCGAGCAGGAGAACCGCGAGCTGCGTCGTGCGAATGAGATCCTCAAGCGCGCGGCGTCTTTCTTCGGGGCGGAACTCGACCGCCAATACAAGAGGTAGTCGCCTTCATCGACGCCAACCGTGGCGACGTCGTCGCGGGTCGCAAGCTCGGAGTCGAGTCCATCTGCAGCACCCTGTCCAAGGCAGGGCGGCAGGTGGCTTCGAGCACCTACTACGCCGCGAAGTCCCGGCCCGTCTGTGCTCGTGCGGTCCGAGACGCCGAGCTCCGGCCTGCGCTGCGGACGCTGTGGGAGGACAACTACCGGGTCTACGGAGCGCGGAAGCTGTGGAAGGCCGCCCGGCGGGCCGAGCACGACGTCGGCCGTGACCAGGTCGCTCGGCTGATGCACACCGAAGGCATCCAGGGCGCCCGGCGCACCAAGCGGGTCCGGACCACCAAACCGGACCCCGCCTCGGCTCGGCATCCGGACCTGGTGAAGCGGGACTTCACCGCCATAGCTCCGAACCAGCTGTGGATCACCGACCTGACCTACGTCCCGGCGTTCGCCGGCATCGCCTACGTCTGCTCCATCATCGACGTCTTCAGCCGGATGATCGTCGGGTGGCGCGTCGCACCGCACATGCGAACCGAGATGGTCCTCGACGCCCTTGAGATGGCCCGCTGGTCCCGCGGCACCCAACTCGAGGGTCTGCGCTGCCACTGCGATGCCGGCAGCCAGTTCACATCGGTGCGCTACGGCGAGCGGCTCGCCGAGATCGGCGCGGTCCTCTCGATCGGATCCGTGGGCGACAGCTACGACAACGCTCTCGCCGAGACGGTCAACGGCTACTACAAGGCCGAGCTGATCCGCGGCCATGCCCGGCCCGGCCCGTGGCGCACCGTCGATGACGTCGAACTCGGCACGCTTGGCTGGTCCACTGGCACAACCACCAGCGACTACACGGCTACCTCGGCGATCGACTACCGACCGAGTTCGAGGGGAGGCTCTACGCTACTCAGCAGGGCAACAAGACCCTGGTTGAAATCAAATGACCAGAGCCGCCATCAGACCCAGTGCGGTTCAGTTTCGCGGGGCCTCGGCGTCGTGGGTGAGCAGGTCGCTGGGGTTGGTGCCGCGCCTTCGATCACCGAGGTGGTCGTTGCTCTCGACGGCGCCGGATCTACTGTGGCGCGCTAACACCAGTCCACGGCTGGGATCACGGCCGGGCCCGAGCCGGCGGCTGCGCGGGCGCTGCAGATCTTGTCGATGCACGGCGACGGTCCATGCGGTCTCTCTGGCGATGGATAAGGTCGGAACCGCGCAGGAGCAGCTCGGTTCGATCCCGCCAGAGTTTGCCGCCGCCCAAACCGAGATCGCCTCGCTGGTCTCGGACGGCGAACCCGGGGGCGCTCACTTGGGAGCACCCCCGCCCGGCCCGGTTGGGTTCACCGGTGACGCCGCCGCCAAGAGCGACTTCGCCGCCGCGGTGCCACCAGGCGCTACGGCCCCGGCAGGACATCTAGTACTGCAACGGCATTTGTGGTGGGTGGTGGCCTCGTCGGCTGTAGTGGCTGGTTCGGGCTTGGTGTTGGCGTCGGCGTCGCCATCGGGACCAGGCCCAGACGTGCTCGGGCGGGTGGGCGTGTCGGGTGATCAGGTG
>DATCVR010000116.1:0-3630 GCA_036566745.1 Jiangellaceae bacterium | reverse complement strand
CGGCGCGACGTTCCCGCGTGAGACCGAGGTCTCCGACGTCTACGGCCACGGCTCCACGGACCCGGCGCGCTCCGACGTACGCCGGGCCACCAAGCGGGCCAGCTTCACGCTGATGGAGGCCCGCAAGGCCGGCTTCGAGCTGTCCCAGGGGGTCTCCTCCATCGCGGCGACCGCCTCCAAGATTCCGGCGTCGACCGGGAACCAGCAGATCAAGTGGGACGAGCCGGAGGTTCCGACGTACCCGTACCTGCGGGCGCTGTTCATCGCCAAGGACCTCACCGGTACCGGCGAGATGTACATCGCCGACCACGCGCTGCGGTGCAAGGTCACCGAGGCCGGCGAGACCGCCTGGACGGACCAGGACACGTCGATGAACCTCCCGATCACGCTGACGTTCTTCAACGACCCGGTCGCCGGGACGGCGTTGCGTCACTTCCGCGGCGGCCCGGGCTACACCTCCTCGGTCATCACGGCCGAGGGCTTCACGCCCGCCCCCTGATCCAGCCACATATCCCGTCTGAACAAGGAGTAGCTCATGAGCGAGCAGCAGAAGCCCACCCCGCCGGCCGACCCCACACCGCCCGCCGGCAACAGCCGCGGATCCAGCGCGAAGGCCAGCCCGAAGAAGCAGAGCGACGGCGGCGTCGAGCTCTACCGCGGCGAGGGCGACGAGCAGGAGAAGGCCGCGTCGACCGGCAACTCCACCGGTCCGCACCTGCACTTCGATGCCGAGGGCGTGAAGCTGCAGCGTGGCGACGAGGTCGTGACGGCGTACAAGCCGGCCACGATCACCCGGCTGAAGTCTGAGGGCTGGACGCCCGTCGAGGACGAGGACGCCTGATGGGCAACACGCGGAAGCCCACGGGCAAGCCGAACAGTCTCGACCGGTACCGCGCCGAAGCCAAGGGCGAGCCGTTCGTCCTGTGGCTCGACGACGACGAGAAGATCGTGATCCCCCGCCCGACGGGTGACCAGATGTTCGAGGCCGAGGAGGCGTACCGCAACGCCACGTCCAAGGACGTCATCCTCGCCATCTGCGGCGACCAGGCCGATGCCCTCCTCGACGCGGTCGGCAAGGAAGACCACGCCGTGGTGATGGCGATCGCCAAGGACATACAGGAGCACTTCGGCCTGGGAAACTGATTCGCCTCACCGGCCTCCTCGAGAGGTACGGCGAGGCGATCGTCGCAGACCTCGGCCTGGCTGGCTGGGATTTGATAGACCTGTACGAGCAGGGCAGGTGGGCGTTCGCGCTGACGCTGATCGACCACCTGCCCCGCACGTCCGCGTTCGCGGCCGCGGTCGCACAGGATGACGAGTTGGCGGCCGAGGTCGGTGACCCGCCGAAGGCTAGCCACATCCCGCCAATTACGGAGTGGACTCCCGAGGCCGAGGCGCTTGCTGCGGTCGTTGACCGGCTCGCAGAAGTGGCGAACGCGGTCGTCGCCGCGGCGGGCGGGAAACCGTCGCGGGTCCGTCCTTGGCCACGCCCGGTGACCGCGTTCGACCGCGCTCGGGCGAAGCGGATCCGTGCGGTCACGGACGACTTGGTCGCCCAACTTTTCCCTGAGGGGGCGTGAATGCCGAGCAACGTGCGCTTCGATCCCCCCTCGTCCGCTGCACTGGCCGCGCTGGCGGCGACTGCGGAGATGGACGCGGCAATGGCAGAGATCGCCGAGACCGGCCGCGTGTACGCGGAGTCGATCGCCCCGGTGGAGACCGGCGCGTTCCGGTCCTCGTTCCGGGTCGACAGCGACGGGGAGGGCGCGCGCCTGGTGAACGACGACGAGGGCGCCGCGGCGATCGAACACGGGTCGGACGACACACCCGCCCACCACACGCTCGCGCAGACCGCCGACTGGCTGGAAGGAGGTACTCCCTGATGGCCATGCCCGCAGGTACCGCCTGGATCACGGTGCTGCCCAACATGGGCGGATTCAAGAAGACTCTCACGGCCGGCATCGGTGCAGCCCTGATCGGTGTCGCCGCGTCAGGTGTGAAGCTGCGGGCCGAGTTCGAGAAGTCCCTGAACACGGTAGGCGCCGTCACCGGGGCGACCCGTGGCGAGATGAAGGCGCTCGAGAAGGCTGCCATCGACATGGGCAACAAGACGGTGTTCTCAGCGAACGAAGCTGCGAAGGCGATGGTCGAGCTCGCCAAGGGCGGCATCTCGGTGGCCGACATGCGCGCCGGCGCGTTGAAGGGGACCCTCCTGCTCGCTGCGGCCGGCGGAACCGACCTGGCCACCGCGGCCGGCATCGCCGCGAACGCACTCAACACCTTCGGCCTCAAGGGCCGCGACATGAACAAGGTCGCCAACGCCCTCGCCGGCGGCGCCAACGCGTCCACGGCATCGGTCGAGTCCCTGGGGCAGGCGCTCTCGCAGGTAGGGCCTGGCGCGAAGAACGCCGGCCTGGACATCAACGAGACGGTGGGCGCCCTGGCGGCCTTCGACTCGGCGGGCATCAAGGGATCCGACGCCGGCACGTCGCTCAAGACGATGCTCGCACGTCTCGTGCCCGCCACCGACGCAGCCCGGTCGGCGATGAAGAACCTGGGCCTGGACTTCACCAAGCGCAACGGCGACTTCCGCTCGCTGGGCAACATCTCCCAGCAGCTCCAGGACAAGCTCGGAGGCCTCTCGCAGTCCGAGCGCACCGCTGCGCTGTCGACCATCTTCGGCTCTGACGCCACGCGCGCCGCCACCGTCCTGATGAACGAGGGATCCAAGGGGCTCGGGAAGTACGTCCGGGCGACCAAGAACCAGAAGGCCGCGCAGGACGCTGCCAACGCCGCGATGAAGGGGCTGCCTGGGGCGCTCGAACGGCTCTCCGGCGCGTGGGAGACCTTGCGGTTGCGGATCGGCAAGGCCCTCGAGCCTGGCGTGATCGCGGGAGCCAACGTCCTCGCTGACACGATGGCCGGACTGGTCCCGTTCGTCCAGGAGAATGCAACTGCCTTCACGGTGCTCGGCATCGTCGTGGGCGTCGGCGCGGCCCTCTGGGGTGGCTACGCGCTGGGCGTGAAGATCTCCCAGGGCTGGACCGCGCTGCACACCATGTGGACCAATCGGCAGGCGATCGCCCAGGCGCTGCTCAACCGGGCCATGATGCTCAACCCGATCGGCCTCATCGTCGGCGCCCTGATCGCGCTGGGCGTGGGCCTGGTCATCGCCTACAAGAAGTCCGAGACGTTCCGGCGGATCGTAGACGGCGCCTGGTCCGGGATCCGCAAGGCGGTCGCGTTCGCATGGAACGGTGTCATTCGGCCCGCTCTCTCCGCGTTCGCAGGCTTCTTCGGCAAGTACCTGATGCCGGCCATCCGCGGGCTGTGGAAGGGCGTCCAGCTCTACTTCGGATTCGTACGCGGCGTGATCAAGTTCGCCTGGCAGAACGTGATCCGGCCGATCTTCCAGCTGTGGTGGGCGTACGTCAGCCGGATCCTGATCCCCACGATCAAGTGGTTGTGGACCAAGGCTGTGCGGCCGGTGTTCGACAGCGTGAAGGACAAGATCGTCACGGTCTGGCGCAAGTTCCTGAGGCCGACCCTCGGGGCGCTGCGTGACTTCGTGGTCGACAAGCTGGCGCCGGCGGTGTCGAGGGGCATCGGGAAGATCAAGGACGTCTGGTC
>DATCVR010000115.1:0-12517 GCA_036566745.1 Jiangellaceae bacterium | reverse complement strand
CGCGCGAGAACATCCGGGCGATCCGCAAGGACGTGCTGGCCAAGTGCTACGGCGGCGACATCACGCGCAAACGAAAGCTGCTGGAGAAGCAGAAGGAAGGCAAGAAGCGGATGAAGATGGTCGGGCGCGTCGAGGTGCCGCAGGAGGCGTTCATCGCCGCGCTGTCCTCGGAGTCCGCCGCGCCGCCGGCCAAGAAGTAGCGCCGCTCGCGTCTTCGGCGCCTTCCCTGCCAACCGGCGCCTTCTGGAGGGATAACCACCCATCCAGCCGGTGCGAAGGGTGGTCAACCCTCCAGAAGGCGTGCGGGCGGCCGCCGATCCCCAGCCGCGAGTTCACCGGGGCGTCACGTGCCCGTCGCATCGCGAACGCGTGCCGCCGACACGATGGGCAGGTGCGCATCCTGCAGGCCGCCAACTTCGTCGCGCCGCACTCCGGTGGCATCAAGACGATGCTGCGCCATCTCGCCGCCGGGTATGCCGAGGCCGGTCACGAGGTGATCGTCGTCGTGCCGGGGGAGCGTGACACCACCACGGCCACCACTTACGGACGGCTGGTCGAGGTCGCCGCACCGCGGGTCCTGGGCACCGGCGGCTACCGCGTCATCACCCGGTGGCGGGCGGTCGAGGACCTCCTCGCCGCCGTGGGCCCGGATCGGGTCGAGGTGTCCGACCGGTTCACGCTGGCCCGGATGGGTGCCTGGGCGCGCCGGCGTGGGGTGCCGTCCGTGGTCTTCTCGCACGAGCGGATCGGCGCGCTGATGCAGTTCCACCTCGGGCGGGTGGCGCCCACCCGGCGCATCGCCGACGCGTGGAACCGGCGGCTCGCGGAGTCGTTCGACACGGTGGTGTGCACGACGGCCTGGGCAGCCGAGGAGTTCGTCCGGATCGGCGCCCGGAATCTCGCCCACGTCCCGCTCGGCATCGATCTCGGCACGTTTCACCCGAGCCGCCGCGACCCCGGCGTGCGGGCCGAGCTGGCCCAGGGCGCCGGCGTGCTGGTGGTGGCTGCCGTCCGGCTCTCTCCGGAGAAGCGCCCCGACCTCCTGGTCCCGACACTCCGCGAGCTGACCGAGCGTGGGGTGGACGCGCGCCTGGTGGTGTGCGGCGACGGCTCGGTCCGCGACCTCGTGGCCGATCACGCCGCGGGCCTGCCGGTCACGATGGCCGGTTTCGTCGACGATCGGACGCGGCTGGCGCGGATCCTGGCCGCTGCCGACGTCGCGATCGCGCCCGGCCCGTTCGAGACGTTCGGTCTGGCGGCTCTCGAGGCGATGGCGTCCGGGACACCGGTCGTGGCCAGCGCCTCCGGAGCGTTGCCCGAACTGGTGGTGGGTGGGGCCGGCCGGACTGCTCCGCCGGACCCGGCGGCGATGGCGGACGCGGTGGTCGAGCTGGTGGCCGCGGGCGGCGACGCGAGACGGGCCGCGCGCGCCCGCGCCGAGGACTTCTCCTGGTCGGCGACGGTCGAGAGCATGCTCGCGATACACAGAATGGACACGGAAACGACACGAAGACTGTCGTCCGAAGCTACCAGGCCGTAACCTTCGGATCACCTCGCTCGTATGCTGGTGGTTCTTGGAGGTTGCATGTCGACAGTCGGATCCGACCAGGCTGTGCTCGTCGCCGATCGGCCACCCTCGATCGGCCGGATGTTCCTCGACCGGGTCGAGGCGTCCGGCGAGCGCGAGGCGTATCGCTACCCGTCCGGCGCCGGCTGGTCCTCGCTGACCTGGAGCCAGACCAAGGACCGCGTGTGGGCGCTGGCGGCCGGGCTCCTGGCGGTGGGCGTCCTGCCCGAGCAGCGCGTGTCGATCGCGTCGTCCACCCGTGTCGAGTGGATCCTGGCCGATCTGTCCATCAACGTCATCGGCGCGGCCACCACCACGATCTATCCCACCACCGCGCCTGAGGACGTCACCTACATCCTCGCCGACTCCGGCACCACGGTCGCCTTCGCCGAGGACGACGTCCAGGCCGGCAAGATCCTCGAGCACCGCGCCGAGTTGCCGGAGTTGCGCAAGGTCGTGGTCTTCGACGGCACGGCCGACGGCGAGTTCGTCATCACCCTCGCCGACCTCGAGGCTCTCGGGCACGAGTTGCTGGCCGAGCGCCCCGACGCCGTCGACGACGCGCTGGCGGCCGTCGGTCCCGAGACGCTGGCCACCTTGATCTACACCTCCGGCACCACCGGCCGGCCCAAGGGCGTGCGCCTGGTCAACGACAACTGGGTGTACGAGGGCGTCGCGGTCGACGCTCACGGCATCCTGCACATCGACGACGTGCAGTACCTCTGGCTGCCGCTGTCCCACAGTTTCGGCAAGACCCTCGAAGCCATCCAACTGCGCGTCGGTTTCGCCACCGCCGTCGACGGCAACCTCGACCGCATCGTCGACAACCTCGGCGTGGTGAAACCGACGTTCATGGCCGGCGCCCCGCGCATCTTCGAGAAGGTGCGGGCGAAGGTGATCACCGGCGTCCAGGCCGAGGGCGGGGTGAAGGAGAAGATCTTCGGCTGGGCCTTCGGCGTGGGATCGAAGGTCTCGAAGCTCCGGCAGGCGGGCCGCGAGCCATCGGGGTTGCTGGCTGCCCAGCACAAAGTCGCCGACGCCCTGGTGTTCAGCAAGATCAAGCACCGCATGGGCGGCAACATCCGGTTCTTCGTCAGTGGCGCCGCGGCCCTCTCGCGCGACGTCGCCGAGTGGTTCCACGCCGCGGGCATGACCATCCTCGAGGGCTACGGCCTCACCGAGACGAGCGCCGCGGTGTTCGTCAACCTCCCCTGGGACTGCCGCTTCGGCACCGTCGGGCCGCCGCTGCCCGGCACCGAGGTCAAGATCGCCGACGACGGCGAGATCCTGGTGCGTGGTCCGAGCATCATGCGCGGCTACCACAACCTCCCCGAGATCAGCTCCGAGGTACTGTCCGACGACGGCTGGTTCAGCACGGGCGACATCGGCGAGGTGGTCAACGGGTACCTCCGCGTCACCGACCGGAAGAAGGACCTCATCAAGACCTCGGGCGGCAAGTACGTCGCGCCGCAGAAGATCGAGATCATCTTCAAGGCGGTCAGCCCGTACGCCAGCCAGATCGTCGTCCACGGCGACACCCGCAACTACGTCACTGCGCTCATCACCCTCGATCCCGAGGCGATCGAGACCTGGGCGGCACAGAACGACCTCGTCGGGGCCACCTACGAGGAGCTCACGGTGGCGCCGCAGGTGCGCGCGCTCATCCAGGGGCATGTCGACGAGCTCAACGCCCGGCTCGAACGCTGGGAGACCATCAAGAAGTTCGAGATCCTGCCCCAGGACCTCAGCATCGAGAGTGGCGACCTCACCCCGAGCCTCAAGGTCAAGCGCAAGGTGGTCGAGAAGAAGTACATGGGCGTGCTCGACGGCATGTACACGCCGTGACTCCTGTGTGAGATCGCTGCCTCTGCCGTGTGGGTGCGCTGTCCCCGGAACAGCCACACCCACACAGCAGAGGTAGCCACCTCACACTGATGATGATCACTGGTGCTGGCTCCGACGTGGCCGCGAGATGTCCGGTTCCCTGCCAAGTCGGAAATTTCCGGAATCCCGAATGATCACGTTCAGCACCCGTTCGCCTGCGCCACCATGCCTGGACGCCTCGTGGTGCGGGTGAAGCCCTGGGGGTGAAGCCGCGGGAAGCCCTGGGGGTGAAGCCGCGGGGAGGTCGTGGGGACGAGCCGCGGGGGAGCCGTGCGGCGAGCCGAGGCGCGGGAGGGCTCCGGCGAACTCGGGGGACAATAGGGCGTGCCTTCCACCCTGCCCGACGGCGATCCCGCCCCGCTCGACGGGACGCTGCCCGCCTCGGCGCTCGACGGTGTCGGGTCGCGGCCCTTCGGCTTCTACCTTCACGTGCCGTTCTGCACGACGCGGTGCGGCTACTGCGACTTCAACACCTACACCGCCGACGAGCTGGGTAGCGCGCCCGGCGCGTCCCGGGCGTCGTGGGCCGAGGCTGCGGTCGCCGAGGTCCGCCTGGCCCGCAGCGTGCTGGGCACGGCGGACGTCCCGGTGTCCACGGTGTTCGTCGGCGGGGGCACGCCCAGCCTGCTCCCGCCGGAGGACCTCGGGCGGGTGTTGCGGGTGATCGGCGAGGAGTTCGGGCTGGTCGCCGGAGCGGAGGTCACCACCGAGGCAAATCCCGAGTCGGTGACCCCGGCGTCGCTGGCGGGGCTCCGGGAGGCCGGGTTCACTCGCGTCTCGATCGGTATGCAGAGCGCGCGGCCCCATGTCCTGGCCGTCCTCGATCGCGTCCACACCCCGGGACGGCCTCAGCAGGCGGTCGCCGAGGCGCGCTCGGCCGGCTTCGACCACGTCAACCTCGACCTCATCTACGGAACGCCGGGTGAACGCCTCGACGACTGGCGGGCGAGCCTCGACGCGGCCGTCGAGGCCGGGCCGGACCACGTCAGCGCCTACGCCCTCATCGTCGAGGACGGCACCGCCCTGGCGGCCCGGATCCGCCGCGGCGAACTCCCCATGCCCGACGACGACGACCAGGCCGACAAATACCTGCTGGCCGACGAGCTGCTCGGCGCGGCCGGCTATGACTGGTACGAGGTGTCCAACTGGGCCACGTCGGCCGCCGCGCGATGCGCCCACAACGAGCTCTACTGGACCGGCGGCGACTGGTGGGGCGTCGGCCCCGGCGCGCACAGCCATGTCGGCGGCACCCGGTGGTGGAACCGCAAGCACCCGGCGGCCTGGGGTAGCCGGATCGCGGCCGGTCAGAGCCCCGCGCAGGCACGTGAGGTGCTCGACACCGACACCCGCCGGGTCGAGCGGATCCTGCTCGAGGTGCGCCTGGCCGACGGGCTCGACCTGGGCCTGCTCGACGCCCGCGCGCTGCGGTCGGCGCGAGCCCTGGTGACCGACGGGCTGGGCGTCGAGTCGTCGTTCGCGGCCGGGAGGCTATCGCTCACCCGGCGCGGGCGGTTGCTCGCGGACGCGGTGGTGCGCGAGCTCGTCGGATGACCTCTCGCAATCGCCGGGTGGGCGGCGATGATCTCACTTAGGGTGAATCTGGTCCGATGTCGATCATGCGAGAGAGGGGCTCCATGTCCGAGGTTGAGGTCGAGGTTGTGCCGTTTCCCGGTCCCGACGTGTTCGGCGCTGGCAAGGAGAACGACTACGTGCTGTTGGTGGGCGCGGCGCTGACGCTGCGCGCCAAGAAGTACCGCGACCTCTACAAGGAGGGCCCCAGCCGGAAGTGGTCCGGCGTCGACCAGGCGGCCGTCAAGGCGTTCCAAGTCGATCAGGGCTGGGCGGGCAGCGACGCCGACGGCATCCCGGGCAAGCAGACCTGGGCCAGGCTCGGACTGGGCTGAGAGCAGGCTGGGCTTGGCCCGGAGCTGGGTGATCGTTGGCGCGATCCGGTCGCTCTGACGGCCGGTTCGCGCCGACGATCACGAGGCCGGTGAGGTCACGGGGTTGGCGAGGTCACCAGGTTGGCGAGGTCACGGGGTTGGCAAGGTCACGAAGTCGATGAGCTCCTCCACCCGGCCGAGGAAGGCCGGCTCGAGGTCGGCGTAGGTGCTGACCGAGGCGAGGATCCGCCGCCACGCCGCCGGAGGCGCCTCGGCCCAGCCGATCGCCTCCAGCACTCCTTCCTTCCAGGGGCGGCCCTTGGGGACGTCCGGCCATGCCGAGAGCCCCAGGACCGAGGGGCGCACGGCCTGCCAGACGTCGATGTACGGATGACCGAGCACCAGCACATGAGCGGCGCCGCGGCCGCGCCGGACAGTCTCGGCGATGCGGGTCTCCTTCGACCCGGCCACCAGGTGGTCGAGAAGCACACCGAGCCGTCGTCCGGGCTCGGGGCCGAACTCCTCGACGATGGCCGGGAGGTCGTCGGCGCCGCCGAGCTCCTCGACGACGACGCCCTCGATGCGGAGGTCGTCGCCCCACACCTTCTCGACCAGCTCGGCGTCGTGCTTGCCCTCGACATAGATGCGGCTCTGGCGGGCCACCCGCGCGCGATGCCCGGCCACCGCCAGCGAACCCGACGCCGTGCGGGTGGGCTTGGCCGGTGCGGCGGCGCTCGCCGGCCGCACGAGCGCGACCGGCTTGCCGTCGAGCCAGAAGCCGGGGCCCAGCGGGAAGGCGCGACGCTTGCCGTGACGATCCTCGAGCGTGACGCCGTGCTTGTCGCAGGCCACGACCGCGCCGCAGAAGCCGGTCTGGACGTCCTCGACGACCAACCCGGGCTCGGCGGGCGTGTCGACGGACGTGGGCCGCTTCGGGTGGGGCGAGTTGGTGAGCACGTCGCGGCCGTATCGGTCGGAGTAGGTCACGGTTGGCGACCGTACCCGGTGGTGACCGCGCGGCTCGGGAGCGACACCCGAAGGCCGGCCGGTCAGGGCGTGGCGCGGTACTGCAGGCCGGTGCCGTCGGGGGCGGCGAGGGCGAGCAGGTCGCCCTCGACCGTGGCGTCGGAGGCCGCGAGGACGCCGATCACGTGAGCGTCCTGAGCTGCGACGTCGGGTGTACACGCGCCGGTCGGTGTGACGCTGGTGGTGGCGACCGCGTCGCCGGCCCGGTGTAGGTGCCGGTGAACTCACGGCAGCCGGTCGATCCGGTCAGCGTCCGGTCGTCGCCGAGGACGAGAATGGCCGGCTCGCCGAGCGTGCTCGACACGGCGTCACCGGAGACCAGCGACTCGAGGACCCAGGTGGTGCCGGTGAGCTCGGCGTCGGCAACGGCCGGCACCTCGTCGAAGGTGAGCTCGACGCCGGGGCCGGTGAAGGTCATCGTGGCGCCGTCGCGGGCGACGGTGTCGACGACCTGCAGCGCGGCGAGGTAGGCCGTCTCGAGCACCATGACCTCGTCGGTGCAGGCCATCTCGGTGCCGAAGACGTCGCCGATGTCGATGCTGCCGGCATCGTGGGTGACGGTGCCGCCGTAGTGGTTGCAGGCGGAGGTGCCGCTGATCGCCTCGCCGTCGAGGTCGAGGGTGATCGGGAAGCGGTCGACCAGGGGGAGCGGGCCGTCGGCGGTGGTGCCCCGGACGAGCTTCCACGCGCCGTCGATGCCGGTGTCGCTGGTGTCGCTGGTGGGAGAGCTGGGATCGGACGGGGCGTCGGAGGCCGGGTCGGTGCCCGCGCCCGCGCCGCCGGCGGTGGTGTCGCCGCAGCCGGTGAGCATCACGGCCGCCGCCGCGATCGCGGCCAGGTGGATCAGGCGCATGCGTCCCCCTCGTGTCCGTCGTCCCCGCCCTGAACACCTGTGGGACGTGTTCCCGTCGCGATCGGTTCCGGGCTCGAGCCGATGCCCGCCGTGGTCGGCGGCGGTACGGAAGCCCATCGACCACGTAGACTTGGCACTTCGAAGGAATGAGTGCCAGGTTGTGCTTTCAGGAGGTGTGCCGAGCTTGTCCCTTGACGATCGCAAGCTCGACGTCCTGCGCGCCATCGTCGAGGACTACGTGGCAACCCAGGAGCCGGTCGGTTCCAAGGCGCTGGTGGACCGGCACAACCTCGGCGTGTCCCCGGCCACCATCCGCAACGACATGGCGGCGCTCGAGGACGAGGGCTACATCGCCCAGCCCCACACCAGCGCGGGCCGGGTGCCCACCGACAAGGGCTACCGCCTGTTCGTCGACAAGCTCTCCACCGTCAAGCCGCTCTCGGCCCCCGAACGCCGGGCGATCCAGACCTTCCTCCACGGCGCCATCGACCTCGACGATGTCGTCTCGCGCACGGTCCGGCTGCTGGCCCAGCTCACCCGGCAGGCGGCGGTCGTGCAGTACCCCTCGCTGACCCGCTCGCGGGTGCAGCATGTCGAGCTGGTCTCGATCGCACCCACCCGCGTCCTCGTCGTGCTCATCACCGACACCGGGCGGGTCGAGCAGCGCGTCGTCGAGCTTCCCCACGAGGCTGACGAGGTCCTGCTCGGCGACCTTCGCGCGCGGGTGAACCACCTGGTCGCCGGCCTCGACTTCACCACCGTTGCCTCGGCGATCGCCGACTTCACCGAGCGGTTCGGCCCCGAGGACCGGCCGGTCGTGGCCGCGGTGTCCGCCACACTGCTCGAGTCGCTCGTCGAGCGGCACGAGGAGCGGCTGGCCGTGGCCGGCACGGCCAATCTCGCCCGGTACGGCCAGGAGTTCGACACCGAGCTCGAGCCGTTGCTCTCCGCGCTCGAGGAACACGTCGTGCTGTTGCGGCTGTTGGGCGAGGCGTCCAGCCCGTCCACCCTCACGGTCCGGATCGGTCACGAGAACGCGTTGTCCGGGCTGTCGGCCACCTCGATCGTCACCACCGGCTACGGCCCCGGCGAGCGCGCGCTGGCCAGCATGGGCGTGGTGGGGCCCACTCGGATGGACTATCCGGGAACGATCGCGGCGGTCGGCGCTGTTGCTCGTTATGTCAGCCAGATTCTCGCGGCGAAATAGGGATTCATCAGGTGCCCACCACTGACTACTACGAAGTCCTCGGCGTGGCCAAGGACGCCTCCACCGAGGAGATCAAGAAGGCGTATCGGAGGCTGGCCCGCCAGCTTCACCCGGACGTCAATCCTGATCCCCACACCCAGGAGCGGTTCAAGGAGGTCACCACCGCCTACGAGGTCCTCACCGACCCGCGCAAGCGGGAGATGTACGACCTCGGCGCCGACCCGTTGAGCAGTGGCGGAGGGGCGGGGGGCGGCTTCGGGCAGGCCTTCTCGTTCACCGACATCATGGACGCCTTCTTCGGCGGTTCCGGCACTCGCGGACCACGCAGCCGGGTCCGACGCGGACAGGACGCGCTGGTCCCGCTCAAGATCGAGCTGGCCGACGCAGTCTTCGGGGCCACCAAGGAGCTCCAGGTCGAGACCGCCGTGGTCTGCTCGGTCTGTTCGGGCGCGGGGACGGCCCCGGGCGCCCAGCTGGCCACGTGCCCCACCTGCCAGGGCCAGGGCGAGATCAACCAGGTCCAGCGCTCGTTCCTCGGCCAGGTCATGACGGCTCGCCCGTGCCCCCAGTGCCACGGCTTCGGCACCGTCAACCCCAACCCGTGCGTCGAGTGCTCCGGCGACGGACGAGTTCGCACCCGCCGCACGCTGTCGCTGAAGGTCCCGGCCGGCGTCGACACCGGGACCCGCATCCAGCTCTCCGGCCAGGGCGAGGTCGGTCCCGGCGGCGGTCCGGCCGGCGACCTCTACGTCGAGCTGGCCATCACGCCGCACCCGATCTTCACCCGCGAGGGCGACCATCTCCACTGCACCCTCCCGTTGCCCATGACCGCGGCGGCGCTCGGCACCACGGTCCAGCTCGACACGCTCGACGGCACCCAGACCATCGAGGTGCGGCCGGGCTCTCAGCACGGCGAGCAGATCAAGATCGCCGCGCGAGGTGTCCCCAAGCTGCGCGGCACCGGACGCGGCGACCTCTTCGTCCACCTCGAGGTGCAGACCCCCACCCGCCTCGACGCCCGGCAGGAAGAGCTGCTGCGTGAGCTCGCCGCGGTCCGCGGTGAGGAGTCCGTGGCGGGCCCCGTCGCGGCCGGCGGCCAGGGCGGGCTGTTCACCCGTATCAAGGACGCCTTCAAGGAAGGCCTGAGCTGAGCCCGGCTTCGCGCGGCCCGGTGCGGTGACCGGGCCGCACGAAGCAGCAGTGGCTTATGGCGCCGGCGCTACCTTTGGCTCGGACCCGTTCCAGTCTTCGGCCGCCTCGGCGGGCTCCACCCGAAGGTCCGGGTCGGTGACGAAGCCCCATGCCTGTTCGAGGCTGATGTCCACCGATGTCACCGGTGCCGTCGAGTTGTTGCCGAACAGCGTGGAGACCGATACCGCGGCGAGTGAGCCGTCAGCCCGCTCGACGATCACACCCAGCACGAGGTTCTGGGCCGGGTCGGCCTCGGCCACCCACGCCCGCAGATCAGTGCCCGGCACCGTCTGCTCGACGCACTGCGGCGAGCCGATCTCGCAGTGGTGGTCGAGGGTGAAGTCCTCCAGTGCCTTCTCGTCCGACGCCACGTAGTCAGGCGTCGTGACGGCCACCTCAACCAGCCCCATGCCGTCCTGGTCGTCGTAGGTCCACTCCAGTTTCGTGCCCACGTTCGACCCGTCGGCCGTGCCGCCGCCGGTGAAGACGGTGCTCTCGGCGGGCAGGTAGGCTCCGGGCGGGTCGAAGTGGGCCAGGGCCAGGCAGCCCATGTCCGCAGCGGTCTCCTCCACTGAGAGGCCACACCAGTACCGCAGTACGACGGTGGTGCGCTGCCTTTCGGGCAGGCCGCGTAGTGCTGTGGACAACGCGTCGGTGTCCTCCAAGGAAACCGGCTCCGGAGCGGATTGGTCGAAGCCGTCCAGCCCGACCAGCACGCGATGCCAGGGCCGGCGGCGATCGTCGATGTGGGCGTGGACGATGATGCGCCTGACGTAGGCGTCCTCGGCGCCGTCGGTATGGATCCGTGGCCACGCCACGTACAGCTTGGCCAGCGCGGTCTGGACCAGATCATCGGCAGTGTGCCAATCGCCGCAGATCAAGTACGCCGTGCGGCGCAGCTGCGGTCGTCGCGCCGCCACGTAGGCCACGAATTGCTCGGTGCGCTTCTCGCCCCGGACCAATGCTCCACCTCCTCGTCGGTTCTCTGTGATAGACAGACGGACCGGTGCGGGGTTGGGTTGTCGGCCGCACCGGAGAAGCGTGGGTGGTCGGCGGGAGTCCGTGGTCAGAGGTGAGGTGACGATGAGCGCACCGGTGTTCATCGCCGACCCGTCAGCGCTGCGAGCCGGCGAGCGGGTCGTCCTCGTCGGCGACGAGGGCCGCCACGCCGCCGTGGTGCGGCGTATCGGCGTCGGCGAGGAGGTCGAACTCACCGACGGAGCCGGGCACCTCGCGCGCTGCGTGGTCGCCTCCGCCGGGCGGGACGGCCTGGTGTGCGACGTGATCAGCCGGATGGACGTGCCCGCCGCACAGCCGCGGCTGGTGGTGGCGCAGGCCATCCCGAAGGGCGACCGTGGCGAGACGGCGGTCGAGACCCTGACCGAGGTCGGCGTCGACGAGATCCTGCCGTGGGCCGCGGCACGATGCGTCACCCGCTGGAAGGGCGAGCGCGGCGAGAAGTCGCTGCGCAAGTGGCGCTCGACCGCCCGCGAGTCGGCGAAGCAGTCGCGCCGGGCCTGGGTTCCGGACGTCGCCGACCAGGTGACGACGCGGCAGCTGGTCGACCGAGTGCACGGCGCGCAGCTGTGCGTGGTGTTGCACGAGGAGGCCGATCAGGCCCTGGGTCAGGTGCGGGTGCCCGAGGCCGGCGAAGTGCTCGTGATCGTCGGCCCCGAGGGCGGACTCGCGCCGGACGAGCTGGCTGCGCTGGCCGCGGCGGGCGGCGTGGTGACGAGGCTCGGGCCGTCGGTGTTGCGGACCTCGACCGCCGGCACCGTCGCGGCCGGGGTGCTCCTCGCCGCGACCTCACGCTGGCGCTGAGCCGCGGCGGCTCGTGGTCCGCGGGCGGGCCGGTCGTGCCTCAGGGCACCACCGTGAACGACTTGGTGTCGGTCATGGGACCAGGTCCTTCGGCCCCGCCGGACGGGTCGGTGTCGCTCACCGCGATCTCGTAGCTGCCCGGAGCGAGCTCGACGTCGAAGGTGAACGGCGAGAACGTGCAGCACTCGGCGGTGGTGGTGAAGTCGGAGGCCACCACCACCCCGTCGGCGTCGCGGACCTCCCAGATGAGATTGGCCTCGAACGCGGCGGCCTCGCCGTCGACGGTGACCGGGCTGGTGGCCTCGGACCCCTCGGCCGGGTTCGTGATCTGGACGAGCTGCCGGACGTCGAGCTGGTCCTCGCGGGTGATCGGTGCGGACAGGTCGACCGCGCGCAGCTCTCCGGCCGAGCCGTCGAGGCGAATCTGGACCGGCAGTGCGCCGTCGGCTCCCTCGAGCGACGAGGCGGCCGCCGTGGCGGTGTAGACGAGCTGCTGGACGGCGAGCTCGGGCGAGGCGAACCCGCCGTCGGCGCCCGCGGGCGAGGCGAGCTGGACCTCGATGGTGCCGTCGGCAACCTCGGCGGCGACGACCTGGGTGGCAGGAGCCCAGAGGCTGCGGTAGTCGGGGTCGGACGGGGTGTCCAGCATCTGGTCGAGCGCGGTGGCCACGGCGCCGCGCTCGGTGGAGATCGTGTGGAACTCGCGGACCAGGCGGTCGCCCCCGGGTGTGTCGGCGACGTAGTAGACCGGCACGGTCATCGGCTCGGGGGCGGGCGCCGAACCGGACGGCTCGGGCGGGGGCGCGACCGCGGTGCCGAACGTGCTGGGCGTCTCCGTGGGCGGCGCCACGGTCGGCGGAGCCGACGGGGTGGGCTCGGTGGGGCTGGTGTCCGAGCCGCTCGGGGCCGAGGAGTCGGCCGGGAGGACCACGGTGTCGTCGTCAGGGCCTCCGCGGGTGGCGACGACGAGCGCGACGACGGCGGCGCTGGTGGCCACCGCGCCGGCCGCCACCCGGAGGACGAGCTGGCGGCGCCACCACGGCACCCCGGCCGACGTCCGCTCGCGGATGCGCGCCAGCCCACCC
>DATCVR010000114.1:0-21957 GCA_036566745.1 Jiangellaceae bacterium | reverse complement strand
CGGGCTTGGCCGGGGCGGCCGGGGTGGCGGTGGCGGATTCGGTGGTCACGGATGTCCTCGCATCGGGTGCTGTGGCGACCGTCTGGCGCCGGGTGGTCTGGTCGGGGGCGCTCTGCCCGGATCGGTTCTTGAAGAACTCCGACCAGGCCGGATCAACACTCGAGGGATCCTTCAGCCAGCTGTCGTAGAGCTCGTCGACGAGCCATTCGTTCGGTCCGAAACCCGCCTGCGGGCCGGTGGGGGCCACTGTTGCCTTCGCCTTCTTCCGTTACAAGAATCCGCGGCTGCTGTGGTACAGGCTAGTCGTCGCGGTGATGTGGATGCAGAGTGCCCATAGTGGCCTAGGTCACTGCGGCGGTGCGATCGGGTGTTCGGCTGGCGAAGCCTGGCGACGCAACTGTCGCCAGGCGGTATCCGTACGGCGTACGACCGGGGTGGTGGGACCTGCCGGCGGCGTGGTCCGAGGCGTCCAGGTGGCCGTCGGCCGACCAGCGTGTGACCGGTGGGGGTCGGTCGCGCTGGCGTGTGTCGTTCGGGTGGTCCCGCTCCGGGAGAGGCCGTAGGCTCCGCAGAAGATCGACCTGAGCCTGCGGGGAGGCGGGGCGCGATGGCAGCTCGGAGACGCCGGTTGTGGTCGGCGGCGATCAGTGCCGCTGGGGTGGTGCTGCTGGCGGCGCTGCCTGCCCACGGCGACGAGCCGCTCAGCCTCGACGGCGAGATCACCGATCGCGTGGGCGCCGTCGAGGGCCGCACCGACGAGGTCCAGGCCGCCATCGATCGCCTCTACGACGACCATCGGCTCCAGCTCTTCGTGGTCTACGTCGACGACTTCTCCGACTGGTCCGCGGCTGAGTGGGCCGACGAGACGGCCCTGCAGAACGGTCTCGGCGTCAACGACGCGCTGCTCGCGGTGGCCACGTCCGAGCGGGTGTACGCGCTGTCCGTCGACCCCCAGTACCCCCTCACCGACGCCGAGCTCGACGAGATCACCACCGTCGCGGTCGAGCCGGCGCTGCGCGAGAACGACTGGGCGGGCGCAGCCATCGGAGCCGCCGACGGCCTCGACGCCGTGCGATCCGGCGAGCAGGTCCAGGCACCCGACATCACCCCCGGCGACGCCGAGCCGACCAAGAGCGGCAGCGCCACGCCCTGGATCATCGGCGGGGTCGCCGTGGCCGGGGTCGGCGTGGCGGGATGGGCCGTGGCGCGCGGCTTCCGCAAGCGTCGGGGCGGTGCCTCGATCCCGGTCGACCAGCTACCCCTCGACGAGCTCGAGAAGCGGGCCGGTGTCCTCCTGGTCGAGACCGACGACGCGATCAAGACCAGCGAGCAGGAGGTCGGGTTCGCCGAGGCCCAGTACGGCGCCGAGGCGGCCGCGCCGTTCGCCGCCGCCGTCGAGGAGGCCAAGGCCCACCTGACCGAGTCGTTCAAGATCCGGCAGCAGCTCGACGACTCCACTCCCGAGGACGAACCCGTCCGGCGCACGCTGCTCGGCGAGATCATCGAACGCCTCGACGCCGCCAACGACCGGCTCGAGGCCGAGGCCGACGCATTCGACCGGCTGCGCGACCTCGAGAAGAACGCTCCCGAGGTCCTGACGACCGTCGAGCAGAACGCCGCCGCCCTTGGCGCCCGGGTCGATCAGGTGCGCGCCGGCCTGCAGATCCTCGCGTCGCGATATGTCGACGCCGCCCTCGAGCCGGTGGCGGGCAACGCGGACGAGGCCGCCAGCAGGCTCGACTTCGCCCGCACGGCCGGTGCCACCGCGCACGAGAAGATCCAGGCCGGATCGATGTCCGAGGCCGCCGTCCAGGTCCGCGCCGCCGAGCTGGCGGTGGGCCAGGCCGGCGAGTTGCTCGACGCCGTCGACCGCCTCGGCTCCGAGCTCGACAAGGCCGCCGAGGGCGTCCGTGCCGGTGTCGCCGATGTCGAGCAGGACCTCGCCGAGGCCACCGCGTTGGCAGCCGACCCCGCACGATCCGGCGGAGCCTCCGCTGATCTCACGGGCACGATCGCTGCGGCCGAGGCGGTCGTGGCCACGGTGAAGCAGGGACTGGCCGGGCAGCGCTTCGATCCGCTCGCGGCGCTGCGGCGGCTCCAGGAAGCCGGCGGCGAGCTCGACGCCGCGCTGGGCGGCGTCCGCGACGCCCAGGCCCAGGCTCAGCGGGCTCGGGCCTCTCTCGACCAGGCCGTCCTGTCGGCCCGTAGCCAGATCGCGGCCGTCACCGATTTCATCACCACCCGCCGTGGTGCGGTGGGCGGCGAGGCGCGAACCCGCCTGGTTCAGGCGCAGCGGTACCTCGACCAGGCGCTCGCCGCCGCTGCGTCCGACCCGGCGACGGCGCTGTCCTATGCCCAGCAGGCCGACGCCCTGGCCCAGCAGGCCGGTCAGCTCGCCCAATCCGACGTCGGCGGGTTCCAGCCACAGACGTCCGGGTACGGCGGCGCCTTCGGCGGAAGCGGTGGAGGCGGTGGAGGCGGGATGACCGGCGCCATCCTCGGAGGCATCCTCGGCAGCATGCTGGGCGGAGGAGGTGGCGGAAGGTCCTACGGCGGCGCGCCGTCGTGGGGCGGGGGGATGTCGAGACCCCGCTCGAGTGGCTCCCGTGGCCGCGGCAGCAGCCGTGGCCGGCGGGGTACAAGCGGCAGGTTCTAACCGAGAGGCAGGCCCATGTCCAAGCAGTCCATCTTCGGCCGCGTCGCGCAGCTGGCCAAGGCCAACATCAACGCGCTGCTCGACTCCGCGGAAGATCCCGAGCAGATGCTCGACCAGATGGTTCGCGACTACACGAACAACATCGCCGAGGCCCAGGACGCCGTGGCCACCACCATCGGCAACCTCCGCCTCATCGAGGACGACTATCGCGAGGACGAGGCCGCCGCGGCTGAGTGGGGGCAGAAGGCCGCCGCCGCCAGCCAGAAGGCGGACGAGTTGCGCGCCGCGGGCGACACCGCCAACGCCGACAAGTTCGACAACCTCGCCAAGCTGGCGCTGGGCCGTCAGATCACGGCTGAGGGCGAGATGAAGACCGCCGCCCCCAACATCGCGTCCCAGCGCGAGGTCGTCGACAAGCTCAAGTCCGGGCTCGTGGCGATGCAGAGCAAGCTCGAGCAGCTCAAGAGCAAGCGCAACGAGCTGGTCGCCCGGGCCAAGACCGCCGACGCCCAGAACCAGGTCCACGACGCGATCAAGAGCATCGACATCCTCGACCCGACCAGCGAGGTCAGCCGCTTCGAGGAGAAGATCCGGCGCGAGGAGGCCAGGGCACGCGGCTCGGAGGAGCTGGCGGCGTCGTCCCTCGACGTCCAGTTCGAGCAGCTCGAGGACGCCGAGGAGCAGACCGAGGTCGAGGCCCGGCTGGCCGCGCTGAAGACCGGCGGATCCTCGCCGTCGGCCGCGCTGGGCGGTTCGACCACGTCGGAGCCGGAGTCCACCTACTGACGGTCTGAGCTCGACGGCCGCGACCACAGGGTCGTCCCCGAGCCGCAGGTCTCGGGGATGACCCTGAGCCTGCCCTGACTTCGTCGGCGGGCGGTATCGGCGGAGCCAGGGCACCGCTAGCGTGGGTGGCCGTCGCCAGTCCCTCCGCCGCGGGAGTCCTCGTCGTGATCGATCGCTACGTCGCCGACCTGCGCCGCCGTCTGCGCGGCCCGGTGATCGTCCGCGCGGGCATGGTCCGCGAGGTGCGCGACGGCCTGCTCGACGCGGCCGAGGCGCATCGTTCCTCCGGCCTCGACGCCGCCAGCGCCGAGCGGCTGGCCGTCGACGAGTTCGGATCGCCCGAGGTGATCGCGGCCGGGCTGCGACCCGAGCTGGCCGCGGCTGCGGGGCGCCATCTCGCGGTGCTGATGCTGCTGCTCGGCTCGGTCCAGTTCGTGGTCATCGAAGCGCTGTGGAAGGGCCAGGTCGCCGGCGACGGCTGGCCGCCGGTGTCGGCCGGCTACGGCCTCTTGGCACAGTTCGTCGACGTCAGCAACCTCGTGACGCTGGCCGGATCGGCGCTTGCGGCGGTCGCGCTCGGGATCGGGGGGCGGGTGCTGCCGTCACGCCCGGTCGTGCGGGTGGCGTCGATGCTCGTGCTGGCCGACCTCCTGGTCACGGCCGCCTGTGGCCCGCTGCTCGCCGCGTTCGCGCCGGTACCGGTCGCGACGTGGCCGGTGGGCGACCTCGTGCAGGGCGCAATCGTCACGGTGCTGCCGTCGACGTGGATGGCCGTGCTGGCGTGGCAGTGCCTTCGGCTGACGTCAGGTGGCGGGCTGGGTCCCGAGGACCGCGCCCACGACGCTGCTGAAGGTGCGGAAGGCCTCGCGGTCAGCGGCTAGCGCCGACCGGCCCGAGTTGGTGAGTTCGTAGGTGCGGCGCTTGCGCCCGCCCACGGTGCTCCAGTCGCTGCGGAGGTACCCGATGCGTTCGAGGCGGCGCAGCGCGGGATAGAGCGTCCCGGTGGGGACGTCGAGCTCGCCCGCACTGCGCGCTTGGAGCGCCTCGGCGATGGCGTACCCGTGGCGTGGGGCGTCTTCGACCACGGCGAGGATCATGCCGTCGAGGTGGCCGCGCAGCGCATCGGGCTTCATGTCGACAGTCTACGTGTCCTGGATGTAGCGTGTCTACGCGTAGAGTAGCAACTGATCGAAATCGGGAGGCAGCGGTGAAAGCCGTAAACGTGCGGGGTGCACCATGAGCGCGCTCGACCTGTCGCGCCTGCAGTTCGCGCTGACGGCGATCTTCCACTTCCTCTTCGTCGTGCTCACGCTGGGACTCGCGCCGATCGTGGCGATCCTGCAGACCCGGTGGGCCATCACCGGCAAGGCGGTGACCGAGCGGCTCACCCGGTTCTGGGGCCAGATCTACATCGTCAACTACGCCATGGGCATCGTGGTCGGCATCCTCCTGGAGTTCCAGTTCGGCCTGCACTGGAGCGGGTTGATGACCTTCGCGGGCGACGTGTTCGGTGCGCCGCTGGCGATGGAGACGCTGGTCGCGTTCTTCCTGGAGTCGACGTTCCTGGCGCTGTGGATCTTCGGCTGGGGACGGCTCAACCGCTGGGTCCATACCGGCCTGTTCTGGCTGGTCACCATCACCGGCTACCTCTCGGCCTTCTGGGTCATGGTGGCCAACGGCTTCCTCCAGGAGCCGGTGGGCCATGTGATCGAGGACGGCGTGGCCAAGATCGAGGACTTCGGCGCGCTGCTGACCAATCCCCAGACCATCGGCGCGCTCGCGCACATCGTGCCGGTGTGCCTGTTGACCGCCAGCGTCGTCATGGTGGGCATCTGCTCGTGGCACTTCCTGCGCAACACCCCCGACCTCGACTTCTTCCGTCGCTCGCTGCGGATCGCGGTGATCACCGGTGCCCTCGCCTCGATGATGGTCATCGGGATGGGCTTCGCCCAGCTCACCTACCTGACCGACGGGAAGCTGCTGGTCCTGGGCGGCAACGACCCGGGGCCGGCCGAGTACCAGGCCCAGATGGAGGCGCAGTTCGGGCCCGGCGACTGGACTCCGCCGGACTGGGTGGAGTTCGCCTGGCCGGTGATGCAGACGACGGGGTTCCTGTACTTCCTGATCTTCGTCGGGCTGCTCCTGCTGTTGATCAAGAACGGCTTCGACCGGGCGCGGCCGGCGTTCTTCCGCCGCTTCTGGCATCGGGTCTACGTGTGGACGATCCCGCTGCCGTTCGTCGTCGTGATCTGCGGCTGGCTGATCCGCGAGGTCGGCCGCCAGCCGTGGCTGGTGTTCGGGGAGCTCACCGTCGCCGACGCCGTGGCGCCGAACTCCACCGGCCGCGTCCTCACCAGCCTGATCGTCTTCGGGACGGCGTTCGTCGTGCTCGCGGTCGTCGACTGGTGGCTGATCGCCCGGCTGGCCCGCCGCGGACCCCACGGGATGGTGCTCGGCTCCGATCTGGCCGGGCTCGACGACGGCGATGACGATCCACGCCCGGACGCCCTGGTCGGCACCGCGACGGAGAGGAGCTGACCGTGGAGGTCATGTGGCTGTGCGTGCTCGGGCTGATGCTCGTGGGCTGGTCGGTGCTCGACGGAGGCAACCTCGGGCTGGGCATGTCGTTGCGCCGGATCGGCACCACCGACCCGGAGCGGCGCCTGCTCCTCACCGCGCTGGGCCCATTCCTGCTCAGTGGTGAGGTGTGGCTGATCGCGGGCGCGGGGCTGCTGATCGGGGCGTTCCCCGCGGTGGAGAAGGACGTCCTGCACGCGGCGTACCCGGTCGTCGTCGCACTGCTCGTCGGCTGGGTGCTGCGTGACATCGGGGTCTGGTTCCGCAGCCGCCGCCCGTCGGCGAGGTGGCGGGGCGGGTGGGAACGGACGATCGTCGCCGCCAGCACGGTCATGGCGTTCGCCTGGGGGATGCTCCTCGGCAACCTCGCCCAGGGGGTGCCCCACGACTCGACGACCGGGCTTGGGACACTGGTCGGGCCGTATTCGCTGCTCTGGGGAGCCACCATGGTTGCCGTGTTCACCTCGCACGGTGCCGTGTTCGCCGCGTTGCGGATGCCGCGCGAGCGCCGGGAGCGTTCCGTGGCGGTCGCGCGCCGGGCCGTCCCCGTGGCGGGAGCCCTGCTCGGCGCGACCATCCTGCTCACCCCGGCGTTCGGCGTCGAGCTCACCCAGCCGGTGCCGGCACTGCTGATGCAGCTGGTGGCGATCGTCGCGATCGTGGCGGCCGGACGGCTCCTCCACCGTGAGCGGGACGGCTGGGCCTACGTCTGCACGGCGATCGCTGCGGCCGCGCCACTCGTCGCGGTCGGAGTGGCCGTCGCGCCGCGGCTGCTCGACGGCGCGGCCGGCTCCGGCACCCTCGACCTGCTCACCGCCATGGCGCTCCCGGTGATCCCGGTGCTGCTGGCGGTCCAGGCGTGGCTGTGGTGGGTCTTCCGCATCCGGGTGAGCGCGAGGTCGGCGGTGTTCTTCTGACCCCGCTGGCCCACCGTCTCCTCCGAAGCCTCCCGGCCGGCCGGGTGGTCGCCGCCGCCTTCGTCCTCATGGCGGCGGCGAGTGCTGTGCTCATCATCGTCCAGGCGGACCTGCTGGCCGGTGTTCTCGCCAAGGGCGTGCTGGACCGGCCGGGCGCCGCCGAGGTGGCATCGGTCCTGGTGGCGCTCACCGGCATCTTCGCCGCCCGGGCCGCGCTGAGCTGGTTCCAGCAGGTGCTCGCTCAGCGCGCCGCGGCCTCGGTGAAGGCCAGGCTGCGCCGCGACCTGCTCGCCCACACCCAGCGGCTCGGGCCCGGCTGGTTGTCCGGCCAGCACACCGGCGGCATCGCGACCACGCTGGGCCGCGGTCTCGACGCACTCGACCCGTACTTCACCGGCTACTTCCCTCAGCTGTTCATCGCCGCCGTGGTGCCGATCGCGGTGCTGGTGCGGCTCGGGTTCGCCGATCTGGCCTCGGCGATCATCATCTGCGTGACGCTGCCGCTGATCCCGATCTTCGGCATCCTCGTGGGGCTCCAGACGAAGCGGTCGACGGGACGGCAGTGGCGGGCCCTCGAACGCCTCGGCGGGCACTTCCTCGACATCGTCGCCGGCCTGCCGACGTTGCGGGCGTTCGGCCGGGCCCGCGCCCAGGCGGTCGCGGTACGCCGCACGGCCGAGGACCATCGGGTCGCCACCATGCGGACCCTGCGGGTCGCGTTCCTCTCGGCCCTGGTGCTCGAGCTGGTGGCCACGCTGTCCGTGGCGCTGGTAGCGGTGCCGGTGGGACTGCGGCTGCTCGACGGTGCCCTCGACCTGCACACGGCGTTGCTCGTCCTGGTGCTGGCACCCGAGGCGTACCTGCCGTTGCGGGCGCTCGGGTCGCAGTTCCACGCCAGCACCGAAGGGCTCGAGGTCGCCGAGCGGGCGTTTGCGGTGCTGGACACGCCGTCCGGTCGTTCAGAGTCCGGCCGGACTCCTGCGTCGGGAACCCTCCCCGGCCCGGGCTCGTCCGTCGGCCCGCGTGATGCGCGGGTGGGGATCCGGGTCGACGGGGTCACGGTCCGGTATCCGGGGCGCGACGAGGCGGCGCTGGACGAGGTGTCACTCGCGGTCGCGCCCGGCGAGCGGGTGGCGCTCGTGGGGCCCAGCGGCGCGGGGAAGTCCACGATGCTCGGCGTCGTGCTCGGGCTGGTCCGTCCGGACGCGGGGCGCGTCCTCCTCTCGGTCGGCGGTGACGACATCGACCTCGCGGAGGCCGACATCGCGACGTGGCGCGAACAGCTGGCCTGGGTGCCCCAGCGTCCGCACCTGTTCGCCCGCAGCGTCGCGGCGAACATCCGGCTCGGCCGCCCCGACGCCACTGACGACGAGGTCGTGCAGGCAGCCCGGCTGGCCCAGGCTCACGAGTTCGTCGAGGCGCTGCCGCAGGCCTACGACACCGTCCTGGGCGAGCACGGCGCAGGGGTCTCGGCCGGGCAGCGCCAGCGGATCGCGCTGGCCCGAGCGTTCCTGCGCGACGCCCCGTTGCTCCTGCTCGACGAGCCCACGGCCGGACTCGACGCCGCGAGCGAGGCGGCGGTCGTCGACGCGACCGCTCGGCTGATGGCCGGGCGGACCGTGCTGGTGGTGGCGCATCGGCCGGCGATGGTCGCCGATGCCCACCGGGTGATCCGTCTCGACCACGGCCGGGTGAGCGGACTGACGGGCACCGAGCACGCGGCGCCGGCGGGGAGGCTCTGATGGCTACCGTCGACGTGCCTCGCCCGGCGTCCGCGCCGGGAGCCGGGCCGACGTCGTCGGCGGGCCCGATCCGGCGACTGCTCGGTATGCTGCGTCCGCATGCCGGCCGGCTCGCCCTGGCGGTGGGCGCGAGCGTGGCTGCCGAGCTGGCGGCCCTCGCGCTGATGGCACTCGCCGCCTGGCTCATCGCCCGTGCCGCGCAGCAACCTCCGCTGGCCGCGTTGTCGCTGGCCATCGTGGGCGTGCGTGCCTTCGCCACCAGCCGAGGGCTCTTCCGCTACGGCGAACGGCTGGCCAGTCACGACGCCGCGTTGCGCGGGCTGGCCGCTCTGCGCGGGCGGGTGTACGACGCGCTCGTGCCGCTGGCGCCGTCGGGGCTGCCGGCCTTCCGCAGCGCCGACCTGCTCAGCCGCATGGTGAGCGACGTCGAAGCGGTCCAGGACCTCGTCGTGCGGGTGATGGTGCCGCTGGGTACCGCGCTGGTCGTCGGAGGGCTGGCGGTCGGCTTCGCCGCGGGGGTCCTGCCGGCCGCGGGTGCCGCGTTGGCGGTCGGGGTGATCCTCGCCGGGATGATCGTCCCGGCCGTGACGATCGCGGCCGCGGCACGGGTTGCGCGCCAGCTCGCGCCGGCTCGGGCACGGCTCGCTTCGTGCACGGTCGATCTCGTGCGTGGCAGCGCCGATCTCGCCGTGCACGGTGCCACCGACTCCGCGCTGGACGATGCCGACCGGGCCGGCGCCGAGGTGGGCCGGCTGGAACGCCGGGCCGCCCGCACCACGGCCACGGCGGGAGCCGCGACCATGACGGTGCAGGGCGCCACCACGGTCGTCGTGACGGCTCTCGCGCTGGACGCGGCTGCCGCGGGCGACGTGGCGTCGGTGATGGTGCCGGTGGTGGCGCTGGTCGCACTGATCAGTTTCGAGCCGATCATGCCGCTGGTCGCGGCGGTCCGGCACGTCCTCGAGGCCCGCGAGTCGGCGCGGCGGCTGATGGCCGTGCTGGACGCGCCGGCGCCCGTGCACGAACCCGACAGGCCGCTGCCCGCGCCGGAGCCCGGCGCAGTGGTGGAGGTCCGCGATCTCCGGGTCCGCTTCGCGGACGACCGTGCCGCTGCGCTGGACGGCATCGATCTCACCATCCGGCCCGGGCAGCGGATCGCGGTCGTGGGCGCGAGCGGGTCGGGCAAGAGCACACTGCTCGCGGCCCTGATGCGGTTCGTCGAACCGGTGTCCGGATCGGTGACGATCGGCGGACGCGACGCTCGCGAGTACTCCGGCGACGACGTCCGCGCCCTGATGACGGGCGTCACCCAGGACACCCACCTCTTCCACACGACCATCCGCGAGAACCTCCGGCTGGCCCGGCCCGAGGCCGACGACGACCAGCTCCGCGCGGCGCTCGCCCACGCTCGGGTGCTCGACTGGGTCGACTCGCTCCCGCGCGGGCTGGACACGATGGTGGGCGAGGCCGGCGGACAGGTGTCGGGTGGTCAGCGGCAGCGTCTGGCGCTCGCCCGCGCGGTGCTGGCCGACCCGCCGATCCTGCTGCTCGACGAACCCACCGAGGGTCTCGACCCGGACACCGCGGACGAGGTGCTCGCCGACCTCCTGTCCGCCACCCGAGGCCGGACGTCGGTGCTGGTCACTCACCGATTGACCGGTCTGGACGAGGTGGACGAGATCGTCGTGCTCGACGCCGGGAAGGTGATCCAGCGGGGTCGTCATGCCGACCTCGTGAGCTTGGACGGGCCCTACCGCGACCTGTGGTGGGGCTCGCGGACACCGGCAGCCTCCGAACCCGGGTGATCGTCGGAACGAGGTGGCCGCCCTGGCGACCACGTCGTTCCAACGATCACTCCGGGGTGGCCGTGCTCAGAGCCTGAGAGAGGTCGGCCCAGAGATCGTCGACGTCTTCGATGCCGACCGAGAGCCGGAGCAGCGACTCGTCGACGCTGGGACTCTCGGAGGGCCAGCGTCGACGGCGTTCGAGACTGGACTCGACCCCGCCCAGGCTCGTGGCATGGACCCAGAGCCGCACGGCGTGGACCACCCGGTCGGCGGCCGCCGCACCGCCGTGGAGCTCGATCGAGCACATCGCGCCGAAGCCGGGATATCGCACGAGCGAGACCGCGGGATGCTCGCCGAGGCGGCGGGCCAGTTCGGCGGCGTTGGCCTGAGCCCGTTCGAGACGCAGGGCCAGCGTGCGGACGCCGCGCAGGGCGAGGTAGACCTCCATCGGACCGGGGATCGCACCGTGCAGGCTGCGGTGCTCGACGAGCCGCGAGAGGAGGTCGGAGTCGCGGGTGACGACCGCGCCGAGCACGACGTCGGAGTGGCCGGCCAGCAGCTTGGTGGCGCTGTGGACGACGAGGTCGGCGCCGAGGTCGAGCGGGCGCTGGAGCAGCGGAGTGGCGAAGGTGTTGTCGACCACCACGAGGGCGCCGTGAGCCCGGGCCGCGGCCGCGATGGCGGGAAGGTCGGCGACGTCGAGCTTCGGGTTGGTCGGCGACTCGAGCCAGACGACGTGGGCGCCGGCCGCCGCCGTGATCACCGCGGCGGTGTCGGTGAGGTCGACCTGGTGCAGGGTGGCGTGCCCGGCGTCGGCGCGCTCACGGAGCTGGTCGAGGACCCCGAGGTAGGCGTTCTCGGGCGCGACGACGACGGCGTCCGGAGGAAGGAGCGACACGACGGCGCTGGAGGCGGCCAAGCCGGACGCGAAGGCCAGGGCGTTGCCGCCTTCGAGCTCGCCGAGCACGTCCTCGAACGCCGACCAGGTCGGGTTGCCGTAGCGGCCGTAGCCGATGTCGCCGCCCGCGTGGAACGTCGAGGCGAAGGTGACCGGCTCGCTCAAGGGCGCGTCCGGTGTGCGCGGCGGGCGGCCGCCGACGACGACCCGGGTGGCGGGGGAGAGGCTGCGCGACCCGTCCGTCATCGGGCCGTCTCCGCAGGACCGAGCCGCAGGGTGACCGCCGAGGCGCGGGACTCGCCGGGCTCGATGGTGACGTGGGTGCCGGTGGTCTCGCGCACCGCCGACACGCCGGTGTAGGGCCAGCTGGTGGCGGGCTCGAGGGCGAGCACGTACGCGTCGGAGAACCACGGGAACCCGGCCCGACCGCCGGCCTCGAGCCAGTACCACGCGTACGGCATGACCGAGAGATCCCAGCTCAGCTCGGCACGGAGGTCGAGGTCGGCGTTGACGACGGCGACGCGTCCTTCGCCAAGCTCGCCGAGGTAGGCCATCCGGGTCTCGCCGGCCCGCGGCGGCGGAACCCGGCGCAGGTCGGTGTCCGTGCCCGGCAGCGTGGGCCAGGCGGCGTCCCCCTCGGCGGAATGGACGACGCCGGCCGGCGCCTCGACGGTGGTGCCGGGGCCGACCAGCGGCGGGCCGAAGGCGGGGTGCTGGCTCCACATCACGTCCACGGCCTCGGCGGCGTCATTGGTGACCGTCTCGGTGACGGTGACTGCCGAGCCGTCGACCTCGACCCGCTTGACCACCTCGAACGGGCTGCGGACCAGCCGGGTGCGCATCTCGATGGCGGCCGGCCCGACCGGCTCCCAGTCGAGCGAGGTCATCCACACCTCGCCGTGGTGGCCCCAGTCGACGCCGTGCTCGACGGTGGGATCGCCGGCGTTGGGGAACACGGTCTGCCACCCGCCGGGATAGGCCTCCATGAGCTTGGCCTCGCTGCCTCCGGCCGCGGAGCGTTCGCCGCGCGGACGCAGCCCCCACGGGGTCTTCCACAGCACGTCGACGCCGAGGGGCAGCCAGCGCACCGACGTGAGGTCGCCGCCCTTGCCCGGGACGACGTCGACCTCGAGCTGGTCGGAGGAGAGCTGCACGATGTCCCACCCGCGATGGGAGCTGACGCTGACCTCGGGCACGTGAGTCCTTCCGACGGGGCCGGGGACTCAATGTGTAGCACGGCGGGCGGGCCTGATCGTCAACGGCCGGATTCCGCGATCACACGAGGCTGGAGGCGCCCGCCGTGGTGGGCCACCCACCGGCGCAGCGATCCGTTCGGGTTGCGGCCGTAGGCGATGTCGTGCTCGTGCAGGAACAGCGAGGGCGCGGGGCAGTCGGCGCCGAGCTCGCTCAGCAGGGGGAGGATGACGGTGTCCACCGACGGTGAGTCGAGCCAGGACGTCGTCACCGGCAGCGCCACGGCGCTCACCCCACGCAGGCCGTCGGGCCCGATCCGGCGCAGGAAGGTCCGCAGGATCTCCGGGCACGTCCCGTTGTGCACCGGACCTGCGACGACGAGCACCCGGGAGGCACGGATGGCCGCGACCGCCCTGGAGGCCCCGGCGTGGTCGGGATCGAGCACCGCGGGACCGAGCGTGGCCAGGTCGATCAGTCCGGGCGGATGGAGGTCGAGGTGGCGGCCCAGCAACCTGGTCAGTTCGGCGGCCGCCAGGGCGGTCCGGGAGCCTCGTCGCGGGTCGGCCACGACCGCGGTCAGCGGCGGATGAAGCATTCCGCGCAGCTTAGGAGACGCGTGTTACGAACGCGGGTCGTGCCGCTGTCGTGCGGCGTCCGCGCACCGCACGGCGTCACTACCCGCGCCTCAGCCGGCGGCGATCCGCACCGTCTGCGGGTTGGTGAACTCGTGGATGCCGAACCACGCCAGCTCCCGGCCGTACCCGCTGTGCTTGACCCCGCCGAAGGGGAGCCGTGGATCGGAGGCGGTCATGGCATTGACGAAGCAGCCGCCGGCCTGGATGCGCCGGGCCAGCCGCCTGGCCCGCCCCAGGTCGGAGGTCCACAGCGACGAGCTGAGCCCGAACGGCGAGTCGTTCGCGGCCGTGACGGCAGCGTCCTCGTCCGGCACCCGCAGGACGGCCGCCGCGGGACCGAAGGTCTCCTCGCGCATCACCGGGACGGCCGTGGAACTCACCTCGAGCACGGTGGGCTGGTAGAAGGCGCCGGGGCCGTCGGGCACGGTCGCGCCGGTCAGGACCGTGGCGCCGTCGTCGACGGAGCGGCGGACCTGATCGGCCAGCTCGTCGCGGAGGTCATGACGGGCGAGCGGGCCGACATCCACGCCGTCGGCCGTCGGGTCACCCACCGTGAGGGCCTCGACACCGGCGACGAAGCGCTCGATGAAGGCGTCGGCCACCGCGTCGAGCACGATGAACCTCTTGGCGGCGATGCAGCTCTGCCCGGCGTTCTGGAAGCGGGCGGTGACCGCGATCCGGGCAGCACGCTCGACATCGGCGTCGTCGAGCACGACGAAGGCGTCGCTGCCCCCGAGCTCGAGCACCGTCTTCTTGACGTGCTGGCCCGCCGTGGCGGCGACCGAGGCACCGGCCCGCTCGCTGCCGGTGAGGGTGGCGGCGGCGATCCGGTCGTCGCCGAGCAGGGGTGAGGTCCGTGAACCGGGGAGCAGCAACGCCCGCACGGTGTCGTCGCCGAAGCCGGCGTCGGCGAAGAGCTTCTCGATGGCGAGCGCGCAGCCGCTGACGCTCTCGGCGTGCTTGAGCACGATGGCGTTGCCCGAGGCCAGGATCGGCGCCGCGGCGCGGAACACCTGCCAGAACGGGAAATTCCACGGCATGATCGCGAGCACGACGCCGAGCGGGAGGTAGTCGACGTAAGCCTCGTCGGCGTCGGCCTCGACCGGCTCGGCGGCCAGCAGGTCGGCGGCGTGATCTGCGTAGTGGTCGCACACCCACGCGCACTTCTCGACCTCGGCCAGAGCCTGCGCCAGAGGCTTGCCCATCTCGGCGGTCATCAGGGCGGCGTGCTGGGCCTTCTGTTCGCGTAGGAGGGCGCCGAGGGCCCGCAGCCGGGCCGCGCGATCGTCGACGGTGAGGGCGCCCCATCGGCGTTGCGCGGCGGCCGTGCGATCGAGGATGTCGTCCACGACGGCGTCGGTGTGCTCGTCGTACTCGGCGAGCGTCTCGCCGGTGGCGGGGTTGATCGTGCGCATGCCCGGCACGGTACATCGTTCCACGAACGACGACGACCCCCGCTCCGTGCGGAGCGGGGGCCGTCGTCAGTGGTGCGGGTGGATCACCCGAGGTCGGTGTATCAGACCTCGGTGGGGGTGTTGCGGTTCTTGCGGGCCTTCAGAGCGACCGCGGTGCCACCGGCGAGCAGCAGCGCCGCGCCGATGAGGATCAGCGGCAGGCTGGACGAACCGGTGTCGGGCAGGTCGTCGTTGCCGTCATCGGTGCCACCGGCGTCGCCGGAGTCACCGTTGTCGTCGGCCACGACGGTGAAGGACACCGAGGCCTCGGAGGTGGTGAGCTCGGGGTCGCCGTCGGCCACCGACGCCGCGGCGGTGAGGGTGAACTCACCGGCCGGGATGGCCTCGGCCGGCGTGAAGGTCCACGCGCCGTTGTCGTCGATGGCGAAGTCGCCCGTCCACGCCTCGGCAGCGTCAGCGGCTGCGCTGGAGCGGGTGGTGGGCTCGTCGGCACCGGCGACGGTGCCCTCGATGGTGAGGGCCACGTCGGAACCCGGGAACGCGGTACCCGTGATCACGACATCGCCGGCAACCTCGGCGCCATCCTCGGGAGCCGTGATGGTGACGGCCGGAGCCGTGATGCCCAGGTCGGACACGACGACCTCCTGGACCTCACCCGCGGCGTCCTGGCTGACCGTGGCGTCGAAGCGGACACCGATCGGAGCGTCGGCGCTGGGGGCGATGGACCAGGTGCCGTCCTCGGCCACGGTGGCCTCGCCGAGGGTGTCCTCGCCGACGACCAGGGTGACGGTGGCGCCGGGCTCGCCGGTGCCGTTGAAGGTCGGACGGGCGTTACCGGTGGTCTGGCCGTTCGAGGGGGACTCGACGGTCAGGTCGGCGACCTGGTTCTCGACGACCTCGAACGAACCCTCGGCCGTGCCCGAGGTGGTGGCCTCGGAAGCGCCCTTGGCGGTGTGCGACGCGGTGACGCTGTAGGTGTACGAGCCGGGCTCGAGCGCCTCGTCAACCGCTGCGCTCCAGGTGCCGTCGGCACCGACAGTGCCCTCGACGGTGGGGCCACCGTCGATCTCGACCGTGACCTTGGCACCCTCGGCGGCGCTGACCTTGCCCGAGATGGTGGGCTTCTGGCTGGTGGTGCCACCCTCCTCCGGAGCGGTGACGACCGGCTTGCCGACGAAGATGTTCAGGTTGAAGTCGTCACCGAGGAGCAGCTCGGCGTTGGCCGTGCCGCTGGTGACCGCGTAGCCGCCGCCGAAGTCGCCGTCGGCCGAGCCGCCGGCCTCGTAGACCGTGGCCGGGTTCCAGTTGGTGTTGTCGCACGTGGCGGTGGTCGCCGCGGTGGAGAAGGAGTCGACGCCCAGGGCGTAGTGGCCCGAGACGATCGAACCGCCGCTGTCGCCGGAGAGCATGCAGGCGGTGAAGATGAACGCGGTGACCGCAGCGGTCTCGTTCTCGCCCACGCCGATCTCGACGGTGTCCTCGGCGAAGAGGATCTCGCCGCAGGTCCAGCCGGAGGTGGCACCGGACTTGCAAGCGGGCTGGCCGACGATGGCGTTGGTGGAGTCGTAGACCTTGATCGAGTTGCCGTCGTCGGGCGCACCCGTGCCGCCGCCCCAGTAGGCGACCTGCGGCGGGGTGGTCCAGCCGGGCTCGGTGACGTGGACGACGCCGCCGTCCTCGCCGTCGCCGAGGTGCATGGCGCCGTTCTCACCCAGCGGACGCTCGGTGAGCTCGGGGCCGGCCCAGTTCTGGTCGTCGAACAGCGGGCTGTCGACGTCGAGGTGGAACCACGGGTGGCCCTCCTCGAAGTCGGCGCCACAGTGGCCGGCGGTCAGGAACAGCGGCGAGCCGTCGCCGGCGGTGCCGTTGAAGCCCGCCGAGCAGCGGTTGGCCGAGGTGGGGTTCTCGACGTCGTCGAGGGTGGCGTAACCGTAGCCGCCCTTGAAGTCGTCGTTGAAGTGGAGCTCGCGCTCCTCGACGCCGGAGGTGTCGATGTCGGGCAGGCCGACCTCGACCTTGGCGCCGGTGGCCTCGGCGGCGGCCACGTCGGCGTCCGCGGAGACGTAGAGGGTGACGTCCTGGCCGGCGATCGCGGCGGACTCGATGCCCACGCCGTCGGCGCGCAGCTGCGCGACGACGTCGGCGGCCACCTTGGCGGCCGCCGCGTTGGCGAGGTACTCGGGAGCGGTGAGCCCGAGGTCGCGCTCGACCGCCTGGGTCAGGCCCGACGGCAGTTCAGCCGCGGCGTCGACGAAGGCGTCGACCGAGAATGTCTGAAGGGTGGGGGTCGGCGCCGACTCCTCGGCGAACGCGGCCCCTGCGGTGGCAACGGCGCTTCCGGCCGTCACAGCCGTGGCCAGCAGCACACCCGCAAGGCGGGAGGCGCCGCGACCTCGGCGGACCTGTCGAGAGCTCACTAATATCTCCAGTTCTATGACGTGCATATAGCTCCGGATGCCCAGCGATGGCAGCCACCGCCCTCCGACGGCATGTGCCGCCGGACCGGAACCCGCGTCACCTTATCGAAAGATCCGTCGAATTCCGACACCGTTCTCGGGGTTTTCGGTGTAGAGATCGTGAACGACGTCGAAAAGATCAGATCCGGGTGCGTGGGCGGGCCGAGACGATCACCGCGGCCCCCGCCAGGAGTGCGCCGAGCGCGGCGACGATCATCGCCGGGAAGGCCGATCCGGTCTCGGCGAGGTCGCCCTCGGGCCCGCCTCCGACGGCACCGCCTTCGTCGCCCGCCGGCTCGCCCACGCGGAACGCGATCGTCGCCGACGGCTCGGAGCCGAGGTCGTCGACGGACTGCGTGGCGGTCACGGTGTGCTCGCCGCGGGGCATCGGCCCGGGGAGCGTGACCTCCCACGTCCCCTGGGTGTCGGCGGCGGCGGTGATGGCGAGGTTCTTCGCGGCCCCGCGGCGGCCGGCGTCGTCGACCGGCACGGCCTGCACGCTGAGCGAGATCGTGGCGCCGACCAGCCCGGTGCCGGTGAAGACGTGGTCGGGGCCGACCTCGTCGTCGGGCGACGGGCTGGCGATGCGCGGCGGGCCGGGAGGGACGCCGAGGCGGCGGACCGGCATCGACGTGGTGGACGTGCCGACCGTCTGGGTGACGAGCGCGTCGAAGCGGCCGGCCGGCAGGGCATCCGCGGGAGTGGCCGACCACGCGCCGTCGGGGCCTACGTCCGTGGTCGCGACGACGTCGTCGCCGACGGTGATCGAGACCGAGGCGCCGTCCTGCCCGGTGCCCGCGAACGTGGGCCGGGCGGACGCCAGGGTCTGGCCACGGACAGGCGCGAGCACTGTCAGCCCGGCGGCGGAGTCGTCAGCGGTGTCGGCGGCCCACGACGAGCCCGCGGAGAAGAGGGCGGTTCCGGCCATCAGCGCTGTGACGAAGCCACCGGCCACCATCCGGACGCCGCGACGACGACCGACAGCTGATCCGTGCACCGAGGTCTCCCGTTCCACTCCGATGGGCGCGAGACGGGTGGGATCGCTCGGCCGACGCAGACGCCGGACACGTTACCGAGCCGCCGCTGGTGGTCGAGGCCGGACCCGTCGCCCGGCCTCGCCGAACGCGTAGTCCTTCGTCGACGCGAGGAAGTCCAGGGGGAAGCCGAGCTCGATCGCGCTGACCTCGTCCAGCCGCTCGACGGCCTCGCCCGGGAGGACGAGGTCGGCGGCCGCCAGGTTGTCGGTGAGCTGGTCGAGCCGGCGAACTCCGACGATCGGGTGCACCGCCGCGCCGGTGTCGCGGGCCATGGTCCAGGCCAAGGCGACCTGCGCCGACGTGGCCCCCAGCTCGTCGGCGACGGCGTCGACCTCGCGAGCGATCCGGAGGTCCCGCACGGAGATGTCGGCGCTGTCCAGCCGGCTCGGGCCCACGACCCCACCGCGGGTGTACTTGCCCGACAACACCCCACCGCCCTGGGGAGACCACGCCGCCACGGACAGCCCCAGGGCGCCGGCCATCGGCAGCAGGTCGCGCTCGACGTCGCGCTGCACCAGGCTGTACGGCACCTGCAGGCCGACGAAGGCCGACCAGCCGCGCAGCTCGGCGATCGCGTTGGCGCGGGAGACGACCCACCCGGGCGCGTCGGAGATGCCCACGTAGAGCACCTTGCCCGCGCGCACGACGTCGTCGAGGGCGCGCATCGTCTCCTCGATCGGCGTGTGCGGGTCCCAGACGTGCACCCACAGCAGGTCGACGTAGTCCGTCTTGAGGCTGGTCAGGCTGCGCTCCACCGAGCGGACCAGGCTCTTGCGGTGATTCCCCGAGGCGTTGGGGTCGCTCCGGTCGAGGGACAGCGTGTACTTGGTGGCGAGGACGAAGCGGTCGCGGTCGGCGCCCAGCACCTCGCCGAGGACGCGTTCGCTCGCGCCGTCGCCCGGATAGAGGTTGGCGGTGTCGATGACGTTGCCTCCGGCCTCGGCGTAGGCCTCGATCAGCTTCGCCACGTCGGTCGCGTCCGTGTAGGGCTCGCCGAAGAGCATGGCGCCGAGGAACAGGTCCGAGACCCGCAGGCCGCTGGGGCCGAGCAGTCGGTAGCGCACGGTCGCCCTCCTCAGGCCACGTCGCGGGCGGTGAGCTCGAACGGTCCGGAGTCGATGCCCCAGGTCAGAACCCGTCTGGGCCGGATCCGGATCCACGCGGGGTCGAACGGCATCACGGCGTCGAGGCGCCGGCCGAGCTCGGTGCCGCCGTCGGTGAAGGTCTCGGCCCGGCCGCGGATCTCGATGCCTCGCGGCGACCACGGATCCAGCGTGAGCAGGTCGTCCACCACGAAGGCGACCTCAGGCCGGTGCCGGGCGTCGCGGAACTTCTTGCTCGCGGCCATGTCGCTGCCCGCGTGGCCGGCGATCACGATCGTCTGGGTCACGGGATCGTGGAAGACCCCCACCGGGGTGAGGTGTGGCCGGCCATCGGCGTCCACGGTGGCGAGGCGGCCCAGCGGCTGGCCGTTCAGGTAGCCGATCTCGGCGTCGGTGAAGGTGGTCGTCGTCATGGCCATCACCGTGCTGGCTCCGGCGCCGTCGAGGGAGGCCGGGACGAGGCTGGCCCTGCCAGGGCCAGCGTCAACGAGCGCGGACGCGGGTAGGTTGTGGTGGTGAGCGACAACGAGCTGGGCGCTTTCCTGCGTGCCTGCCGTGAGGGTGTCACGCCCGCCGACGTCGGCCTTCCGCCCGGCGCGCGGCGTCGAACGCCGGGCCTGCGCCGTGCCGAGCTGGCCTCGCTCGCGGGCATCAGCGTCGAGTACCTCGTCCGGCTCGAGCAGGGCCGCGATCACCGTCCGTCGGTGCAGGTGCTCTCGGCACTGGCCGACGCCCTGCACCTGTCGTCGGACGAGCGCGTCCAGCTCCGCAACCTCTCCAAGGTCGCCGGCGGCGACTTCCTCTGCCCCACGTCGCGGCCGCCCGCCACGTCGGTGCGCCCCACCGTGCAGGCGCTGCTCGACCGGCTCGAACCCTCGCCGGCCGTGGTGCTGAACCGCCTCGGCGACGTGCTTGCCTTCACCACGGGCTACGAGCAGCTGGTGAGGGCGATCGGCGTGCTCACGGGTGAGACGCCGAACCTGATCCGGTACGTGTTCACGGACGTGCGGGCCCGCGACGCCTACCCCGAATGGGAACGCATCGCCGACGAGCAGGTGGCCGACCTCACCTTCGAGGCCGGGCGGGTCGATCCATACGTCGCGGCGTTCGCCGAGGAGCTGGGCGCGACCGCCGGTGCCGCCTTCACCGAGCGGCTGGAGGCCCCCTTCGCCCGCCCGCGACGCACCGGCGTCGAACGGATGATCCATCCCGACGCCGGTGAGCTGCGGCTGGCCGGCGAGACGCTCGAGCTCCCCGACGCCGACGACCAGCGCCTGGTGGTCTACCTGCCCGCCGACGATGCCACGTCGGCGGCGCTCGACCGGCTTACCGGGCGCCAACCCGGGGCGTTGCGAGCGGTCAGCGGCTGAATCGCGTCAGCCCTGCGCGGCCGATCGCGTGGGGGAGTGGTCCGGTGCTGCCTCGACCGCGGCGAGCTCGACGAAGTCGTCCACCCGGACGAGCCGCATCAGCAGTCGTGACCAGGCCGGCAACCGACTCGAGCCGGCGGTGCCGTGCAGCCGCCGGGGCTCCGAGAGCTGATGGAGCCGTCCCCGGCGGACGAGTTGCGCGCCGCCGGCCGCCTCGACGTTGCGAACCCACTGGACGTCGGCGCCGTACGCCAGCGCGATGATCCACCCACGGTCGGTGCGAAACGCCTGGACCGGCGTCCGATAGGCCGTGCCGCTGCGGCGGCCGGTGTGGAGGACGAGCGCCAGTGGCGGCAGGCGGCGAGCCAGCGGCACTACCAGCGGGTTCAGCCGAGCGCTGAGGGCCTTGAGGGCCCGGGGCATGGTCATGGTGACGTCTCCTCGTCGGGGTGTGGGTCGTGGTGGGGGCCGGAACTGTCGCGGCGGCGGTCGGGGGTGGCCCGCAGTCCGTCGAGCAGGACGTCGAGGTAGCGCGCCCAGGCGCCATTCGCGGCGGGCGCGGGGGACGGCCGGGTGTGGTCGGCCGCGGCGCTGACCATCGCCATGAGCACGGGCAGGTCGGCCGAGGTCACGTCGCGCCGGAGCGTGCCCTGCTCCTGGGCCGCGGACACGAGCCGATCCAGCAGCGGCGCGAGGTGGGCCTGGGCCTCGGCGAAACGGGCCGGGGTGTTCTCGGCGAGCAGCACCTCGCGCAGGCCGCGGTCCTCGGCGTGGACCCGAGCGAGGTCGCGGACGAACGCGGTGAAGCCCTGCCACGGATCGTCGTACGACAGCGCGGTCTCGGCACGATCGGCGACGTCGCGGACGCGGTCCTCGAACAGTGCCTCGATCAGGGCGTCCCTGGTGCTGAACCGGCGGTACACCGTCCCCACCCCGACCCCCGCGTGGGCGGCGATGTCGTCGAGGGTCACGGCCAGCCCACGCTGCGCGAACACCTCGCGGGCGGCGTCGAGGATCAGCGCACGGTTGCGCTGGGCGTCCTTGCGCAGGGGCCGGGCAGGCGGCGGCGGATCGCGCGGGGGTGGGTCGGCGGGCATGGCAGCCAGCGTACCGCATAAGCGGAGAGATCATCTCCACTTAGGCATCACCTCGGGGTCGCCCAGCGGTCACCAGGCCACGTCGGAGAGCGATCCACGCGTGGTGGCGAGTGGGTTTCCGGCGCCGGCGTCGGGGCCGTTGACGGGTGTCGGCGACGGGTTTACGTTGAGAGCTCGGTGAGGGGGTTCCCCCTCGTCCAGCGAGGTGACATTCCCCTTCTCCGGCGCCGTTCCCTGGTGTTCTAGGTGGCACGATGGCGGCACGGACGGCCCGCCACCACAGCCGG
>DATCVR010000113.1:0-26414 GCA_036566745.1 Jiangellaceae bacterium | reverse complement strand
CGGCGGAGGTCTGCTGCTGGCCCTCAACCTCGTGTTGGTGACCACTCTGCCGTTCGGTCTGAGCACCGCCGATGCGGTGCGGATCAGCTTCCTCTCGGCCGGGTTGTGGTGGGGCCTGTGGACCATCGTGCCGTTCCTCGGGCTGCGCGACCGCCCGCCCACCGCGGTGGTGGCGGTCACCGACGCCGACGGCAGACCGGGCCCGCTCCGCCAGGCGTTCGGCCAGCTCGCCGACACCCTGCGGCATGCTCGCGGCTACCCGCAGACCCTGCTGTTCCTCGTCGCGTACATGCTCTACAACGACGGCGTCCAGACGGTCATCTACGCCTCGTCGATCTACGGGAACCGGCAGCTCGGGCTGTCCGAGGACGTCCTGATCATCGCGATCCTGGTGGTGCAGTTCGTGGCCTTCGGAGGCGCGTTGCTCCTGGGCCGCATCGCGCGCCGCTACGGCAGCCGGAACACCGTGCTGGGCAGCCTCGTGCTGTGGACGGTGGTGGTCGCGGGCGGGTACTTCCTGCCGGCCGAGCAGATGCTGCCGTTCCTGGCGCTGGCGGTGGGCATCGGTATCGTGCTGGGCGGGAGCCAGGCGCTGTCGCGCTCGCTCTACAGCCTGCTCGTCCCGCGCGGGCGCGAGGCGGAGTACTTCAGCCTCTACCAGGCCGCCGAGCGTGGGACGAGCTGGTTCGGAACACTCGCCTTCGGTCTGGCGTTCCAGTTCAGCGGGTCCTACCGCAACGCGATCCTGGTGCTCATCGTGTTCTTCATCGCGGGCTTCGTCCTGCTGGCCAAGGTCGACGTCCGGGCCGGCATCATCGCGGCCGGCAACGAGGTACCCCCGACCTTGCGGGAGCGCTCACCCGTGGGGTGATCGAGGTCACGGCGAAAACGTGGCCTATCACAACCGATCAGGAACACCGCGGCCGCCCCGACCGTTGAAGAGGTTGATGAGGTGACCACGTACCTGTGGCTCACATCCGTCGACCAGACCCGACGTCTCGTCCCAGGGGTCACCACCCCGGAAGGGTTCAGCACATGTCCGAGCGTTCCACCCTGCGCGGCTCGCGCCTTGGTGCCACGAGCTACGAGGACGAGCGCGGCGTCGAGTTCGCCGAACGTCAGGCAGTCGCCTACAGCTGCTCGGCCGGCCACCGGTTCGAGATGATGTTCTCGACCGAGGCCGAGGTTCCCGCGCTCTGGGACTGCCCGCGTTGCGGCGCAGAGGCGTTGCGTATCGCCACCACCCGTCCAGAAGAGCAGCCCGGCAAGCCGGCCCGTACCCACTGGGACATGCTGCTCGAGCGTCGTTCCATCGAGGAGCTCGAGGTCATCCTCGACGAGCGGCTCGAGCTGCTGCGTGCCGGCGTCCTCCCCGGCGGCGCCCACTTCGCCTCCACGCGTAGCCGGAAGAAGACCGCCTGACCCGGCGTTCCCACCGCCAGCTCGCCACCGATGCCGTGGCCGGAACGGATCCGGCCACGGCATCAGTGCGTCCGAGGGCCGCAGCGGTGCGTCGATGGCCGGCCGGCAGTCCGCGATTCAGCGGTCCCGCAGGCCCGGCACCGTCACCGTGACGAGACGCTCGAACTCGGCCACCTCCGCCGCATCGTCCTGGTCCGGCCAGCCGATCACGAAGTCGTCGATACCTACCGCGGTGAAGCGATCGACCAGCTCCTCCAGCCGGTTCCCGGGGCGCAGCGGGTCGGTGCCGTCCCAGAGCAGGATCGAGCGCCGCAGGGTCGCGGGGTCACGTCCGAGCTCGGCGCACAGCGTGTCCAGCCGGCGATTCTGCTCGCGCGTGAGCGTCACGACCTCGTCCACCCCGGCGCCGAAGCGGCCGTTCGTGTTCCACACGTCCGCCCGCTGTGCGGTCACCCGCAGGATGGTGGGCGCCTGACCTCCGACGACGATCGGCGGGCGCGGGTCCTGGACCGGTCCGGGTGCGGTGGGGGCGTCGTCGACCTGGTACCACGCTCCGTCGAACGTGTAGGGCTTGCCGCCGCCGCGCAGCATGCCGTCGAGGATCTCGACGTACTCCGCGAACCGGCCCACTCGTTCGCGCACCGTCCACGGGGCCGAGCCCACCGCATGGTGGTCCAGCTCGAAGACGCCCGCACCGATCCCGAGGTCGAGCCGCCCACCAGAGAGATGGTCGACGGTGATGGCCTGTTTGGCGAGTAGGGCCGGCGCGCGCAGGATCGGGTTGGCCACGAGGGTGCCGATCCGAATTCGCTCGGTCTGCACGGCCGCGGCGGCGAGCATGCTCCAGCCGTCGTGGAACGGGCCGCCGACGTCCCGGAAGTCGCCCATGTGGTCGGCGAGGTAGAGCTGGTCGAAACCGAGCTCCTCGATCCGCCGGAACCGTTCGGACAGCCTTGCCGGCGTGGTGTCCTGCATGAGGATCACGCCGAACCGTGGCCCGTTCGACGCAGTCACGCCCGCTCCCCCGGCTTCAGGAGCAGTTCGATGAGCCCGGGCAGATCGTCGCCGCCGTGTCCGTCGGCCACCCGCCGCTCCATCAGTGCCTGCATGGGCGCGTAGAGCTCGTCGCTGACTCCGAGTGACCTGCTGACCTCGCCGATCGTGTCGTTGGCCGCCTGCATGGCCAGATCGGCCTCCTCGGCCGTGAAGTCGCCGGTGTCGATCTGCTCGGCCATCCGCGGGAGCGAGGTGGTCATGGCGTGCAGCCACGGGATCATCAGCGCGGTGGTGAACTCGCCCGCTTCCTGTCCCACGGCCTTGACCAGGGCGGTCGCGTGCAGGAAGCCGCCGAACATGCCGTACATGGCGCTGAGCAGGGCGAGGTCGTGGAGTGCCGCCAGCCCCGGATCGGCGCCGAGGTGGGTGGCAGTCCCCAGCACCTCCAGCGCCGGACGATGAGTCTCGAACGCCTCGGTCGCCCCGCTGTAGAGGATGACGGCGTGCGGCGCACCGATCATCGACGGCACCGCCATGATGCCGCCGTCGACGTAGCCGCCGCCGTGGGCCGCCACGAGTCCAGCGGTGTGACGCGCCTGGTCCGGGGTGCCGTTGGTCAGGTTGACCACCAGGCGCCCGTCCAGGCTCGCTCCGGCCGAGCCGATCAGGTCGTCGGCGACGTCGTAGTCGAGCACGCAGATGACGACGAGCGGGCTGGCGGCCACTGCGTCCGTGACGGTCTCGGCCTTGCGGGCTCCCCCGGCGACGAGCGGCCGTGCCCTGCCAGGGGTGCGGTTCCAGACGGTGGTCGGGTGCCCGCGCTCGACGAAGGCCTCGGCCAGGGCGGTGCCCATCTTGCCGAGCCCGATCACGGTCACGGGGGCGAGCGGGGAGGTGTGGTCGTTCACCAGGGATCCTCGAGGGTCGGGAGCATGCGTGATGGCCGGCCGGATCGCCGCGACGGCGGCGTGCGGACCGTTGCCTCCACCCTCAATCACTGCTGTACTCTGGGCAAGTACCTACCTGAAAGTGCAATACCCACCATGGGGTAAGTAAGGAGGTGGATCATGGCCGGTGAAGGGCCGTACAGCTGCGGACTCGACGCCGCCGTCGACATGATCGGCGGCAAGTGGAAGACGCTCATCCTCTGGGCCCTGTACTCCCACGGGCCGTGCCGGTTCGGCGAGCTCAAGCGACAGGTGTCCGGAATCAGCGAGAAGATGCTGATCCAGCAGCTGCGCCAGATGGAGGCCGACGGGCTGATCCACCGCGAGGTGTTCCAGCAGGTCCCGCCCAAGGTCGAGTACTCGATGACGGAGTTCGGCGCCTCCCTGAACGAAGCGCTGTTCCCCCTGGGCGAGTGGGGCGAGCGGCACATGGACCGTATCGTGGCCACGCGTCACCGCTGACGTCCTGACCCCGGAGGATCCGTGGCCGTTTCTCCGCTCCGCGTGCACGTCTCGGACGACATCCTCGCCGACCTCCGGGCCCGGCTCGCCCGCTCGCGGTTCGGCGATCGCTCCGGGCATCATCCGTGGGACGCCGGGGCCGATCCCGACTACCTGCGCGACCTCGTCGGCTCGTGGGCTCAGGGGTTCGACTGGCGGGCGCGCGAGTCGGCACTGAACGCCTATCCGCACTACGTCGCCGACGTGGCCGGCCGGCAGCTGCACTTCCTGCACGTGCCCGGGCGGCGACCGGTCGGCGCCGATGCACCCCCGCCCCTGCTGCTCAGCCACGGCTGGCCGAGCAGCTTCGTCGAGATGCTCCCGCTGGTGGATCGGCTGACCGACCCGGCCGCGTTCGGCGATGCCGTGGCACCGGCCTTCGACGTGCTGGTTCCCTCGCTTCCCGGGTTCCTGTACTCGGAGCTGCCCCACGGGCCGCTCACCCGGGCCTCGATGGCCGCGACGTTGCACGCGCTGATGACCGACGAGCTCGGCTACGAGCGCTACGGAGCCTTCGGAGGCGACATCGGCGGGGCGGTCACGGGTTGGCTCGGCGCCCTGCACCCGGACCAGGTCGTGGGCGTCCACATGATCCATCCGCCGTTCCCGGGCAGCTTCGACGACCATCCACTCACGCCGGCCGAGCAGGCGTTCCTCGACGCCGAGGAGGCCTACGACGCCACGGACGGCGGGTACAGCGCGATGATGGAGACGCGTCCGGACACGGTGGCCGCAGCGCTGATCGACTCCCCCGTGGGCCTGGCTGCATGGATCGTCGACAAGTACCGCGACTGGAGCGACTGCGGCGGCGACGTCGAGACCCGGTTCGATCGCGACACCCTCCTGACGATCCTCACGCTGTACTGGGCCACCGGCACCATCGGGTCGTCGTTCCGGCAGTACCTCGACTACCGCCACAACACGCCACGCCCGGCCATCACGGTCCCGGCGGCGTTCACGCTGAGCACGGAGCCGTCCATGGCGGGCTTCCCACGCGAGATCGCCGAGCGAGCGTGCACCGACGTCCGGCACTGGAACGAGCCAGGACGCGGCGGGCATTTCCTCCCGCTCGAGGAGCCGGACCTCATGGCCGCCGAGCTGCGGGGCTTCTTCGGCTCGCTCGGGCCGGGCTGACCTGGGCGGCCCGACCCGGTCCGCCATGCCCTGATGATCGTCCTGTCCTGAGCCGCCCTTCCCCGCCGACGACCGAGGAGCCCGACGGCGCACACCGTCACCGATGTCCGCCGACGGCATCGCCGGCACCGTGAGCCTTGCCCTGGAACGCAAGCCCAACGGCAGGACTCCAGCTTCTTCTACAAGCAGCTCACCTGACCCAGGCACCTGCGCCCTGGGGCAGGCGAGCCTCACGTGCCGTCGGGGTCGTCCTCCTCGGTGGGCCGCGAGACGATCTCGCCCTCGATTTCTTCTACAAGCAGCTCACCTGACCCAGGCACCTGCGCCCTGGGGCAGGCGAGCCTCACGTGCCGTCGGGGTCGTCCTCCTCGGTGGGCCGCGAGACGATCTCGCCCTCGATGACGGTGGGCTTCGCGCCACGAGGTCGGTACTCGTAGCCCCGCCCGGCGCGCGGGAACGTGCGCAGCGTCGACGCCGCCAGCCGCCGTCCCAGACCGTGCCGGACCACAGGGACCAGGAGCACCAGCCCGGCGAGGTCGGTGAGGAAGCCCGGGAGTGCCAGCAGGAGGGCCGCCAGGAACGCCGCGCCGGTCGAGGCGATCTGGTCCTCGGTCTGGGCCGGCCCGGCCAGCCGGCCCTCGGCCGTGGCCGTCCGCATCGCCCGCCAGGCGCGGTAGCCCTCACGGCGCAGCACCAGGAACCCGATCGCGCTGGTGGCCAGGGTCAACAGGATCGTCCAGCCCAGCCCGATCCAGTTCGCCACCAGGACGAACAGCGCGATCTCGACGACGCCGATGACGAACGGCGCGTACGCCAGGACCCGCCGCGCCGACCGCTGCGCTCCGCTCATGGCCGTCTCCCCCGCACCAGGCCACCGAGCTGCGACGTGCGATGCGCCGCTCCCCAGGTGGCAACCCGCCACAACGCCTCACGGACCACGCTCGCGTCCATCTTCGACTCGCCGTGCTCGCGCTCGACGAACGTGATCGGGACCTCGGTGACGCGCAGGCCCGACCGCTCGGCGCGCCACGCCAGGTCGACCTGGAAGCAGTACCCCTGCGAGGCCACCGTGGAGAGGTCGATCCGCCGGAGGGTCTCGGCCCGGAACGCGCGGTAGCCCGCCGTCGCGTCGCGCAACGGGGTCCCCAGCGCCACCCGCACGTAGGTGTTGGCCACGCGCGAGAGCAGCTCGCGCCGCCGCGGCCAGTTGACCACCCGCCCACCTCGCACGTACCGCGAGCCGATCACCAGGTCGGCGTCGTCGAGGGCGGCCAGTAACCGGGGCAGCTCCTCGGGCTGGTGCGAGCCGTCGGCGTCCATCTCGACCAGCACGTCGTAGCCGTGGTCGAGACCCCAGCCGAATCCCGCCACGTACGCCGCGCCGAGGCCTTGCTTCCCGGCGCGGTGCAGGACGTTCACGTGCGAGTCGAGCGCTCTGATCTCGTCGACCACGGCTCCGGTGCCGTCGGGCGAGCCGTCGTCGACGACCAGGAGATCGGCCTCGGGCACCGCCAGACGCACCCGCTCGATCGCCTTGCGGATCGTCAGCGCCTCGTTGTACGTGGGCACCACCACGAGCACGCGGTTCATGCGACACCGGCCGGGACGTTGGCCGGAGGCGCGGGTTCGGGAGCCGGGCCGCCGCGGCGGCGGCCCCGCCACATCCCCATCGCCAGGGCCGCCGCCGCGGCGGCGCAGGCGGCCCATTCCGGCCAGGCGCCCACGGTGGTGGCCAGCGTCGTCGCGTCGGACAGGACGACGTCGGCGACCATGACGTCCTGGGTGTACAGCTCGGCCCGGTCGAGGACCTCGCCGTCGGGCGACACCACGGCGCTCACGCCGGCGAGCGCCGCCACGAGGATGGTGCGGCCGTGCTCGACCGCGCGCAGCCGCGACATCGCCAGCTGCTGTTCGGTCATGGGCGAGTACCGGAACGTCGCGTTGTTGGTCTGCACGGCCAGCAACTGGCCGCCCTGGGCCACGGCATCGCGGACGATGTCGTCGAAGGCGACCTCGAAGCAGATGACGTCGCCGATCGTGGCCGGCCCCATCTCGAGGACGCCGACGGTGTCGCCGGGGAGGTGGTCGCGTGGCTGGTGCTTGACGGCGTCGGTGATGATCGCCGCGAGCCCCCGGAACGGGATGTACTCGCCGAAGGGCATCGGGTGGCGCTTAACGTACTCGGCGCCAGGACCGGTGACCGGGTCCCAGACGATCGAGGTGTTCTTGACGTTCTTCTCGTCCTCGGTGGGGACGATGGCACTGATCAGGACCGGTACGCCGATCTCGCGGACGGCCTCGTCGATCGCGCGGTAGGTCTCGGCGTCGTGGTACGGGCTGATGTCGGAGCTGTTCTCGGGCCAGATCACGAGGTCGGGCCGCTCGACCCGGCCGGCCTCGACGTCCTCGGCCAGCCGGTGGGTGGCCTCGACGTGGTTGGCGGTCACGACCCGGGCCTTGCTGTTGTAGTCGAGCCCGGGCTCGGGGACGTTGCCCTGCACCACGGCCACCGTGACGGTGTCGCCGTCCGGGGTCGGCGGGGTGACGAACAGCCCAGCGAAGGTGAGCGCGGCGGCCGCGACCAGTCCACCGGCCCGCAGCCACCAGCGGCGCCCGACCACCACCCACGCCAGCAGCCCTCCGGCCAGCGCGACGGCGAAGGAGACCAGGGGCGAGCCGCCGAGCGTCGCCAGCCCGATGAACGGGCTGTCAGCCTGGGCGAACGCGAGCTTGCCCCAGGTGAAGCCGCCGTAGGGGATCCGGCCGCGCAACGCCTCGACGGCGATCCAGACCGCGGCGGTCCACACAGGCCAGCCCGGCAGCCGCTGGACCAGGGTGAGCCCGACCGTCAGCGGGACGAAGAAGAGGGCCTGCAGGATGCTGAGCAACACCCAGGGAATCGGTCCGGTCTCGAGCCCGGTCCAGTAGAGGAACGGGACGAAGAACCCCAGCCCGAAGGCCAGCCCGTACAGCGCGGACCGCTTCAGCGGCTGGTCGCGCACGATCAGCGCGATGGCCGCCGGTACCAGTACGGCGATGTACCACTGGTCGTATGGCGGGAACGCGAGGATCAGCGCGACGCCCAGGATCAGGGCTCCTGCGGCGCGGGCAAGGTGACTCACGTGGCGTGCTCCGTCCGGTGTACCGACGTGACCGAGTTTGTGGTGATGCTCGCGTGACGGTACAACGTCCTGCGTGGCGCGTGAGTGCCCCGGGCCATCCGAGGATCGCCGACCCGGGCGATGGACGCGGCCCGGCCCGCCCTTCGGACCGATCCGCGACGCCGCCGGCTGCGACGCGCGGCCCGTTGTCTACTGGGCGGCCGGGCCCGACCTCGTCTCACCCCGTGCCACTCCAAGCGGCGTACGAGCACGACGCGCGAGCGCTGGCCTGGCTCACGGGTACACCCCGACGTACTGCCGGAGGCTTCCCCTGACCCCGGTCGCACGGCCTGCCCGGGTCGCCTGCCCGAGCGGTTCGTCCGTTGGTGGACGGAACGACTCTGCTCCAGCTAGGGGCGACTGTCAAGCTCTTCCATGACCTGCGGAAACGTTGCGTTCATGCAGGCCAGGGCTCTGGAGTTCACGCGAAATCGATCAAGTCGGACATCGTGGAATCGGCGTGTCGGCGGACGACACGCCGAACGGTCCGACGCCACCCCTGCGGAGCGGACGAGCGGCCGTCGCCAGCTGGGCGTCACCCGGCCGTCGGCCGGCCGTCAGGTCGTTGCGGGCGCGGCCAGGTCGAAGGCGACCCGGCCGCGCACCACCGTGTGGCGGCACGTGGGCAACGGCGAACCGGGCGAGAGGTCGGGCAGCCCCGGAACGCCGGAGCGCGGGTCCGTGGACCACGCCGAGACCCGCTCGTCGGGCGCCTGGACAACGAGCTCGCCCGGCACGTCCCAGACGGCGAACGACGCGAGGGCTCCCGGGACCAGCACGCCGGCGTCGTCCATGCGCGCGGCCCGCCAGCCGCCGCGAGTGGCCGCCGAGAACGCGCCGCGCACGCTCAGCCGCTGGTGGGCGGTGTGGTGGTAGGCGGCGGCGCGCACCATCTCCCAGCCGCCGAGAGGGGTCACGGGCGCGTCGGAGCCGAGGGCGAGGATCACTCCCGCGCGGGCCAGGTCGGCGAAGGGGTTCAGGCCGGTGCCTCGCTCGACGCCGAGACGCTGGGCGTAGAGCCCGTCCGGGCCGCCCCACAGCTCGTCGAACCGCGGCTGCACGCTGGCGACCACCCCGAGGCGCACGAGGTCGGGGATCAGCTCGGGATCGACCATCTCGAGGTGCTCGATCCGGTGCCGCGCGGCCACGACCGCGCCGATCCCGCAGACGTCGGCCGCCGCGGCCACGGCCTGGACCGCCGTGCGCACGGCGGCGTCGCCGATGCCGTGGAAGCCCGCCTGGATCCCCGCCTCGATGCAGGCCACGACGTGGCGGGTGGCGGCGTCGAGGTCGAGGTAGCGGGTGCCGTGCTCGCCGGGGGCGTCGGCGTAGGGACTGGCGAGCAGTGCGGTGTGGGAGCCCAGCGATCCGTCGATGTTGAGGTCGCCGGCCGCGCCCGCCGCGCCGAGCTCGCCGGCCCGGGCCACCGCGTCGAGCTCGCCCCAGTAGCCGATGACGTCGGGCAGGTGGGGCTCGGCGCCGAGCGCGAGGACGGCCGCGAAGTCGTCGGGGCCGCCGATGTCGGGCGCGCCCATCTCGTGGACGGCACCCACGCCGGCAGCTGCCGCGGCGGCGAGGACGTCACGGCGCAGCGCCTCGAGCCGGGACGCCGGCACGGCCTCGCGCACGACGCGGCGGGCGAGGTGGTGGGCGTCGCGGCGCACGAGTCCGTCGCCGGCGTGGCCCTCGGTGGCTGCGATGTCGGGGTAGGCGGCCAGGACCGCCGAGGAGACCACGGCCGAGTGGACGTCGCGCCGGGCGAGGTAGGCGAGCGCTCCGCCGGCGGCGCGATCGAGCTCGGCGTGGGTGGGCGGGCGGCCCTCGGGCCACTCCTCGACCTCCCAGCCGAAGCCGAGCACCGGCTCGCCGGGGCGGCTGCGGGCGTGGGCGGCGACCCGGTCGAGGGCGTCGGCGAGCGACAGGGCGCCGGTGAGGTCGACGCCGTCACGGGCGAGCCCGGTCTCGGTGACGTGGATGTGGGCGTCGACGAAGGCCGGGGTGACCAGCGCTCCGTCGAGGTCGACGACCTCGTCCACGGAGTCGACGTGGGCGGCGGCCGCACCTTCGGCTCCCACCCACGCCACGTGGTCGTCGTCGACCAGCATCGCGGTGGCGAAGGGATCGGCCGGGCTGTAGACGGAGCCGTTGCGGTACAGAGTCGTCACCGCCACAGTCTCGCCGACACCCCGGACACCTGACCGCCCGCCCCTCCGGGCGTGCAGCGGACGATTCGATGCGGTGATCCATTCGCAATGTCTTCTTGCCAAGGCGCATTCTGGCCGCAAGTATTGCGTCAAGACTTGGCGATTTGCCTTGATTCTTCGCAGCACACCGTGCCCGTCCCCGTCTCAGGAGGTCGACCGACATGGCTGAAACGCTGAGCATCGCGCCCGACGAGGTCCACGCCGTACTCGGCAAGCATCTGCTCACCGACGGCTTCAAGCTGGTCCTCGACACCGAGGCGAGCCAGGGCAGTTGGCTCGTCGACGCCCGCACCGGTCAGCGCTACCTCGACACGTACACCTTCTTCGCCTCCGCGGCCCTGGGCTGCAACCCGCCCGGCATCGTCGACGACCCGGCGTTCATGGAGAAGCTCGGCAAGGTCGCGGCGAACAAGCCGGCCAACTCCGACATCTACTCGACGTACCTGGCCGAGTTCACCGAGACGTTCGTCCGGGTGCTGGGTGACCCGGCGCTGCCCCACCTGTTCTTTGTCGAGGGCGGCGCGCTAGCCGTCGAGAACGCCCTGAAGGTGGCATTCGACTGGAAGAGCCGGCAGAACGAGGCGAACGGACGCGACCCGAAGCTGGGCACCCGGGTGTTGCACCTCACCCGCGCCTTCCACGGCCGTAGCGGCTACACCATGTCGCTGACCAACACCGAGCCCAACAAGACCGCCCGGTTCCCGCAGTTCGACTGGCCGCGCATCGACGTCCCGGCCATCACCTTCCCGCTCGAGGACCACCTCGACGAGGTGATCGCCGCCGAGGAGCGCGCTCTCGAGCAGGCCCGCGCCGCCTTCGCGGCCCACCCGCACGACATCGCCGCGTTCATCGCCGAGCCGATCCAGGGCGAGGGCGGCGACAACCACATGCGCCCCGGCTTCCTCCAGGCGATGCAGAACCTCGTCCACGAGCACGATGCACTCTTCATCGTCGACGAGGTCCAGACCGGCGTGGGCACCACCGGCACGACGTGGGCGTACCAGCAGCTCGGGATCACCCCGGACATCGTGGCATTCTCGAAGAAGGCCCAGGTCGGCGGGATCATGGCCGGTGGCCGCGTCGACGAGGTGCCCGACAACGTGTTCGTCGTGTCCGGGCGGATCAACTCCACCTGGGGCGGCGGGCTCGTCGACATGGTCCGGGCCACCCGCATTCTGGAGATCATCGAGAAGGAAGGTCTCGTCGAGGCCGCGGCCGGCAAGGGCGAGCGGTTCCTGGCGGGCCTGCGCGCCGTGGCCCAGGCCGCGCCGGGTGTCGTCACCAACATCCGTGGTCGCGGATTGATGGTCGCCGCCGACCTTCCGGACACCGCGACGCGCGACGCCGTCCTGACCGACCTGCGCGAGGTCGAACACGTCCTCGCCCTGCCCTCCGGCGAGCACGCGATCCGCTTCCGTCCGGCCCTGTCGGTGGCCGATGATGAGATCGACCTCGCCGTGGCCGCCTTCGGTCGCGCCGTGGGCCGCCAGACCGCCTCGTCCGCGAAGGAGCAGCAGTGACCCGTCTCGTCACCTCCGTCATCGACGGCAAGCCCGTCGAAGGCGAACGTCTCGTCACGACGAGCAACCCGGCCGACCTCGCCGACGTCGTCGCCGAGGTCTCCACCGCCGGCGCCGCCACCTTCGTCGAGGCCGCCGCCTCGGCCAAGCAGGCCCAGCCGGCCTGGGCCGACATCCCGGCGCCGGTGCGCGGCCGGGCCATCGCCACCATCGGACGGCTCATCGAGGACAACGCTGAGAGACTTGCCCGGCTCGTCACACGCGAGATCGGCAAGCCGTACGCCGAGTCCCTCGGCGAGGTCCGCGAGATCATCGACACCTGCGACTTCTTCCTCGGCGAGGGCCGCCGGCTCTACGGCCAGACCGTGCCGAGCGAGATGCCGGACAAGCAGCTGTTCACCTTCCGCAACCCGGTGGGCACCGTGGCGGTCATCACAGCGGGCAACTTCCCGGTCGCCGTGCCGTCCTGGTACATCGTGCCGGCGCTGCTGGCGGGCAACACCATTGTGTGGAAGCCGGCGGAGTACTCGGCGGCGGTCTCGGCGGCCTTTCACGAGCTGTTCGTGCGCGGCGGCGGGCTCCCCGACGGCGTGTTCAACGTCGTCCACGCCGACGGCCCGGCCACCTTCGGCGGGCTCGAGCAGGCGCTGGAGGCCGGGTACGTCGACAAGGTCGGCTTCACCGGGTCGTCGGAGGTCGGACGCGAGATCGGCGCGCTCACCGGACGGCACCTGCAGACCGCCTGCCTCGAGCTTGGCGGCAAGAACCCGCTGGTCGTCACCCCGAGCGCCGATCTCGACCTCGCGGTCGAGGGTGCGCTGTTCTCCGGGTTCGGCACCGCCGGGCAGCGCTGCACGTCGCTCGGCACCGTGATCGTCCACGAGTCGCTGCACGACGAGTTCGTCGAGCGGTTCACTGCGGCCGTCGCCGCAGCGGCCGTGGGCGATCCGGCTCAGGACGTGCTCATGGGCCCGCTGCTCGACGCGAAGTTCGCCACCCGGTACGAGGAGTACCTCGGCTGGATCCAGCCGCACCACACGGTCATCGGCGCCACCGGCCGCATCGACGCCGACCATCCCCGCGAGGGCTTCGTGGGCGATCCCACGGCCGGGCTCTACTACCACCCGGCGGTCGTCGACGGGGTGCGTCCGGGCGACGAGATCTTCGACAACGAGACCTTCGGCCCGCTCGTGGGGATCACGACGTACTCCACGCTGACCGAGGCGATCGAGCTGGCCAACGCTCCTGGATACGGCCTGTCGTCGTCGATCTACACCACCGACCCGGCCGACGCCTTCGCGTTCCGGCGCGGCATCAGCGCGGGCATGGTCAGCATCAACAACTCCACGTCCGGGGCCGAGGCGCACCTCCCCTTCGGCGGCAACGGCAAGTCCGGCAACGGCTCGCGCCAGTCCGGGCTCTGGGTGCTCGACCAGTTCACCCGCTGGCAGGCCGTCAACTGGGACTACTCCGGCCGGCTGCAGAAGGCGCAGATGGACGTGGCCGAGCTGGTCCCCGACAGCGGGTTCCGGCTCGAGCCGTGACCACTCCCGTCCAGGCGCTCGACCACGCCTTCCGGGCCTCGGTGGCGGCGCTCGCCGCTGCCGGGCCCGGGGCAGGCGGGCGCCGGTCCGTGCACTCGGCGGGCGAGGTCGATCACGAGCTGCTGTGGCGCATCTTCGACGCCGAGGCGACCAGCCGCCACCTCGACGTCGTCGCGCGTGAGCTGCAGGCCGCCGGGCACGGCTTCTACACGATCGGATCGGCCGGCCACGAGAGCAACGCCGTGGTCGCGCTGGCGTTGCGGCCCACCGACCCGGCCCTGCTGCACTACCGCTCGGGCGGGTTCTACGCCGCCCGAGCGAGTCAGGTCGAGGGCAGCACTCCCGTGCGCGACGTGCTGCAGAGCCTGATGGGGGCTGCCGACGAGCCCATCGCAGGCGGCCGCCACAAGGTCTTCGGCAACGCCGCGCTGTCGGTCATCCCGCAAACCTCCACCATCGCCTCCCACCTGCCCCGATCGGTGGGCCTGGCGATGTCGCTGCACCGGGCGCGCCGCCTCGGCGTCGAGCCGCCGTGGCCCGCCGACGCGGTCGTCGTCTGTTCGTTCGGCGACGCCTCGGCCAACCACTCCACGGCCGTGGGCGCGATCAACACCGCGGTCAACACCTCGTATCGCGGACTCCCGGTGCCGCTGGTGCTGGTGTGCGAGGACAACGGCATCGGCATTTCGGTGCCCACTCCGCGCGGCTGGATCGAGGCCGCGTACGGCTCGCGCCCGGGCCTGGCCTATCTGGCCGCCGACGGCAGCGATCCGGTCGCGGCCCACGAGACCGCCCGCGAGGCGGTCCGCATCGCCCGCACCGAGCGCCGTCCGGTCTTCCTCCACCTACGCACGGTGCGGTTCCTCGGCCATGCCGGCAGTGACGCCGAGATCAGCTACCGCACCCACACCGAGATCGAGGCCGACTACGCCCGCGACCCTCTGCTCGGGGCGGCCGGGGCGCTGGTCCACGCGGGCGCTGCCACGCCTCAGGACGTCATCACGCGCTACGACCACCTCCGGGCCGGCATCGACGCCGAGGCCGCGGAGCTCACCGGCAGCCGGTTGCTGGGCTCGGCCGCCGAGGTCATGGCGCCGCTCTCACCGCGAACCCCCGACGAGGTCACGCTCGTGGCGGGCACGTTGCGAGGCGAGCCGGATACCGCCCGCGCCGCGGCCGCCACGCTCGCCGAGTCGATCAACGCCACCCTGGCCGAGGCGCTGGCGCACGACCCGCGCGTGGTGCTGTTCGGCGAGGACGTCGGGCGCAAGGGCGGGGTCTACGGCGTCACTCGCGGGCTGGCCCGGAGGTTCGGCCAGGCCCGTGTCTTCGACACCGTCCTCGACGAGCAGTCGATCCTCGGGCTCGCGCTCGGTGCCGGCCTGGCCGGGCTGGTGCCGGTGCCCGAGATCCAGTACCTCGCCTACCTCCACAACGCCGAGGACCAGCTTCGCGGCGAGGCGGCCTCGCTGTCGTTCTTCTCCCAGGGCCAGTACCGCAACCCGATGGTGGTGCGCATCGCGGGGCTGGCCTACCAGAAGGGCTTCGGCGGGCACTTCCACAACGACAACTCCCCCGCCGTGCTGCGGGACATCCCGGGGCTCGTCGTGGCCTGCCCGGCCCGCGGCGACGACGCCGCCGCGATGCTGCGCACCTGCCTGGCGGCGGCCTCCGTCGACGGCACGGTCTCCGCGTTCCTCGAGCCGATCGCGCTCTACCACGTCCGCGACCTGCACGTCGACGGCGACGCCGGATGGCTCGGCACCGACACCGGCGCCCACGTGCCGATCGGGGCGGCCCGCACCTACGGCGACGGCGACCGCCTGACGATCCTCACGTTCGGCAACGGCGTGCGGATGAGTCTGCGCGTGGCCCGGCGGCTGGCCGCCCGGGGCATTGGCGCGCGGGTGGTCGACCTGCGCTGGCTGGCGCCATTGCCGGTCGAGGACATCGTGCGTGAGGCCAACGCCACCGGGCGGGTGCTCGTGGCCGACGAGACCCGCAGGTCCGGCGGGATCGGCGAGGGCGTGCTCGCCGCGCTGATCGAGTCCGGCTTCACCGGGCCGCTCGCCCGGGTGAGCGGCCACGACAGCTTCATCCCACTGGGCTCGGCCGCACAGCACGTGCTGCTCGCCGAGGACGACATCGAGACCGCGGCCGTCCAGCTGGCCGAGAAGGAGTCCACGCCATGACCGGCACCTCGCCCCTCGACCTGCTCGGCGTCGATCACCTCCTCACCGAGGAGGAGCAGGCGATCCAGGCCACGGTCCGGCGCTTCGTCGACGACCACGTCAGGCCGCACATCGCCGACTGGTACGAGACCGGCCTCGACGCCGAGACCGTGCGCGAGCTGGCCCGGCAGTCCGGCAAGCTCGGCCTCCTGGGCATGCACCTCACCGGGTACGGCTGTGCCGGCACCAACGCCGTGTCCTACGGCCTGGCCTGCCTCGAGCTCGAGGCCGGCGACTCCGGCGTCCGCAGCCTGGTCTCGGTCCAGGGCTCGCTGGCGATGTTCGCGATCTGGAAGTTCGGGTCGGAGGAGCAGAAGCAGCGCTGGCTGCCGGGCATGGCCGCCGGTGAGCTCATCGGATGCTTCGGGCTGACCGAGCCCGATTTCGGGTCCAACCCGGCGGGGATGCGCACCCGCGCCCGCCGCGACGGCTCCGACTGGGTGCTCGACGGCACCAAGATGTGGATCACCAACGGCTCGGTGGCCGACGTCGCGGTGGTCTGGGCCCAGACCGACGACGGCGTGCGCGGTTTCCTGGTCCCGGCCGGCACCCCGGGCTTCTCCGCGCCGAAGATCACCAAGAAGCTGTCGCTGCGGGCCTCCATCACCAGCGAGCTCGTGCTCGAGGGCGTACGGCTGCCGGCCGACTCCGTGCTCCCCGAGGTGTCGAGCCTGCGCGGTCCCCTGTCGTGTCTGAACGAGGCCCGGTTCGGCATCGTGTTCGGTGCCCTGGGCGCGGCTCGCGACTGCCTCGACACGACGATCGCCTACGCCGCCACCCGCGAGGTCTTCGACCGGCCGCTGGCCTCGTTCCAGCTCACCCAGGCCAAGCTCGCCGACATGGCGCTCGAGCTGCAGAAGGGCTTCCTGCTGGCCCTGCACCTGGGCCGGTTGAAGGACGACCACACGCTCGAGCCGCGCCAGGTCAGCCTCGGCAAGCTCAACAACGTACGCGAGTCGCTGGCCATCGCCCGCGAGTGCCGCACCATCCTTGGCGCCAACGGCATCACGCTGGAGTACCCGGTGCTGCGCCACGCCAACAACCTCGAATCGGTGCTGACCTACGAGGGCACCTCCGAGGTCCATCAGCTGGTCATCGGCCAGGCGCTCACCGGCGAGTCGGCCTTCGGCGCCTGAACCGATGAGCGGCCGTTCGACCACGAGCGACGTCCTCGACGTCCGGGCGCTGAACCGCGCGACGCTGGCCCGGCAGAGCCTGTTGGAGCGGTCGTCCGCGACACCGGCCGAGATGATCGCCCAGCTCGTCGGGATGCAGGCCCAGGCCCCGATGCCGCCATACTTCGGGCTGTGGTCGCGGCTGACCGACTTCGTCCCCGACCAGCTGGCCACGCTGTTGCTCGAGCGCCAGGTCGTGCGCATCGTGCTCATGCGAGGCACGGTCCACCTGGTCACGGCCGACGACGCGCTCATGTTGCGGCCGCTGGTCCAGCCGATCATGGACGCCGACCTGTGGGGCAACCCCCAGCGCACCCCTCAACTGCGCGGCGTCGACCTCGACGCGCTGGGCTCGTCGGCGCGACGGCTGGTCGAGGAGCGGCCGCGACCCAACGCCGAGCTGGCCAGGCTCCTGGCCGAGCACTGGCCGCAGGCTGCGCCCACCGCGCTGGCCTATGCCGCCCGCAACCTGCTCGCGCTCGTCCAGGTGCCTCCGCGCGGTGTCTGGGGCCGCAGCGGTCAGCCCACGTTCACCACGGCCGAGGCGTGGCTGGGCCGTGGCCTCGATCCCGCCCCGTCCATCGACGACGTCGCGCTGCGCTACCTCGCCGCGTTCGGTCCGGCGTCGGTCGGCGACTTCCAGGTCTGGTACGGGCTGACCAGGATGCGTGAGGTGTTCGACCGGCTGCGTCCGCGGCTGCGCACGTTCACCGACCCCGAGGGCCGCGAGCTCGTCGACCTCCCCGACGCGCCCCGCCCCGGCGGCGACGTCGCCGCTCCCCCGCGGTTCCTGCCGTCCTTCGACAACCTGCTGCGCTCCCACGCCGTCCGCACCCGCGTCATCGGCGACGACGCCCGGCGGGCCATCGCCACCCCGAACGGCGTCGAGCCCGGCACCTTCCTGCTCGACGGTTTCGTAGCCGGCACCTGGCGGCTGGACCAGAAGCGCGGCCGCGCCACCCTCGTCATCGAGCCGTTCGCCCCGGTGTCCGCGGCCGATCGCTCCGCGCTCGAAGGCGAGGGAGCCGCCCTCGTCGAATTCGCCGCTCCCGACGCGGACGCTCGCGACGTCCATGTCGCACAGCCCGCCTGACCCATCTCCGCGACTCCACGTGCTTCCCGGCGTATCGGGGCAGACTGGACTCACGAGAAGGAGGCCGGCCATGGGGATCTTCCGGCTGAACCACGCCGTGCTCTACATCCGCGACCTCGAACGCAGCGTCGCCTTCTACCGCGACGTCCTGGGCTTCGAGAAGGTCGACATGGCGCCCGAGGGCTTCCCGGCGGCCTTCATGCGCGCGCCCGGGTCCACCAACGATCACGACCTCGGCCTGTTCCAGGTCGGCGCCCAGGTCGGGCCGTCGGCTGCGGGTCGCGCCACCGTGGGCCTGTACCACCTGGCGTGGGAGGTCGACACGATCGGCCAGCTCGAGGCGCTGATGACGACGCTATCCGAGGCGGGCGCGCTCCACGGCGCGAGCGACCACGGAGCCACGAAGAGCCTCTACGGCAAGGACCCTGACGGGCTCGAGTTCGAGATCGTGTGGCTGGTCCCCGCCGAGCTCCTCGACGACGCCGCGCTCGCGGCCCGCAAGGCGATCCGCCCGCTCGACCTCGAACGCGAGAAGGCGCGCTACGGCCCCGACACCCCTGGCCTGAGCCTCTCGACGCCGATCATGCGCTGAGCACGCGGCGCTCAGGTCGGCGGGCGGTTCTCGTAGGGGGTCGACAGCACGATCGTGGTGTGGGTCGAGACGTTGGCCGAGGTCCTGATCCGGGCCAGGAGGTCTTCGAGGTCCAGCGGCTTGGCCACTCTGATCTTGAGGATGTAGTTCTCGTCGCCGGCCACCGAGTAGCACGCCTCGATCTCGCGGATGTGGGCGAGCCGGTCGGGTGAGTCGTCGGGCTGGCTCGGGTCGATGGGCTTGATCGAGATGAACGCCGAGAGCGGCAGGCCGAGCGCCTCGTGGTCGATCACGGCGGCGTAGCCCCGGATGACTCCGCGCTCCTCGAGCCGGCGGACGCGCTGGTGGACGGCCGACGTGGACAACCCGGTGGCCTTGCCGAGGTCGGTGTAGCTCATCCGCCCGTCTCGGGTGAGCAACGCGACGATCTGCTGGTCGATCTCCTCCATCCGGACACTCTAGGCGCTGGGGCCGGACGTGCTGTGCCGCCGCGCGACGCGGCGTGGGCTCAGTGAGCTTGGGCACGTTGCGGGGACGTGGGCCGGGTGGAGATGGAAGATGACGATATGGAGCTGGATGTGGCCCGTGACCTGTTTCGTGCCGAACCGGGGTGGCTCAACACCGCGAGCTATGGGTTGCCGCCCGCGCCGGCGTGGGACGCGTTGCAGGAAGCGCTGGCGCAGTGGCGCGTCGGGAAGACCTCGTGGTGGGGCTGGGGCGAGGCCACCGGCCGGGCCCGCGAGTCGTTCGCCCGGCTGTGCGGGGTTCCCAGCTCCGAGGTCGCGGTCGGCGCCCAGGTATCGCAGATGATCGCGCTCATCGCGGGATCGCTGGCGCCCGGCACGCGGGTGCTGGTCACCGACGAGGAGTTCACCTCCAACCTGTTCCCGTGGCTGGTGCAGCGCGAGCGTGGCGTCGAGGTCCGCACGGCGTCGGCCAGCGGGCTCGCCGACGCCATCGACGACGCCACCGACGTCGTCGCGTTCAGCCTTGTGCAGTCGGCATCGGGAGAGGTCGCGGACGTCGACGCGATCATCGAGGCAGCGCGGGTCCACGGCGCCCTCACAGTGGTCGACGCCAGCCAGGCCTGCGGGTGGCTGCCGGTCGACGCGTCCCGCTTCGACGCGCTCGTGTGCGTGGCCTACAAGTGGCTGATGTCCCCGCGGGGCACCGGGTTCCTCGTGACCACGCCGGAGCTCCGCGAGCGGATCGCGCCCGCCCAGGCCGGCTGGTGGGCAGGTGAGGACCCGCGCACCTCATACTACGGGCCGCCCCTGCGTCTCGCCGCCGACGCCCGCCGGCTCGACCTGTCCCCCGCCTGGTTCAGCTGGGTGGGGACCGCGCCCGCGCTCGAGCTGATCGAGCAGGTGGGGGTCGAGCGGATCCGTGACCACGACGTCGGCCTCGCCAACCGGTTCCGGGCCGGTCTCGGGCTGCCGCCCGGCGACTCGGCCATCGTCTCGGTCGACGCGCCCGGTGCGGAGGAGCGTCTGGAGGCGGCCGGCGTCCGCGCGGCGGTGCGTGGCGGCCTGCTGCGTGCCTCGTTCCACCTCTACACGACCGAGGCCGACGTGGACCACGCCCTCGACGTCCTCACCTGATCGCGGTCAGGCGGTCACGGTTCCGGCCGCCCCTGTACTTGCATCAGAATGAGTCGCGCTACGCCCGGGTCGCGGTGACTCCGCACGAGACCGACGTGGAGCGACCGGAGGACAGCATGGCAACCGAGAATCACCTCGACCGCGCGGAAGAAGCGGTCACGCGGGCGAGCGCCGCCCTGACAATGAATCGGGACGTCGTCTGCGCTCAGCTGACGATCCTGCTCGCCAACGCGACCGAGGCGAGCACCAGGGCCGCCGAGCTGGCCACGGCGGCCGAGCAGACCTACCAGATCGTGGGTGCCATCACGACGGTGCTCCGCACGCTCGAGACACAGGGACGGGAGTTCGGTTCAGCGCTGCGGAACCTGGATCCGGGCCTCGTCCCGAGCGACTCGGCGACGGAGATCGACCGACTCCGCAAGCGCCTCGGCGGCGTCGCAGGCGCGGTCGACAGCGACGCCGGGAAGATCCGGACCGTTCACACCGACCTCGGCACCATGAGCCGGCGGGCTCCGGAGATCGCCACGACCGTCACCGAGTTGCGTGACACGGTCGAGAAGCTCGTCAAGGACGTCCGCGAGGGCGCGACGTCCGCCAGTCGCGGTCTCGACACCAAAGCGGACGCGATCAGCATCGCCCGCGGCGTCACGGGCGACACCGGGTGACCAGTGGCCTCAGGCGTCGAGGACGACCAGGTCGCGCGGGCGCAGGTTGAGCCGTTCGACGCCGCCGTCGGTCGCCACCACGATGTCCTCGATGCGGGCGCCGTAGCGCCCGGGGAGGTAGAAGCCGGGCTCGACGGAGAACGCCATGCCGGGCTCGATCGGGCGGGTGTTGCCCGCGACGATGTAGGGCTCCTCGTGGGCCTCGACGCCGATGCCGTGCCCGGTGCGGTGGATGAAGTACTCCCCCAGCCCGGCCTCGACGAGCACCTCGCGGGCTGCGGCGTCGATCGACTCCGCGCTCACGCCCGGCCGCACCTGACGGACCGCGGCGTCCTGAGCACGTAACAGCGCCTCGTAGGCCTCGCCGAAACCGGCCGGGACGTGCCCGACGGCATACGTACGCGTGGAGTCCGAGCAGTAGCCGGCCGCGGTGGTACCTCCGATGTCGACGACCACGGCGTCGCCGGCCTCGATCCGCCGCGCGCCCGACTCGTGGTGAGGACTGGCGCTGTTGGGACCGGACGCCACGATGGTGAAGTCGACGTGGGCGTGACCCTCGGCGAGGATCGCCGCGGCGATGTCGCGCGCCACGTCGGCTTCGGTGCGTCCGGGGCGCAGCCATTCGCCCATTCGCGCGTGGACGCGGTCGATGGCTGCCCCCGCCTCGCGCAGCGCCTCGACCTCGTCGGCGGACTTCACGATGCGCAGCTCCGAGAGGACCTCGCCGGCCGTCCGCTGCTCGGCGTCGGGCATGGCCGCCCGGAACCGGAGCACCTTCTCGGCCCACATCTCGTTGTCGAGGCCGACCAGCTTCGCACCCGGCAGGAGGCCTGCGGCCAGGGCGATCGGGTCGTCGGTCTCGTCCCAGGCCTGGATGGCGAGGTCGAGGGACCCGGCCGGTGACGCCTGGGCGGCAGGCTGCTCGAGCCGCGGCACCACCAGCGTCGCGTCGCGATGGACCGGGATCACCAGGCAGGTCAGTCGTTCCAGCGGCATCGCCTCGTATCCGACGAGATACCGCAGGCCCGCGCCCGGGGTGATCAGGAGGCCGTCGAGCCCGGCCTCGGCGGTCGCGGATCGGGCTCGGGCAAGTCGATCATTCAGCGCGGCGGTCACGGACCGAGCCTAACCATCCAGGTTTCGCCCGACACCCGCTGTCACAGCCGGTGGCCGCATCCGACTTCCGTGTGTGGACCCGAACATCGACCAGGAAGGTGGACCCCGTGTCTGCAGCCCAATTGCAGGGTGTCAAGCGAGTCGTAGCAGTGTTGACGGCCGTCGCGCCCACGATCAAGCAAACCGCCACGAAGGTGACGGTAGAGGTCGCCGCTGCCGTCAAGGCCAAGCAGGCGCAGGTCGACGGCGTCGGCCTGACGACTGCCGCCGGCTACCTCCAGCCGGCGAAGGTGGAAGCGGACAAGGCCCAGGAGGAGCTGGCACGGACGGCGACGAAGTTCGCCCAGCTCGAAGGGAAGAGCTCGGTCCTCAACGCCAGCCAGTCGGTGGACGAGGCTGCCCGCGCACTGACCGACATCGAGCTCGATTTCGGTCAGCTCGTCGCGCTGCCCGAGACGGCACTCGTCTCGCTTGAGCGTGTGCGCAAGGCACTCATCGACGTCATTGGTGACAAGGCCCAGGTTGTGGCCCTGGTCACCGGTGCGATCAAGGTCGTCACGCAGGCCCGCGACGACGTGAACACGGCGAACCAGCAGTCGAACGTGGCCGGCACCGAGGTCGCTCATTCGGCCAAGTGACGGGACGACCACGCCGGACGATTGTTCGGTAGTTCACCTGGTTGGGTCGGCCGGTCCGGGGACCGGCCGACCCCACCGGATGACACGCTGACGCTCAGGTGTACGCAGCTGTGACGTGGCTCCTCATGCGTCTGCGAGACGCCGAGGCCACCAGAATCACACGCCCGGCGCATGAATCATCAGGGATGGCGATGCTGTGGGCGTGCAACAGCTGCGCAACAAGGTCATCGACGCTGCGACGCGCCTGCGGCAGGCCGGAAATCATCTCGGACGGGCCGAACATGCCGTTGGCGAAGCGGCCAACGGATGGCGCGAGCGGCTGGGAATCGGCGGAATCGGCGACCGGCTCGACGAGATTCGCACAGTTCTCGAAGAATGCCGGGGCAGCCTCGACACTGCGCTTGTCCTGGTCAATGACATCGGATCGTCGGTCACGGCCTTGGGCAGCCGGGTCACTACCGTGCCCGAAGCTCTGCAGATGCTGCGCGAGGACGGCCGTGACGCCGAGGTGTCGCTCCTCATGGTTCGCGACGTGGGCGATGCCCTGAAGGCATCCGAGACGAAGGCCCACGCTGTGCTCGGTGAACACAAGCTCACCCCTACAGTGATCGAGGGCATCGAAACTGTCCGAATGGCGATCGCGTCAGTGCACGATGGGCTCCGTGCCGTGTTCGACGAGGTCGACGACACGACTCAAGCGATCGAGGAGATCGACCACGAGAGCTGACACCAGCCCGGTCGTCGCTATCCTCGACCCGTCCACCCGCCGCCCGACCCCCAAGGCGAGGCCCAGATGAGCGCTGTGCAGCAGATCGCCTTTGAGTGCCAGCTCACCGAGCAGTTCCTGGGCACCGCGCGCTCGCGCCTCCACTCCGCCGATGCCCGCCTCCAGCGCGAACAGCGACGATGGTCGCAGCGGGCCGGCCTCGGTGGCAGCCGGTCCACGCTGACCGAGGCGAGACAGCTCCTCGAAGAGCGGCGCAAGAGTCTCGACGTCGCCGCGACCATCGTCCAGGACGTCCGCTCGGCCGTGCGCGGGCTGAGCCCGTTCGTTGACTCGGTGTCCGAGGCGATAGCCGCCCTGCGGGCCGAGGACCACGACCTCACCGTGGCGGTCAAGCTCACCGACCACGTGCTGGCCAAGCTGGTCGATACTCCGGCTCGCGTGCAGTCGATCCTCGGCACCCGCGCCGTCACGTCCAAGGTGGTGGCCGACGTCAACGCCGCGCTCCAGGCCACCACCAAGGCCCGCGACGCCCTGACCGCGCTGTCGCGAGCCAACGACGACGGCAACGAGACGGTCGAGCACCAGGCATGACCGTCGTCGACGACCTCGCGGCCGCCTGCACGACGGCGAAAGGGCATCTGACCGCCGCCTATCAGAAGCTCTTCGCCACTGCTGACCGGGCGCACGACCTTGCCGGCTCGCTCAGCCGGGGGGCCTGCCCGGGGTCGGCAGCGGGATCGAGCAGGTGACCGAGATCATCAGCGGTCTGATCCGGACCGTCGTGGCCACCCAGAAGACGATCAACGACGTCGCTGAGGCTGTGGCACGGCTGCCGAAGGTCGAGACGAAGGCCGCCGCGCTTCACGCCCTGGCGGAGAACGACGCATCGCTGCCCGCGGCGCTGGACGTTCTTTCGGCGACGCGCATGGCCGTCAACGCCGCCATCGGCAGGATCATCACCGTGCTGGGGACACCGGAGCAGCCGGAGCCGGAGTTCGCCGATGATCTGCGGTCGGCTGGCGGCCGGGTCGACGACGCGATCATCGCGGTCGGCAGGGTCCTGAGCGCCAACGAGGAGGGCACGGACGAGATCGCGTCGGTGTGACCCGCACCGACCTGCGTCAGCCGGACGATCCGGCAGCGGTCGACGACGCCGCCACCACGGCGACGATCACCGCCGCGTTGACCTGCTCGACAGCCTTGCGTACGGCCTCCGCCGCCCAGGCGCCCTCGGAGATCTCCTTCGCCCGCCGCTTCAGAGCGCGGCGATCGTCGCTCGGCACCACCGTGTGGAGGGCGTCCACGGCATGCAGCAACGAGGTGAGCGCGGCGGTGTGGGAATCGGGATCGAGGCCCACCACCAGCACGGACCGGAGCCGCTCGCGCACCTGTGCCTCGTGGGCGGAGTCGACGGCCGGCCAGCGCGTGGTGGGGAACAGACCCAGCACCTTGCCCTCGCGGGCCTCGACGATGCCACGCGCGGCCAGCTGATCGAGAAGGCGTTGCCGCAGCCCCTTCTTGAGCGGCCCGAGCAGTTGCTTCGGAGTCCTGCCGTCCTTCTCGGCGAGCACCGAGAGCGCCTCGTCGAGCACAGGCTCGCTCGTGGGGGCGGGATCGACCACGACGAGCCGCCCCTTCTTCACCGCGCCGGTACCGTCGGCGACCTCGACCTGGCCGCGCAGCGACAGCTCGACCAACAACGCGCCCGCGAGGGCGTTGTCGAGGCGGGTGCCGTCAGCGCTGGGTTTGCCGGTCTCGTCGTCGTAGAGCAGCAGCAGGAGGTCTTCGGCGATCAACATGCCCACCACGCTAGCCGCCCCAGTCGGCCGCGAGGGTCAGGCGGTCATGGGCTCGCCGGTCTCGAGCAGGGTCTTGAGGCCGGAGACGATACGCACCCACCCGGTGCCGAAATCGGCGTACATCGGGTCGTCGCCGGAGAATCCGTCATGGACCACGCTCAGGATGCACACGCCGTCGTCGGCGGGCTCGATCTCCCAGGTCACGCGGGTGGTCACCGATGGGTCGGCGCCATCCCAGTGGGCCCGGAACGTCTGCACCAGGCGCCTGGGCGGGTCGGCTTCGACCACCTCGCCCTCGACCGCCAGCTCGCCGCCGATGCGCATCTCGTAGGGCGCTCCGGGCTGCCAGGTCGACTCGATCGTCGAGGCGTAGTAGTACCGCGTGGTGAACTCCGATTCGGTCAAGGCCCGCCACAGCGTCTCGGGCGTGGTCCGGATCATGGTGCGCAGCACATGGGCCGGCGGGGCGGTGGCAGCGCTCGGGTCGGTGTCGGTGTGTGTGGTCATGGGACTCGCCTCCAAGGCGTCGGTGAGGTCGGACAGGAGACCCGCCGCCTCCCGGAACCGCCCGACCCAGCGGTCAGCCGCACGCTGGATGGGCACCGGATTGAGATAGTGACGCTTCTCCCGTCCGACTTTCCGGACGATCACCAGGCCCGCGGCGTCGAGCACCTTCAGGTGCTTGGCCACCCCGAATCGGGTCATGTCGAAGCCGTCCTCGAGGGCGGACTGGGTCTGCCCGTCGTTGGTTCGCAGGCGGTCGAGCAACGCCCGGCGCGTCGGATCGGCCAGCGCGCGGAACACAGCGTCGTCGTCAGCCACCACTCCTCCGTTATAGGTGACCATTTGGTCACGTGTCAAGGGCCGCAGCCTGGATACGGCTCGGGCGTCACAATGCGCGCCAGGCCACCACCTACGTCCTCGTCACGGCTGAGAGATCCAGTCGCCGGTCGCCGAGGGTCCCGCCGTGCGTGCGTCAGGAGAGGGTGGTCATGTCCGCTGGAGGAGTGCTCGCCGTCGCCGAGCTGTGCCGAGAGCAGACGCCGCACATCCAGGAGACGGCGCTTCAACTCGCCGAACTCCAGCTGGACTTCTCCGCGGGACTTCGTGACCTGCGCAGGATCGGCGCCGAGGGGGTGGCAGCAGCCCTCCAGAGGCAGAGGGACGCGATCGCCGACGCCCTTCGGGCACTGGGCCAAGTGAACATGAGGTTCCAGGCGGTCGGACATGCCGCCGAGGGGATCACCCAGTCGGACACCGTGCAGAGTGCCTTGGCGACATTGGCCGAGAACGACGTCGACCTCGGCACGATTCTCCGTGAGGTCGACAAGGCCCACACCACGTTGAC
>DATCVR010000112.1:0-42216 GCA_036566745.1 Jiangellaceae bacterium | reverse complement strand
CGCCAGCGTGGCCACCGGGCGCGCCGCGTTCCGTTGGCGCGCCGAGCTGGTCCCCTACATCGCCGGACACGTCCTGTTCGCGCTCACCGCCGCACACCACGCCGCAGCGGGCGCGCTCGCCCACCAGCAGGCCGTCATCATCTACGCCGCACCGGCGTGCGGGCTCGCTGTCCTGGCCTACTCCGTCGCGCAGCGCTCCGCGAGCCGACGCAACGCCATCCACCTCGCGGTCGCCATCATCGGCGCGCTCCTCCTCGGCTGGTCCGCCTGGGCCGTCTCCACCGGCCCCTCGTGGCCGACGTACGTCGTCATGCTCGTGCTTGTCACCGCGGCTGGGCTCGCGTACTGGCCGTGGCTCGCGTCCCGCCGCGACCCCCGCCACGTCGAGGTCACCCTCCCCGCGCACCTCGTGCCCGACGCAAAGGAGATCGTCGACCCGTTCAAGCCGCTCGGCCTCAGCGGCGCCACCTGGGTCGGCGCCCGCGAAGCCATCCCCTCCGGATACCGGACCGTGCTGGCGCTCCCCCTGGGTAAGAACGGCCGCCAGGTCGCCGACACCAAAGGCCCCGACATCGCCCACCTCCTCGATGTCGGCGTCGACGACGTCGAACTCCTCGAGGACCCCAAGCGGGCCGCCCGCGTCACCGTCCTCGTCCACACCCGGGACCTCCTGGAGAAGCCCGCCCCCTGGCCCCTGCGCAACGCGGAAACGACCGACCTGTACGACGGCATCCCCCTCGGCCGTAACCGCGCCGGAGAGCTCATCACCCTTGACCTCATCGACCGTCACCTCCTCATCGCTGGGGAGTCCGGGTCCGGGAAGTCGAACGTCGAGACCATCGTCGCCGCAGCGGCCGCCCTCGACCCCGAGGTGCAGCTGTGGGGCATCGACGGCAAGATCACGGAGCTGCCCGCGTGGCGGCCCCGCATGACCGCCTACGTCGACGACAACCCCCGCGCCGCGCTCGACCTCCTCGGCGACCTACGCAAGACCATGGCCGCCCGGCAGCGGATTCTCCGCGACCAGGGCCACCGCACCGTCCGCCGAGGCGACGGCATGGGGCTGATCGTGCTCCTCATCGACGAGCTGGCACGGTTCGTCCTCGACGTCGGCGGCGACCTCGGCCCGAAGTTCGTCACCGCCCTACTCGACGTGCTACAGGTCGCCCGCAGCGTCGGCGTCATCGTCGTCGCCAACACGCAGCGCCCGTCCGGGGCGCTCCTCACGGGCGACCTGCGGGCCGGGTTCACCTGGCGGCTCGCTATGCGCATGGACTCCGAAGGGTCCCGTATGACCCTGAACAGCGGTTCAGGGGTCGACGCATCCACCATCGACCCCACCCGCAAAGGCCTCGGCTACCTCGCCGCCGGCACGAGCCGACCGCGACTCATGCGGGCCTTCTACGTGCCCGACGACGACCTCGGCGTCCTCGTCGCGGCCGCCGCCAACGTCGAACCGCCCACCCTGCCCGGTGTGGTCCTGTCCCCCGCGGTCCGCGACTACGACCCCACCGGCAACGACACCACCCACACGCCCCACGAGCTCGACGACGACATGTACGAGGACACCGCGCCGGTCATGTCGTCCGTGACGCTGCTACAGCGCCGATTCCCTGACGGGCAGCCCATCCCCTCGCAGGAACTCGGCCTGTGGGACGCCCTCGGTGAGCACCCCGACGGGGCCACCGTCGAGAACCTCCAGATGAACCCCCGGACCGGGTTCTCCTCCCGGACCCCGATCACCGACCGTCTCCGCGTCTGGACCAGCGCCGGCTACCTGGAGCGGATCGAGGGACGCCCGCAGCGGTTCCGCCGCCTCGACCTCGACGCTCGCGAACAAACCGCCTGAACGCCTAGACATACGCCTAGACGTTTGCCATGATGGACGCATGGCAAACAACATCACCCCAGAGAGCTACCCGGTAGGAACCCGCGTCGTTCACATGAACCACGGGAGCGGCGAAGTTAGCGGTTGGCACCGCGACAACATCGCCATCCGCTGGGACACCGGCGGCACGTCGAGCGGACCCGCCCACCACGCCGGCCTGACCCACGAGCCCAAGCCCCTCACCGTCGACGACCTCGCCGCCATGGAAGGCGACCCCCGCTGGGACGGCCACGGCTACATCCGAGGCCGCTCGGCCGCTCTCGCCTCCACCGACCCCGAACACCCCGACTACGAACCCGAAGCGGCACCCACGCCCGGCGCAGTCGAAGCCGCCGACCGTCGCATCGTCGCTATTGCGAACGAACGCGGCTGGACCTACGACCAGCTGTTCGAGTGGGCCAACAGCCGCGACGGGCGTTGGTTCGCTGACGCCGCCATTGGGTGCGACGACCTCGACGACGCCGTCGACAAGTGGCACCTGATCTGACGATGCTGGCCCACACTCACGCCCTGTCGGGGGCGGCCGCGTTCCTCGCCGCCGCCCCCGCCATCGACATCACCGACCCAGCCCAGCTCGCCGGCGGCGCAGCCATGGCAGCCGGCGCCGCCCTCCTGCCCGACCTCGACCACCACTCAGGCACCGCCTCCCACACGTGGGGGCCCATCACCATCGCCATCGGTCGCCTCACTGCCTGGCTGACCGGCGGTCACCGCAACGGCACTCACACCCTCCTAGCCGCGATCCTCGCCACCTTCGTCACGTACAGCGCCCTTCAAGCCCCACGGTGGGTCGCAATCCCCGTCGTGGCACTACTCGCCGGGCTCGCCCTCGTCGCCTGCGAGGCCCTCATCCCCGGAGAGTGGGAACGGCTGTGGCCGGCGAACCTCGCCGCCTCCGCCGCATTCGCCGCCTGGGTCGTCACCTCCGGCCTCAACCTCGCGTGGCTCCCCCACGCCGTCGGCATCGGATGGGTCGCGCACATCGTCGGGGACACCTTCACCACAGGCGGCACCACACCCCTCAAGCCGATCAGCAGCAAGCGGTACCGATTCACCCGCCTCAACACCGGCGGCCCGTGGGAGATCGGCATGGCGTGGCTCCTCACCGCCGCCATTGGCGTCCTCACCTGGGCAACCTTCACCGCCCACCCCGGGCCATGGACGAACGCATGGCCCGGCTAACACCCGGTTATCCACAACTCGCCCGCGCTCCGGGTGACAGACCCACCACCTGCATGCAACAGTTTCGCCCCAGCGGGACAACTGTGCCCGCCCCCCCGTTGAACGAGGCCCCTCCGCAAACGCCCCCCAGGCGCGGAGGGGCCTCGTCACGTCTCCACCCTCCCTCGACGGACGCCGCGGCGCCAACGCCCGATCCCGCGAGGACACAAACCCCCGGCCGCTCCCACCCTCGAGGGGTCCTGGGTGGCAGCGGCCGGGCCACCGCATAGGAGACCCCGCCGTGCAACTCGTCATCGTCGCCCTGGCCCTCGGCCTCGCCATCGTCATCTACCTCCTCGCCTGCATCGAAACCCACCTCGGCGACGTCGTCGCATACCTGTGCGACGTAGACCCAGGAGACGGACACGACGGCCCCGACGACGACCACGACCCAGACGACGACCACGACCCAGACGACGACCCCGACGACGGCGACCTCGACCTCGACCGCGCCGTCACACGCACACTCCGATACGCCAACACCGCCCCCATCCACGACGACGGCTGGACCACAGCCAACCGATAACCACCACCAACCGGCCGCCCCGGGCAACGTTTCACCGGTCGGCCATGCGCGCGAGGAGGGACCCTGCGGTGACGGATGGCCGGGTGTGGACCTCCGACGATGACGCCGAGCTTCGTGCGCTCCACGGTGAGGGTGTGAGCGCTCGGGGTATCGCGGCGGCCATGGGGTGGTCTCCGTCGACGGTGTCGAGGCGCGCTCGCGGGTTGGGGTTGTCGTTCGATCGTGCGCAGGTGGCTACGGCGACCCGTGCCCGTGTGGAGGACTCGAAGGCGAAGCGTGCGCGGCTGGAGGGGTTGCTCCTCGACGACGCTCTCAAGCTTCGGGCGCAACTGTGGGAGCCGACGACGATCTTCAACTTCGGCGGCAAAGACAACACGTACGAGGAGCACCACGTCGACCGGCCGCCGTTCGACGGGCAGAAGAACATCATGGGCGCCGTCGGGATCGCCGTGGACCGTGCCCTCAAGCTCGCCGCCCACGACACCGATGACGGTGTCGAGCACGCCCGGTCGATGGCCGGCGCCCTCATGGCCGGGCTCGGGATGGCGTGGGAGCAGCTACAGCACACCGACGACCAGGGACCCGACGATGCCGCCACGCCTCCACCTGGGCCGGCCGACGCCTGACCCGACCCGGCTCCTCGGGACGCTGTCACGCGCCCAGATCGGGTCCGTCGTCCAGGCCGCGGCCCGTATCAACGTGTGGCACGGCGCGATCCGCTCCGGTAAGACGATCGCTTCGCTGTTGGCGTGGATGCTGTTCGTGGCCGCCGCCCCGACCGGTGGTGAGCTGGTCATCGTCGGTAAGACGTTGCAGACCATCGAGCGCAACGTCATCGCCCCGCTCAAGTCTGCGGACCTGTTCGGTGAGTTCTCCAGACACGTCCACCACACCGACGGCGCGAACACTGCCGTCATCCTCGGCCGCACCATTCACCTCATCGGCGCCAACGACGCCAAGAGTGAGGGGAAGCTCCGGGGTATGACCTGCGCCGGGGCCTATGTGGACGAGGCCACTCTCCTGCCGCGCGGGTTCTGGGTGCAGCTCCTCGGCCGCTGCTCCGTCGTCGGTTCCCGCATCTTCGCCACCACGAACCCCGACAACCCGGCGCACTGGCTCAAGACCGAGTTCCTCGACCGGGAATCCTCGCTCGACCTGCGGGCGTGGCATTTCACCCTGTACGACAACCCGAGCTTGACGCAGGAGTACCGCGACAACATCACGGCCGAGTTCGTCGGCCTGTGGCACAAGCGGATGGTCCTCGGGCTGTGGGTCGTCGCAGAGGGCGCCGTGTACGAGTCGTGGGACCCGGACACCCACGTCGTCGCCGAGCTGCCCCGCATCGAACGGTGGGTCGCCGCCGGCATCGACTACGGCACCACCAACCCGTTCGCCGCGCTGCTCCTCGGTGTCGGCGCCGACCACCGGCTGTACCTGGCCCGTGAGTGGCGCTACGACCGGAAGCTGGAGCGGCAATCCCTCACCGACGCCGAGTACTCGACGCACCTACGGGAGCAGCTCACCGAGTGGGCCGACCTCGACGACGCCCCACGATCCTCCCCCGATTGGGTTGTCGTGGACCCGTCCGCGGCCAGCTTCAAAGTGCAGCTCTACCGCGACGGTGTCCGCAACGTCATCGACGGCGACCACGACGTCCGCCGCGGTATCCGCCTCACGTCGAGCCTCCTGGCCACTGACCGGCTCCGCGTCCACGAATCGTGTACAGGGTTCATCACCGAGGCCCCCGGCTATTCGTGGGACGACAAGGCCGCCGAGCGCGGCGAGGACAAGCCGATCAAGGTTGCCGACCACTCCCTCGACGGTGGCCGGTACGCGATCACCACCACCGAACACCTCTGGCGGCCATACGTCGACCAGCCCACAGCCGCATAGGAGACCCCGCCGTGCCTCTGCCCCCGAACAACACGGCGTGGCCACCCGTACAGCTCGCCGCCATCTCCCCGTCCCTCGCGACGTGGTCGGCGTGGTACACCGGCGACCCCGACGCCCTCCACAAGGCGTACTCGTCCGACGCCTCCGCCGCCCGTGAGCGGCCCTCGCAGCGCGCCAACGGCGTCGTTGGGCGCCTGTCCCGCTGGTTCTGGGGGCAGCCCACCAACGACCCGTCCCAGCCCAAGCAGCGCCTACATGTGCCGATCGCGGCGGACCTGTGTCAGACGTCGGCTGATCTGCTGTTCGCTGACCCGCCCACGTTCACCCACCCGAACACGGCCGCCCAGGAGCGCCTGGAGGCGTACGCCGACGACGGCCTGTTGACGTCGTTGGCGGAGGCATCCGAGGTCGCGGCCGCCATGACCGGGGTGTACCTGCGGGTGACGTGGGACAAGGACGCACGCCCCGATGGGCCGTTCCTCACCCGCGTCGACGCCGACGCCGCCGAACCCACTTTCCGTTGGGGTCAGCTCGTCGGAGTGACGTTCTGGCGGGTCGTCGCCGAGAACGACTCCACCGTGTGGCGCCACCTTGAGCGCCACGAACTCGAGTCCGGTGTGGGGGTGATCCGGCACGGCCTGTACGAGGGCACCCCGACCAACCTGGGACGCATGGTGCCCCTGACAGAGCAGGCCGCGACGGCGCACCTCGCGGACCTCGTCGACGTCGAAAGCACCATCAGTACCGACTCCCCCGGGTTGGCTGTGGTGTACGTGCCGAACCAGCGGCCGCAGCGCAAGTGGAGGTCCCACCCGGTGGGGGCTCACCTGGGCCGCTCCGACCTCGACGGTGTTGAGTCGTTCATGGATGCCCTCGACGAGACATACACGTCGTGGATGCGGGACATTCGCCTCGCGAAGTCTCGCGTGTTCATCGCCCGCTACCTGATCGAGAACAACGGCCCCGGCCAGGGCGGCATGTGGGACGCCGACCGCGAGGTCTATACCGCCCTGGACGCGATACCGAACCACGACGCGGCCGAGCTGCCGATCAAGCCGCAGCAGTTCGCCATCCGCGTCGACGAGCACCGAGACACCGCGAACGAGCTCGTCGAGGTGATCCTCCGCTCGGCTGGTTACTCGACGCAGACGTTCGGGGAGGGAGTCGAAGGCGGCGCGCCGACCGCGACCGAGATTCGGGCCCGTGAGCGGCGTTCCTACCTGACCCGGGACCGCAAGATACGGCTGGTGAAGCCGGAGCTTCGGCGCATCCTGGCAAAGCTGTTGGCCGTCGACGCGGCGATCTTCCACCACGGCAACGTCCCGACGGAGCCGGTCGGGGTCGAGTTCCCTGACGGTGTCCAGGAGGACCCGCAGACGGCAGCCAACACGGCGGAGCTGCTGCGCCGCGCCGACGCGGCCTCGACGGAGACCCTGGTGGCGCTCGTGCATCCCGACTGGGACGACACACAGATCGGCGCCGAGGCCGCGAAGATTCACGCCGAGCGGGCCGTCCCTGACCCGGCCGGGTTCCGGCCAGGCGTCGACGACACCCCGCCGGCCGACGTGGAGGAGGTGGAGGGTGCCGGCGTCGCCGGATGACGGGGCACGCCTCGCCGCCCGCGTCGTCGAGCTCTACGCGGACGCCGAGCTGGTGCTCCTCCGCAGGATCGCGGCCGCGCTACGGACCGGGATCGACGCCCCGACGTGGGCCGTGGAGAAGACCGCGCAACTGCGGCTGATCCGCGCCCAGATGGAGCATGACCTCGCCGCCCTGTCCGCCGAGGCGGCCGTGGTGGTCGAGGAGGTCGTCGGGGACGCCTACACCACCGGGGCGTCACTGGCGGCCGCCGACCTCGACGACCTGATCGGCGCCGACCGTGAGCCCGCGCTCGCACCTGCGGTCAGCCGTGCGCTCCAGCTGCTCGCCGCCGACACCTTGGCGACCGTCCGGGGCGTGCATGCCACGGTCCTGCGGGCCGTCGTGGACGCCTATCAGCGGGTGGTCGCCGAGGCCACCACCCAGGTGCTCGCCGGGGCGGCGACCCGCAGGCAGGCCGCACAGCACGCCCTCGGGCGTCTCCTCGGGCAGGGAGTGTCCGGGTTCCGCGACCAGGCCGGCCGTAACTGGTCCCTCACGGCGTATGTCGAGATGGCCGTCCGCACCGGGGCCGGTAAGGCCGCCGTACAGGGCCACGTCGACCACCTGGCCGCCAACGGCGTCGACCTGGTGCAGGTGTCCGACTCGCCCCGCGAGTGTCCGCTGTGCCGCCCGTGGGAGGGCAAGGTCCTCTCCCTGTCCGGTGGCGTGGTGGGCGCGGTCACGGTGGACTCGGCCGTCACGGGCCGCCCCGTGACGGTGCGCGTCGACGGCACCCTGAGCGAGGCCCGCGCCGCTGGGCTACAGCACCCCAACTGCCGACACCGGGTGACGGCGTACCTGCCTGGCGCGTCCCGCAAGGTGCCGTCTCGCCCGGACCCGGACGGGTACGACGCGCAGCAGCGGCAACGCGCCATCGAACGCCACATCCGGGAGTGGAAACGCCGCGATGCGCTCGCCCTCGACGCCCCCGAACGGATCGCAGCCCGGGCAAAGGTGCGGGCGTGGCAGACGGCTCTACGTGACCACCTGGCCGCCCATCCGGACCTGAAACGTCAACGGCACCGGGAACAGACCGGCCGGGCCATCTGACCCCAGAAAAGCGCAAAGCCGAGGTCCCGGTATGCCCCGGGAGTCCTCGGCTCACGACTTCCGACCCCACCGATGGGGCCAGCTCCGACCACTGTACGCGGCCCAGATCGGGGCCGGAAAGCGCGAAGCCCCGCTCACCAGTCATTCCGGCTGGCTGCGGGGCTCACTTCCTCGGGCTACTGCCCTCGACACCACCAACTGTATGCGATCCGACCAGCACCCACCCGTCCCCAGGAGGACCCCGATGTCCCGATCCACGCTCCGTCACCCCATCACCGGCCACCTCCTCGAGCCGGTCGGCTACCGCCGCGACGGCCGACCCATCTGGCCAATCATGGGCGGCAGCGAAGGCGGAGACGCCGGTACCGGTGGTGACGCCGGAGGCGACGAGGGCGGCACCCCGCCCGAAGGTGACGCCGGCAAAGACGGCGACGCCGGCAAGGGCGACCCGCCCCCGCCGGAGGCTGGCAAGGTCGAGGACCTCCCCGCCTGGGCGCAGAGAGCCCTTGCGGACGCCCGCTCCGACGCCGGGAAAGCCCGCACCACCGCCAAGCAGCAGGCCGCCGAGGAGGCGCGCCAGCAGATGGCGCAGGAGATCGGGAAGGCCCTCGGTCTGGTCAAGGGCGACGACAAGCCCGACCCGGCGAAGCTCGCCGCCGACCTGGCCGAGCAGCAGACCGCGGCCCGTCAGGCATCGGTCGAGCTGGCCGTGTTCAAGTCCGCCGTCCCGGCCGGAGCCGACCCCGCTGCGCTCCTCGACTCGCGCGACTTCCTGGCGAAGATCGCGAAGCTCGACCCGTCCACCGACGGGTTCGACAAGGCCCTCACTGCCGCCGTGACGGCAGCAGTGAAGGAGAACCCGCAGAAGTTCAAGGCCACCCAGGCGGCGGCTGCGAGCGGCGCCGAGTTCACCGGCGGGTCCGGTGAAGGCGCCAACAAGCCCAAGACCCTCGGCAGCGCGATCGCCTCCCACTACGCGAAGTAGCGGCCCCGATCGCCCGCCACCACCCCGCACAGCAGACAGGAGAACGCCGCCATGGCCATCGACCTCGTCGAGTCCAAACGCAACGCGACCGAGGACTACGAGCCCGCCATCATCGACGAGTTCCGCAAGGAATCCGTCATCCTCGACACCCTCATGTTCGACGACGTGGTGAACCCCGCCGGAGGGGGCGCCACCCTCGACTACGGGTACCGGCGCCAGACCACCCAGCCCACGGCCGGGTTCCGCGCCATCGGCTCCGAGTACACCAAGCAGCGCGTCACCACGAGCAAGCACTCCGTGACCCTCGCGGTTCTCGGTGGCGCGTTCGAGCTGGACCGCGTTGAGGCGAAGCTCGGCCCCGCCGCGTCGGGGATCATCACCCACAACATCGCGCAGAAGGTCAAGGCCACCCGGACGGCGTTCCAGGACGCCGTTATCAACGGTGACGTCGCTGTCGACGCGAACAGCTTCGACGGCCTCGACAAGGCCCTCACCGGGTCGAGCACCGAGTTCCGCGCCACGCAGGTCACCGACTGGCGTGACCTGGACGCGGCGAACCTGGCGAACAAGGCACTCGACGACCTCGACGAGTTCCTCTCGCTCCTCGACGGCACCCCCACCCTGCTCCTCGGCAACAAGGCCGTGTTGGCGAAGGTCCGCGGCATCGCCCGCCGGGCCAGCCAGTACGTCAAGAGCCCCATCGAGGGTCTCCTCGGTCCCAACGGCCGGCCGATCGTCCGCGAGGAGTACGGCGGCGTCCTGTTCGCCGACCCCGGCGACAAGGCCGGCTCGGCAACACCCATCATCCCCATCGAGACCCGCACCGTCGGTGTGTCCACCACGGGCCTCACCGACCTGTACGCCTACCGGGTGGCCCTCGACGGGTTCCACGGCGTCAGCACCGTCGGCGGGCAGCTCGTCCAGGCGTGGCTGCCGGACTTCACCACCTCCGGCCCGGTCAAGACCGGTGAGGTCGAGCTCGGGCCCACCGGTGTCGCCCTCAAGGCGACGAAGGCGGCCGCGGTGTTCCGCAACATCCGCGTGTCGGGTACCTGACCGGCAGCCCACCTCGGGCGGGTGGGCGCGCACCGGGGACGCGCCCACCCGCCCTCACCCCATCACGACCCCACGGAAGGGGCACACGCCCATGGCACGCATCACCACACCCGTCGCGAAGTTCACCGGGCACGTCGCCGGTGTCGACTTCGTCGACGGCGTCGGCGAGACCGACGACCAGAGCCGGCTGTCGTACTTCGCCCGCCACGGCTACACCATCGAGGGCGCCGCCGAAGAGCCGGCCGGCGAGGTGCCGCTCGAGAAGCGGAAGGTCGACGAACTCCGCGCCTACGCCGAGCAGAACGGCATCGACCTCGGGGAGGCCAAGACCAAGCCGGAGATTCTCGCCGCGCTCGCCGCGGCTGCCGACGGCGACAACGCCTGACGCCAAACACCCGCGGACGGCCGGGGGCGTGACGCTCCCGGCCGTCCGGTCACCTCGAGGAGACCCGCATGGCTGGACCGAAGCGCCCCACCCCACCGACAGGGAAGCCCACCCCGCCGCCGCTGCCGGACACGAAACCGGACCTCGTGGCCCTCGCCATCCGCCGAGGTGTCCCCTCGTATGAGGCGTGGGACATGACCGTGGCGGAGCTGCGAAACCGACTGGAGACCACCTGACATGGCCCGTACCGCGATCACCCCACAGAAGGCCACGAGCGCCGGCCTGACGTTGGCCACCGAACCGGCCAACGTCGACGGCAACATGATCCCGCTGTCGTCGGGGATGGTGCTGGTGGTGACCAACGCGTCGGGCGCCGAGATCACCGTCACGTTCCCGACGCCCGCCACGGTGGACGGCCTGGCCGTCGCCGACCGCGCCGTGGCTGTCCCGGCCGGAGCGACCGGGCATGTCGCCCTCGGGTCGTCCCGGGTGTACCGGCAGCCTGACGGCACCGCCCACGTGGACTATTCGGCGGTCAGCTCGGTCACGGTGGCGCTGCTCCAGGCGGTGTGACGTGCTGGTGTACGCCACCACCGACGACCTGACGACCTGGACCGGCGAGGCGGCGCCGGCCAATGCGGCGATCCTGCTGCGATCCGCGTCCGGGCTGATCGGCGAACAGACGTCGCTGGCGCTGTACGACGTCGACGCGGCCGGCCTACCCACGGACCCGGCAGTGGTCGAGGCGTTCCGGGACGCCACCTGCGCCCAGGCCGCGGCGTGGGCGGCGCTCGGCGTCGACCCGGTCAAAGGTCCGGCCGGCGTTACCCCCGCGGTGGTGGGGAAACAGCTCGGGACCGCGCAGCTGCAATACGCGGCCCCGGCCACGGACGCGCGCGCCGCCGTCACGACGCAGCTGGTCGACGACGCCCGCCGCATCCTCACCCAGGCGGGGCTGTTGTCGCTGTTCCCACTGGAGATCGGGTGAGCACGACGGCGGAGCTGGCCGAGTTCTGGGTCCACACCGTCACTGTGGAGCCGTACATGGGGGTCGGCGGGTCCGGCCCCATCTACGGCCCGCCGACCGACGTGGCGTGCTTCGTCGAGCACACCCGGCGCGTCGTGCGCAGCGGAGACGCCCGCGAGGTGGTGTCGGAGGCTCAGGTGTTCACCTCCCCCGACCGGGCGGCCCTGTTCCCTCCTGACTCGCGGGTCGCGCTCGACGACGGCCGCCCCGCGACGGTCATCGTGGCCGCCGTCCACACCTCGGGGGCGCTCGATCTGCCCGACCATCTGGCCGTCGCCACCACCTGACAGGAGCCCGCCGTGGAAGTCCGCATCGACCTCAACATCGGGCAGGTCAAGGCCGTGGTGCGAGCCGCCGAGGTGCGGGGCCTGTTCCTGGCCGCCGAGCACGGCCTCGGGGAGTCGGACCGGCGGGTCCCGATCGAGGAGGGCACCCTCTCCCGGTCCGGGGCAACGTCCGTCGATGCGGCGAACCTGCGGGCCGCGGTCTCCTACGACACCGAGTACGCGGTCGTCCAACACGAACGGCTCGACTTCCAGCACGACGCCGGCCGCGAGGCGAAGTTCCTGGAGAACGCCCTCAACAGCAACCGTGATGTGTTCCTGGCCATCATCGCCGCCCAGGTCAGGAGGGTGCTGTGACGTGGACCCGGGGCCTGCTGTACGGGGTCGCGGAGCTCCTCGACGCGGCCGGTGTGGGGGTGTGGCGGCCAGACAGCCCATACCAGGCGGGTGAGACAGGTATCACCATCAAGGCCGTGCCGGACCAGCCCGGCCGGCTGATCACCCTCCACGGGTACGACGTCGCACCGGCCCCTGGGCACTCTCACGGCACACGCGCGGTGCAGGTGCGGTGCCGCGGCCTCGTCGACCCCGCCGACGTCGACGACCTGGCCGACGCCATCTACGACCAGTTGCACAACCTCACCGGGACGATCGGGGACGCCCCGGTGGCGCTGATGTGGCGGCAGTCGACGGCGAACCTCGGCCCCGACGAGGCCGGCCGCTGGTCCCGGTCGGAGAACTACTACCTACTCACCTCGCAGCCGTCGGCGAACTCCCCCGACTAACCCAGCTCCAACCCGCACACCACCGCGTGGCCACCGTGGCTACGCGGCGCCCGACCCTGCCCCCCTGGAGGAACCAACCATGTCCGTGGAAACTCTCGCCCCCACCACGAACGCCGCGTGGCGCGTCGACGTCAACACCGGCACCGAGGCTGTCCCCGTGTGGACCCAGGTCCGGGCGTCCAGCAGCGTCGTCCCGGCCGTCAACCCGACCACCCAGGACGCCACCGACTACGACTCCGAGGGCTGGGGTTCGGACGCGGTGACGCTGCGGAAGTGGCAGCTCCAGCTCGTCCTCATGCGGAAGGTCGACGCCACCGCGGCCTACGACCCCGGCCAGGAGAAGCTGCGGGCGGCCGCCGACGCCGTGGAGCTTGTACACGTCCGCTGGTACGACCGAACCGCCGTCACCGCGGAGGCGTACGAGGGCGAGGCCATCGTCCAGTGGCAGCCCACCGGTGGCCCCGCCGACGGGTTGCAGACCGTCAACGCCACCTGCCTCGGGCAGGGCGCGCGCCGCGAGATCGCGCACCCGGGCGTATGACCGAGTTCCACGACATCGAGGAGTTCCTGGCCCCGGACCTGGTGCTACCGATCCGGGGCCAGGACTACCGGATCACGGCCCCGGACGCCGAGACCGGTCTCCGAATCCAGGCCTACTGGGCTCTGGGTCTGACGGCGCACCTCGGGTCCAACGACTCGAAGGCCAAGGCCGCGGCGCTGATCAAGGATGACCAAGAGGTCGACTTCTACCGCGACGCCCTCGGCGCCGCGTACGACCAGATGGTCAAGGCGAAGGTGCCGTATCCGCTGCTGCGGCATGCGGCCGTCACCGCAATGTTCGACGTCGTCCACGGCCGCGCCACAGCCCAGCGGTACTGGAACTCCCCCGCGGGAAAAGCAACGACGCTCCGGTCAACATCGACCAGTACGGCCGGGGCGACTACGACGAAGAGACCGGCCTCTGGGAGTGGTACGAGGTCCCGAAAGAAGAAGCCGCGCGGCTGACAAGGCGCGGCATCCAGGTGACCTGGGGACAGATCCTCCAGCGGTGGTCACTCGTCGAGGCCGACCTCCACGAGCGATACGGCATCGACGTCGATTCGCCGATCATGCGCGGCCGCTCGTGGAGGTGGCTCCGGGTCCGCGTGTTCGGGCTGCTGTCCGTGGATTCCCGCCTCGCCCGTGCGCTGCAACCCAGGAAGGCGGGATGATCCCGTGTCGCTCAACATCGGCGAGCTCGTCGGATACCTCCAGCTGGACGATTCGAGGTTCGACCAAGGCCTGAACAGCGCCGAGGGGAAACTGTCGGGGTTCGGTGGCCGCGCCGCCGCTGCCGGTGGCGTGATCGGTACGGGGATCGCCGCCGCGCTCGGGGCCGGCTTCGTCGCTGCGGTCGACGTGGAGGCCGCGAACGCCAAGGTGTCCGCCCAACTGCGGCTCACCGAGGAGGAGTCCGCCCGCGTCGGTGAGGTGGCCGGCGGGCTGTACTCCAGCGCCTACGGCGACAACATGGGGCACGTCAACGAGGCCGTCCGTGGGCTCATCGTGCAGATGGGCGACCTTGGCGACATCAGCGACGAGGAGCTGTCCCGCGCCGGGGCGAAGGCCCTCGACCTGGCGACGATCATGGGCGAGGACGTCACCAGGGTTACTCAGATCGCCGGGCAGGCGGTCCGCAACGGGCTCGCGAAGGACATCGACGAGGCGTTCGACCTCATCGCCGCCGCGTCCGCCAAGACAATGCCCGGGCTGGAGGGCGACCTCCTCGACGCCGCCGACGAGTACGGGCAGTTCTTCTCCGCGCTCGGCATCGACGGGCCGCGGGCGTTCGGGCTGCTCGCCACGGCCTCCCAGCAGGGCATGTACGGCATCGACAAGACCGGCGACGCGGTGAAGGAATTCACCATCCGCGCCACCGACATGTCCGCCACCAGCGTGGCCGCGTATGAGGCCATCGGCCTCAACGCCGAGGAGATGTCCGACAAGGTCCTCGCCGGTGGCGCCACCGCATCCGGGGCGTTCGACCAGATCGTCAAGGGGCTGCTGGCCATCGAGTCGCCGTCGGCCCGGGCGAACACCGCCATTGCCCTGTTCGGCACCCCGCTCGAGGACCTGTCCGTGTCGGAGATTCCGCGGTTCCTCGAATCGCTGATCGCGACAGAGTCCAGCCTGACCGACGTTGCGGGCGCCGCGACGGAGATGGGTAACACCCTCAACGACACCGCCCAGGCCCGGATCACCGCGTTTGGGCGGACCCTCAAGACCAAGCTTGTCGACTTCATCGGCGGCGAAGCCATCCCGGCCGTGATGCGGTTGGCGTCGAGCGTGGCCGACCACGTCGGGCCGGTGTTCGCCGACGCCCGCGAGTGGGTGGGGAACCTGTGGGAGGCGTTCACCGAGGGCGAGGGTGTCCTTGGGGTCGCCGGTGACCTCCTGATGGGCGCCGGTGAAGGGGTCCAGTTCCTGGTGCAGCAGATCGGGCCCGCGGTCGAGATCGTTGGTGACCTTGTGGGGTGGCTGGCGGACCTGCCCGCTCCGGTGCAGGCTGCCGGTCTGGCGTTCCTCGCCCTGTCGCTGGCGCGGCCCCAGATCACCAGCCTGGGGACGGCCGTCAAGGACAACCTGGGCGGCGCTGTGCGGGGTATCCGCGACGGCCTCGACGCTGCCGCGCTGCGCACCATGTACTTCGGTGACGCCGCCAAGGGCGCCGCCAACGGTGGCGTTGCGTCGCTGGCGTCCGCGATCGGCCGTAGCGCCGGGGCCGGGCTCCGGTCGGCGGCTTCCGGGCTGCTCACCGTCATGGGTGGGCCGCTCGGTGTCGCCATCGCCGGGGTGTCCCTCGCGCTGGGGTTCCTCGCCCAGAAGCACATGGAGGCGAAGCAGGCCGCCGCCGAGCAGGAGGCGGCCGCCGAGACGCTGGGTGCCACTCTGGACCAGCGGACCGGGGCCATAACCCGGGAGACTGAGGCGCTCGTGGCGAAGGCCGCGGCCGAGTCCGGGGCGCTCGACGCCGCCCGCGAGCTGGGCGTGGCCACCAGCGACGTCACCGCGGCCGCGCTGGGGAACATCGACGCCCAGGAACGCATCTCCGAGGCCGTCCAGCAGGCGCAGGAGGCCGCTCTCGGGGCCGGGAACATCTGGGACACCTACGCCGCCCAGCTCACCTCTGCTGGGCTGTCTATGGCCGACGTGACGGCGGCCGCCGACGGCAACGCACAAGCCCAAATGGCCGTGCTGGGTGCGATCCAGTCCGGGGCGGGGTCGTGGGAGGAGTTCGGGACGCTCCTGTCCGGGACGAGCGGTCAGGTCGAGCTGCTGACCACATTCGTCGACGCCCAGCGCGACGCGATCGAGGAGCAGGCCTCCGCGATCCTTGACGCCAGCGGTGCAATGTCCGACGCCGACCCGAAGGTGCAGACGCTCACCGATTCCATGAGTGTCCTCTCCGACGAGACCGCGTCAGCGGACACGAAGGCGCGCGCACTGAACGACGCCCTCACGGTGCTGTCCGGTGGCACGTTCACGCTGGAGGAGGCGCAGGGCCGGGCCAATGAGGCGGTCCGCCGCGTCGAGGAGGCGTTCGTCGCCGCCACCGAGGCCGCCGGCGGGAACACGGCGGCGCTGTTCACCTCGTCGGGTGCGATCGACACCACCACCGACGCCGGGTGGAGGCTGTGGCAGGCCGTCACCGACGCCACCGGCGCTATGGCTTCGGAGGCTCAAGCTGCCCGCGATCTGGCCATCGCCAACGGCTCCGACGCTGCCGGTGGGCTCGACGCTGCCCGCCTGGCGTCGCAGCGGGTCCGTGATTCGTTCGTGGCCACCGCCACGCAGGCCCTCGGCAGCAAGGAAGCCGCCGAGGCGCTCGCCGACGCCTACGGGCTCATCCCCGACGACGTGGTCACGGTCCTCGACGCATCGGACAAGGCAACACCGGTCGTCCAGGGCGCGCAGGGCGAACTAAACGCCTTCGACGGGCGGCGGGCCCGGGCAGAGGCCGGCATCGACGTGACCGGGATCGGGCAGGCCGAGCGCGAGCTCGCATCCGTGGCCCGGCCCCGCACGGTGTGGTTCTACCCGAAGATGAGCGGCTCGATCCCGAAGCCAGCCGGGGCGGCGCAGTCGTCCGGGCTGGCTATGCAGTCCGGTGCGTCGCCATTCGCCGGGGCAGACATACCGGTCGCCACGTTGACCGCACCGTCGGCGATGGCCGCGCCCGCGGAGAGCGTGACCGCTGTCCTCGACGACCGGGACCGGGAACTACTACGGGACCTGGCCGCCCTGATGGAGGCCACCTCAAGGCGGCCCGCGCAGCTCGTCACCCGCGACGGGCGAGCCGCGTTCGACATCGTCGATGACGCCCTCCGCACCGGGGGCGACCTCGGCGCCCAACTGCCGGCACCCTGGGGGAGAAAGTGACCTCGACGTGGATAGGTCCACTTGGTCGGCTCCTGGAGGTTCGGGCTCCGGCGCCGAATATCCCCGCTCACCGGTACCGGAAGGTGACCGTTCGGCGGTCCCTCATGGGCCGGGCGAAGGTGCAGATTGGGGCGCTGGCCGGCCGCGAGTTTCAGTGGTCGATTCCGTGGGCCTCCCCCGACGATGTGGCCAACCTCCTCGCCCTGTTCCACGGCGTCCACGGTCCGGGGCCGTTCTGGTGGTACGAGGCGTCTGCGGCGCGGCGGAACATGCTCCCCCCGGAGACCGCCGCGCCGTACTCGGCCGGGGAGACCCGGCCGGGGTGGGAGGTGTACTCCCCCCTCTCGGCGGTGTTGACCCGGTCGCCGGTACAGATCACCGACAGCACGGGGCGGGTCATCTCCGAGCCGGGGGTGGCCGTCCCTGCGGGGGCGGTCGCCGCCAGCCCGCACATGCCGGTCCTGCCGGGCCGCACGTATGGCGCCTCGGCGTGGGTCATCGTCGGCGTCGCCAGCCCCGCCACGGTGTCGGTCGAGTTCTTCGACGCCGCGGGCGCGATCATGTCCGGCCTGGGGGCGTCGGTGGCGTCGTCGTCGACGACCTGGCAGTACGTGGCCACGGCACCCGTAGCGGCCCCGGCCGCGGCGGTGTCGGCTCGGGTGCTGATCGCGGGGTCGCCCACCGTGTCGGGGCACTTCGGTCTCCTGCGAGCCGCGGAGACTGCGGCGGCGCTCGGCGGGTGGCTACCCGGTGAAGGGCTGCCGCGGGTGTCGATCTTGGACGTTCCCGAGCAGCTCCGGGCGGCGTCGCCCGATCCGCGTTCTGACTACACCGTGACCCTGATGGAGGTATGACGTGCAGCCCACCCCCGCCGGATGGCCTACCAGCTTCGACGAGTCCGCACCGACACACACCGTCGTCATCGAGGGGGCGGCCGGTATCGACGTCGACGAATGGGAGCTCACTCGTCAGATCACGGGCGGGCTACCCGCGCAGGTGCGCGGCGTCAACGGAATGTCGATCGCGTCGGGGCGGCTGATCGTGTCCCCGTCGGCGGAGGTCGCGGAGGTGCCGTTGACGCCGTTCGGGGTCGCCCCGACCGCGCCCGAGGTCGAGGCCGACGTCACCATCTCCACCGGGTTCGGCGGCGCGGAGGTGCCGGTGTTCACCGGCCAGGCGTACGCCGTCGACGGATCAGCGTTGGACGCGGCCGCCGAGCTGACCATCCAGGACCCCGCGGTGCGCATGCACTCCCGGGTGTCTATGGACCCGGCGGCCAACCTGATGCACCCGTCGCCGTCCGGCGCGGGGGCGACACGCAAGCTGTCCCTGACGGCGCTGTGGGCAATGGACCACATCGCCCGCGGGGCCGGCTTCGAGTCCACACCGAACCCGTCGATGGGCGCCAAGTCGTGGCAGACGGAATCCATGCCACCGGCGCACCTCCTGGCCCCGTATCAGGGCGGCTACTACTCGGTCCCTGGGCGCGGCGTCCCCGTGGACATGCCGCTGGCGTCGGGTGACCCGTGGGAGGCCGCGCCGTGGGGGTGGGGGGTGTGGCCCACCAGCACCGCCGAACGCTCGTACGCGCCGAGCAGCGCTCCCCCATGGGCGGCCCGGACGTTCGTCCTGCAAGGCCTGTTCGACTCCACCCTCGGGAGGTCCGCGTATGTGCGGATCGAGTGGGCCGACGGGACATACATCAGCCTGGAGTGTTCCACCGCGGGGAACATGCAGGCCCGAGTGCGGCAGGCAGGCGTCACGTCCACCCCGGCGGCCCTGACCGGGAGCTGGTCGGGTGCGTCGCGGCTCATCGCCTCGACCGTGTTCGTCGGCGGCGACCCGTTCCTCCGGGTCACGTTGCAGACCCCCGATGGGCAGACCGCAACCGGCACCATGGCTTCCGGCACCGTCCCCTCGGGGAACGCAAGCCGGGTCCGCGTGGGTGGCCGCATGGCTGGCGCGTGCGTGTGGACCGTCCCTATCGGGCAGACGATGCCGCCGGGTGACCACATCGCTGATTGGCGGCCGACGTTCCTGGCTGACCCGTCGCTGAACAGGTTGACCTGTACTCCGGAGGTGGTCGACGAGGACCGGTGGAGCCTGTTCACCGAGATCGCGTCCGCTGAGGGCGGCGCGGCGTGGTTCACCGAGGCCGGCGAGCTGGTGTTCCGGAACCGGGAGACCCTGACCGACCTCGCCCAGCCGATCGCTGCCACGGTGACCGCCACAGACGAGCTCGCCGACGTGCTGTGGTCGAAAGCCGCGGCCCAGAAGTACAGCCACGTCGCGGTCCCGTTCTACCGGCCGACCGTGCGGCGGACTTACACCACGACGGGGTGGGTCACCGCCTTGTCGCCGGAGTCCGAGCGCCGGTTCGAGCTCGAGGAGATTGACGCCTCATTCGGTGGTGCAACGTGGTTCGAGGACCTCGTCGGGGACGCGCTCGCGTTGGACACCTCCGTGACCCGGATGCAGTGCGACAAGATCAGCGGCTCGTACATCGTCATCGGCTCCGGCGGCTCCGGCGGCCCCGGCATCGGGGTTTCCTGCCCGGGCGGGTCGTACATCGACCGGAACTACAACCTCGCCGGCACCTACGGAACGTTCACCGTGACGGTGACCCCGGTAGAGGCCGACCGGGTCAAGGTCAACCTGTCCTACGTGCCGGGCACGCTCTCGCCGCCGGACGTTCAGCTCATCGGCGGCGGCCCGGTCCTCATGGCCAAACAGGTTCACATCTGGGGCGACGAGGAAACCGAGATCGTCGTCAACGAGGAGGACCCGCCTGGCGGGCAGACTTGGTTGACGTTGCCGTCGTCGCGGTGGCGGCAGGACACCGACGTGGCCGCGTACACGGCGTGGTTGGCCGATGAGGTCGCCGAGGTGCGGCCGATCATCCGGAACCTGTCTCTCTCGGAACCGGACCCGCGTCTCCAGCACGGGGACCACATTCAGGTCGAGCACCCTGGGATGGGGCTGTCGTCGCGGTGCCTGGTCGTCGGTATCGCCATGCGTGGCACGCCCGGGGACCTCGATCAGTCCCTCGCTGTCCGTCCCCTCAACTAGGGATCGGTGTCGTGTCGGCCCGCAGGTAGGAGTACACCGTCTCGCGGCTGATGCCGAACTCTCGAGCTAGCGCCGACTTCGGTTCGCCGGCCGCGGCGCGTTGCCGTAGCTGGTGGGCCTGCTCGGCGGTGAGTGCGGGTTTGCGGCCGGTATAGGCGCCGCGTTGCTTGGCGGCGGCTATGCCCTCTCGCTGGCGTTCGAGGATCAGGGAGCGTTCGAACTCGGCGAAGGCACCCATGACCGACAGCAGCAATGTGGCCATCGGTGAGTCCTCTCCGGTGAAGGTCAGGTGCTCCTTGATGAACTCGACCCGGACGCCCTTGGCGGTCAATGTCCGCACCAGGCGGCGCAGGTCGTCGAGGTTGCGTGCGAGCCGGTCCATCGAGTGGACCGTGACGGTGTCGCCTGCGCGGACGAACGCCAGCAGCTCGTCCAGCTTCGGGCGGGTGGTGTCTTTGCCGGAGGCCTTATCGGTGAATGTCCGGTCGACGGTGATGCCGTCGAGCTGGCGGACGGTGTTCTGGTCGACGGTGCTGACCCTGACGTAGCCGACTCGCACTGTTGAGCTCCCTCCCACCCAGGAAAATGTCTAGTTGGACTCTAAGACCCGACAGGACATGCGTCAAGAAATGCCGAAAGTGACTCTATCCTGACGCCCTTTCCTGGAGTGGGCCATGTGGCGTTGGGGTCTACCGCAGCCGGACACACCACGAAGGACACACACGCATGGACCTGACAGCTGTCGCCCTCGCCGAAACGGACCCCGCCCTGGGCGGCAGGGTCCGGGCCGCGATCCGCATGTGCGCCACCCAGCACTCCACGACAGACCCGGTCGGGGATGCGTCCTACTCGCTGGCCCGGGCGATCCTCGAGCGCGACTTTGAGGCTCCGGGGTTGCGGTCCGCGGTGCTGGCCTCCGATCAGGTCACGGACGCTGTGGCTCTCGACCTGGAGGGCCAGTTGGACGTGTCCGGTCTGACGGATGCGGCGATCGCGGCCGCCGTTGAGGAGCACTGGCCGTTGTCGGTGAGCCGCACCGTCCTGCCCCTGTAGCTCTCCCCCGCTCTGCTCACCTCCCCCGGGTTCCCGGGCGGAGGCCCGACCCATGCCCAGGAGGCGCCTCCCATGGTGCGCACCCCCGCCCAGGCGATCGCCTGGGCCAACAACGTCGACCGCTTCGACACGGCGATGTGTTTGAAGTTCGTGCGGAGCTGCTTCGACATCGCCGCTGTGTACCGGAGCGCCGCCATCGCGTGGGCGGCGGCCCAGCACCGGCACCCCGGAGACCGGAACCCACCGCCGGGTGTGCCGATGTGGTGGACCGGCGGAGCCTCCGGACACGGCCACGTCGCCATCTCTCTCGGCGGCGGGCGGTTCCGCTCCACCGACGTTCCCCGCTCCGGCCGCGTCGGTAACAGCAGCCTCGACACCTTCACGTGGCCACACCGGTACGTGGGCTGGTCGGAGGACATCAACGGCGTCCGGGTCTTCCAGGCGCTCCCTGACACAGGAGGAGACGAAGAAATGTCCAGTGCCGAGTACCGGGCCCTTGACGAGAAGTTGAACGCGATCATCGCCGCCGTGGGCAACGTCGGCACGTTGAGCGCGAACAGCCGCGACGTCATCGCCACCAACGGCGCCCTTCGGACCGCGCAGATGAAGGTGCGGCGGGGCGGTGAGGACGTCATGTGGATCCAGGACTCCGCCGACACCGGCACCCGCGTCCGCCGTATCGAGACCGCGGTCCGGGCCATCGCGGAGGAACTCGGCGGCCAGGCGTCGGCGAGGGTAGCGGCGGCCGTCGCGAAGGTCCCCGCGGTGATCGTCGACGAGCTCCCCGAGTTGCCCGTCGGCAGCGAGCAGGACTCCGAGGCCGCGGGGTGAGCGAGGGGGTGACCGTCGCTGTCATCGGCGCGGTTGCCGGCCTCGCGGGGTCTTTTCTGACGTGGTGGGCGACACGCCGGACCACCCGGCAGGCACGCCAGGCCGCCGAGAACGGGCGCCTGGCGGCCGTCGAGACGCGGGTCGACCTGCTGGAAACGAAGAACGCGATCCTCTGGCGGTACAGCCGCGACCTTGTCGACCACATCTATAGGCGGCTGCCGCCACCGCCTCCGCCGTGGCCGGCTGAACTCATCGACTGATCGAGGAGCTACCCATGTTCAAGCTGACCGATGCGGCGCGCCGCACGATCCGAACCACTGTCCAGGCGGTTCTCATGCTGGCCGCTGGTGCGCCGCTGATCTACGAGGCAGCCACCCAGCACGACGCGGCGGCCGCCGCCGGAGGCGCCGGTGTGGCCCTGGGGGTCGCGGCCGGCGTGACTCGGGTCATGGCGTTGCCGGTCGTCGAGTCGTTCCTCCAGAAGTACGTGCCGTGGCTGGCTGCCGCCCCGGACGTGGAGGCGTACCGGGGCCAGCACGCCGGTTCCTGATCTTGTCCGCTTCGGCGGGCCCTTCCCCATGCCGGCCCCCGTGGGCCTGACGCTCGGGGATGGGTGTCGGGTCCGCGGGGGCCCTTTCGTCGTTGCCGCGTGTCGCAGGGGTGGGCGATCATGCGCAGTATGCGTATACGGGTGGGTTTGGTGGTCGCCGCTGCTGTGGCCGTGGCTGGCTGTTCGACAGGTGGGGACGCTGAGGGCGCGGCGCCGAGCTCGGCGCCGTCGTCGACCTCGTCGGTGGGGCAGCTCCCGGACGATCCGGCGGCCCGGTTCGAGCTGGTCATGCGCGAGGTGTGGGACACCGAGGTGGCGAAGGACGCCATGTATCCGCAGGCGGCGTGTCTGCTGGCCGAGCGCAACGGGCTTGACGGGATGCTCCGGGAGTGGGAGTCCATGCCGTGGGACGCCGGGGACGCCGTGGTGTATCAGCCGGACGTCATGCAGGAGTTCCTGGTCGCGGAGTGCGCGGCGCGCGGGTTCGACGTCGCCAGCTGACTCTCTGCGGGGTCCGTGGGGGTTGGTCGCTGACCGGACACGCCGACGCCTAGACACACGTCTAGACGTTCGATAGTGTTGTCCTCGTCAGCACAACCCACGCCCACGACTTACGGGAGGAGGACCCCGAACATGACGACGATCACGAGGCCCGCCATGGCTACACCAGTGCCGAATCGGCCCATAGCTAAGAACCGCGGCATCCGCGTTACTGACGAAGTGTGGGACGCGGCGAAGGCCGCCGCCCACGAGAACGGCGAGTACCTGTCCGAGGCGATCACCGCGTTCCTGATCAAGTACGTCGCCGACAGCGAGCGGAAGCAGCGCGCCAAGAAGGCCTAACCCGCCACCCCGCTCCCCCTCTCGCACCACCACCCCTTGGCCTCCCAGCCGCACGGAAGGACCCCGTTGTCATGCCCGAAAACACCACCGATACTGCCCCGGTCGACGTGAACACCGCTGTCGGCGAGGCGCTCGCAGACGAAGCCGCTATCGCGGTCCCCCAGGGTCAGGCCGCCGCGCTCAAGGCGCTGCGGACGCCAATGCCGGCCCGCCTCATCAGCAAAAAGCCCGTGAACGTCCCCAAGAATGGCGATAAGCGCAGCTGCAACGAGTGCGGCGGATACCACGTCCCCTGCTCGCAGCACCTCGACTACGCGGGTCACGCCGCCATCACCGAGCGCCTCCTCGAGGTCGACCCGCTGTGGTCGTGGCGGCCCGTCACCGACCCGGCTCTCCTCGCGGTCCTCCCCCGCATGGACGGCGGCATGTGGATCGAACTCACCGTCGCCGGCGTGACCCGCCTCGGGTACGGCGACGCCCAGGGCAAGGGCGGCCACAACGCGGTGAAGGAGATCATCGGAGACGCTCTCCGGAACGCCGCCATGCGGTTCGGTGTGGGGCTGGAGCTGTGGCACAAGGGCCAGCTGCACGAGGACACCCAGGCCGCCGAGCGTGAAGCTGCGGAGCAGGCCCGCCGTGACGCGGCGGAGGCCGAAGCGCTGGCGACGGCGCAGGCGTTCGCCGACACCGCCAGCACCGTCGACCTGGAGGACAGCAACGCCGTCGACACCCTCGCGGCGATCAACACCGAAGCCCGGGAAGCCCGGGTGCTCGGCGTCACGGTCAAGGTCGGCGACAAGGCCGGGCCGCTCGGAGGCTATCTCCAGATGTTGGGCAGCCGGGCCGTGGGTCACGCGGCAGCGCGCGCCGACGCCGATGTCACGACCCCCGAGGGTGGTGCGTCGGAGTGAGCGCCCGTGACGAGCGGTGCAACTGCGACCGCGGTCCCGAAGGCCAGCACCAGCCATGGTGTGGCGAGGAGCCGGAGTCCGGCCTGGACCTCGACGCGATCCGGGCGCGGGCCGAGGGCGCGACGGACGGGCCGTGGGTAGTGGGTGGAACCGCGCCGAGTGGCGGCGTCTACTTCGGCACCACGCATGATCCCGACGACTGGGACGAGCCTGGCGTGTTGCTAGGCACGGCTCTGGCCATCGATGGCACCGACGCCGAGTTCATCGTCCACGCCCGCGAGGACGTGCCCGCGCTGCTGGCCGAGGTCGAGCGGCTGCGCGGCATGCTGAGTACGGCCCGCGGTATGGCCAATGCGTACCAAGCCCCTAGCGCCGTCGTCTCCGCCATTCGCGACCTACTCGATGGGGAGGCGACATGACCGCCGAAGGCCTACCACCCGACGACCGGCCCGGGTACGCGTTCGACGGTACCCAGGCGTCGCGGGAATGGGTCGCCCAGACCCGTGCCTGGCTCGATTCCATCGGCGCCGACATCAACCTTGCCGAGAAGTTCGCCGACTGGATGGCGTTCCACGTTGAGGCCGTAGGCGGCAGCGACGCGCGGCCGGTGTTTGTGGCCGAGGTCGATCCGGGGCTCGGGCCTGTGTGTTCGTGGTGCTGGCGTCTGTGGGGCATGTGCCGCCACCACGCCACCACCGAGGTTTGGCCACCGGAGCGCACCGACCCACGGGCCGCCTAACTGCCGCATAACCAGCACCAACACGTACGCCCCGTCTAGACAAACGTCTAGGCGGGGCGTAGTGTTTCAGGCGTCAGCACAACCCGCCCACTGGAGGCAACGCATGAGTGCCAACCTGACCGTGACCGACCTATTCGCCGGCGCGGGTGGGTCGTCCACCGGGATGATCGGCGTCCCCGGTGTCTCAATCCGCATCGCGGCCAATCACTGGCAACTTGCGGTCGACGTCCACAACGCGAACCACCCGACGACTGATCACGCGCACGTCGACCTGCACATGGAGGAGCCCAGCTACTTCCCCCGCACTGACGTGCTGTGGGCCTCGCCGGAATGCACGAAGTGGTCACAGGCCGGCGGCGGGAAGGCGCGCCCGGCGATCGAGGAGGGCTTGTTCGAGGACCCGCTGTCCGACGACGCGGCCACTCGCTCTCGGCTGCTCATGTTCGACGTGCTCCGGTTCGCCGAACACCACCAGTACCGCGCCATCGTCGTCGAGAACGTCGTCGACATCGCCACCCAGCCGAAGTACCGGCTCGCGTGGAAGGTCTGGCGCGAGGAGCTGGTCAAGCTCGGCTACCTGTTCAAGGTCATCAGCCTCAACTCCATGCACGCCCAGGCGCTCGGCGCGCCGGCGCCGCAGTCCCGGGACCGGCTCTATGTCGTGTGCTGGCGCAAGGGCGAGCGCGAACCGGACGTCGACCGGATGATGCGCCCGCGCGCATGGTGCCCACGGTGTGACGAGGTCGTCGAGTCGCGGCAGGCGTTCAAGCCCGGCCGCAGCGTCGGCCGGTACCGCGCCCAGTACGTCTACGTCCACGGCGCCTGCGGTACCCAGGTCGAGCCCGGCTGGCTCCCGGCGTACACCGCGATCGACTTCACCCTGCGCGGCCAGCGCATCGGAGACCGTGACAAGCCGCTGGCGGACAAGACGCGGGCCCGTATCGCCGCGGGGATCGCCCGGTACTGGCGGCCGTTCGTGGCCGAGGTCGCAGGGAACACGTTCGAGCGTCGGCCAGGCGTGCGGACGTGGCCGATCGAGGAGGTGTTGCGCACCCTGCACACCACGCCGTCGAAGGCGCTGCTCGTGCCGGTCGAGGGACGTGACGGGAAGGAAGCCCGGTCGGCGGATGACCCGCTGCGGACGATGACCACCCGCGCCGAAACCGCCTTGGCGATGCCCTTCATTGCCGAGCTGCGCGGCGGCGGGTCGGACGCCCGATCCACCGAACGCCCGCTCTCCACCGTGACGGCCAACGGCAACCACCACGCGCTGATCACCCCGGCTGGCGGCTCGTGGAACGAGGACGTCCGCAGCTCCGATGAGGCGCTACGGACCCTCACCACCCGCGAGGCGTACGCGCTCGTCATGCGGAACAACACGCCCCGGGGCGACGCGGGGCAGATGGTCACGCCGGCCGCCGAGGAGCTGCGGACGCTCACCACAACGGGCCACCAGTCTCTCCTCACCGCAGGCGACATGGCCGTCGCCGAGGCGCAGGTCGACGACTGCGAGTTCCGCATGCTCGAGCCCTACGAGGTCGCCGCCGGGATGGCCTTCCCCAGCGACTACGCCTGGGAGGGCACCCGTCGCGAGCGCGTGCGCATGGCCGGCAACGCAGTCACCCCACCCGCTGCGCGCGACCTCATGGCCGCCGTCAGTGAGGCGCTGACCGGGGAGCAGGTGGCGGCATGAGCGTCAGCCGAACGTTCACCCTCGTCCGCGATGTCGATGTGTCGGGGGTGTCCGGCACCGGCACTGTCGCCCATGGGGTCGAGTTCCCTGACGGCACCGTGGTCTACCGGTGGAACACGGCCACCGCGACCACAACCGTGGCCGCGTCGGTCGCTGATGTTGTGGCCATTCACGGGCACGGGGGCGCCACGCGCCTCCTGTGGGATGACGAGGCGTCGTGAGGGCCTCCAACGAGCTGGTGCGGCTGGAGGTGACCGCATGACGCTACGCATCGTGCCGGTGAGCTTCGCTGACGCCGCCGAGTTCGTCCGCGTGTGGCACCGCCACCACCAGCCCCCGGTGAGCCACAAATTCAGCGTCGGCGTCGCTCGCGGCCAGACGCTCGTCGGCGTGGCCATCGTGGGCAGGCCGGTCGCCAGGCACTTTGACGACGGCCAGACCGTCGAGGTTACGCGCAGTTGCACTGACGGCACCGAACACGCCAACAGCATGCTCTACGGCGCCGCTTGGCGGGCTGCGAAGGCGCTCGGCTACCGCCGTCTGATCACGTACACCCAGGCCGGGGAGGGCGGCGCGTCGCTCCGCGCCGCCGGCTGGCATGTGGTCGCAGAGCGACCCGCCCGCGCTGGGTGGAACGTCCCCAGCCGGCCACGTGAGGACCACGGCATGGACGGCGTACCTCGGTACCTGTGGGAGGTGACCGCATGACGCTACGCATCTCGCATGCCCAGCAGTAAAGGTGTCGATGGGGCACGTCGACGTGTGTGGAGTCCTCTCGTGCGCCTATACAAACGCCTAGGCGTTTGGTAGTGTCTGGGTGTCAGCACAACCCACCGGAGGGGGCTCCGGAACCTGCGGAGCCCCCTCCCCCACTCCCGCCATCCGCGACCACGATCCTCCGGAGGACCCCTCTCATGCACTCTGACTACTACGCCGAGACCGACGACACCGGCCCGAGCACACCCGAGGAAGCCGAGCAGGACGAGGCGGCACGCCTGCCGGCCCCGCTCGACCTCCTCGGTGGGCCGCTAGACATCGATGCCCTCGACGCCGCCACCCGCGGGCTCGGGAACCGGCTCACAGACGCCATCGGTGGCCATGTGAAGGCCGTGCGTGGCGAGCGGCAGGCCGTCCGCGACGGAGACACCTCCGCCGTATACACCGTCGGGGAGGTCGCCCCGCTGGTTCGGGACCTCGCCCACGGTGCGGAGGTGCTCGACCGCATCGCGGGCGAGTTCGCTGCGGCCGCGAAGTCCGCCCGCGAGTTCATCACCGACGAGGCGCTGTCCACTGGTGCCGACCGGGTCGCCGTCCCTGACGGTGACACCGAGATCGTCGTGGCGCCTGTGTCGAAGTCGACGACGTGGACGAAGCCCGACCAGCTGGCCCCGGTCGTCGCTGGGGTCCTCGCCCGAGGTGTCGACCCTGACGCGTTCCTGGAGTCCGCCTCCGGCGACGTCGGGGCTGCGATCGTTGAGGCGTTCGAGGCGGGCGCCACGGCCGGGTTCCTCGAGGTCGACCGGTACGGGAAGATCACGTGGCGTAAGACCGACATTGGGAAGTTCGCCGCGTCCCTGATGCAGCGCGCGGAGGACGAGCTGGCGGCGGCCGTCGAGCGGTCTGTCGGGTCGAACGTCGTGGCAACTGGTGACCTCCGGGTGACGCGGGAGGCGTTCAAGGCGGGACGTCGGCGGTGAGCAGCAAGCTCCCTGCGGGATGGGGCCGGTTCGTGCAGCGCTGTGCGCTGTGCGGCCGGCCCGTTCTGTGGGCGCTCACGACGCGCGGGCGTCGGATGCCGTTGGACCCGGCCGCGGACGCCACCGGTAACACGGCCGTTCACCGCGACGGTGCGGGGACCCTGCGGGCGCGCGTGCTGTCGAAGGACTATCCGGCGGCGGATGCGTGGGAGACGCTGCTGGTGCCGCATTTCGCGACGTGCCCGAAGGCCGATCGTGTGCGCACTCCCCCGGCCGCGCCGGTGTCGCTGCCTGCCAATGTCGTCAGCCTCGACGCGCACCGTAGGCGGAAGCGATGACGACACGCCCCGCTATGACCCGCCCAGCCTCCCCCGCTACGCGCGTGGCGGCAGATAGCTTGATCGGCAGCACGACGTCACTGGAACGCCGAAATGGGCCTCGGCCGACTGGTGACGATCCCAAATCGGAGCCCAGAAATGGGCCGGGCCGGGGAGCGCTTGCGACGCTCTACCCGGCCCAGAGCGACAGCGGAGGTCGCCCACATGAGCAAGCGTACAAGGCTGCCCGGACAAAGCAACACTCCCCCGAGCGACACGCCGGACGGGATGCGTAACGCTCTCGGCCCGTTCGGCATGGTTCCGGCCGGGGTCATCGAGTCGTCGTTGTCGGATGCAGCGGTGCGGTTGTACGCCTATCTGTGGCGCCGCACCCAGAACGCCAACGGCCGCCGCCCGGCGTACGCCACCATCGCCGACGACCTGGGATGGTCCCGCGCGAAGGCTCGCCGCGCCGTCGACGAGCTCCAGGACGCGCTCCTACTCACGGTGGAGCACCGGTACAACGCCGACGGCTCCCAGCAGACCAACGACTACGTCCTCGAGTGGTCCTCCCCCGCGATCCCTGCGCAGACGTTCACCCGGCGGAGCGCTCCGGAGTCTCCTCGGGAGGTCGCTCCTGTGGTCTCCTCCCCCGCGGAGGCTCCCCAGGAGGTCACCCCCGCCGTTTCCTCTCCCACGACTACAGGGGGGGTGCTCACTGGTGAGCACCCCCCCGTGCTCACCAGTGACTCCCCCGGGTGCTCACCAGTGACCCCCAAAGAAGAAGTCTTTTCTTCTCTCTCTCTCACGGGGGGCGCTCGCGCGAACGGACCGGTCGACGACCCGGCTTCGCCGGTCGCGACCGTCGAGGCCGCATGGGTGGAGGCGTACAACGCCAATCACGCCACCCCTGCGATGCCTCACATTCAGCGCAAGGCCCGCGAGGTTGCCGAGGAGCTCCTCGGCAACGCGGTCGCCGTCCAGGTCGCCGCGGCCGCCGCACGGGCCGCCGGGGCTGCCGGGATTCCGTGGATTGACCGTTACGTCGCTCAGCTCACGAGGACCCTGCCCACGCCCGCGGCCGCCGGTCCTGGCCGTGGTGAACGACGCACCTACGGCGCGGGCCTGGTTTCCACTCCGACCCCGACCGCGCTGCGGCCTGGTGAGCAGTGCCGGACCCACCCCGGCCAGTCGGCTACCAACTGCGGCGGGTGCCGCGCCGACGCCCTGGCCGACGAGTCGCAGCCGACACGCCAACTCGTCGACCGGCGGGATAGCCGCCGATGAACACCGGGGGAGGAGGACACTCCGGAGGTATGGACCCGGAGCAGACCACCCCCACCGCCGGGGCGGAGGGCAACACCTCCGCCCCGGAGCCCCGCACCCCGGACACCTACACCACCACCGAGGCCGCCAAGTTGCTGTCTCGGGACCCGTCCCAGGTCAGGCAGTGGATTCGGAACGGGCGCCTCGCCGCCGTGTCCACTCACCCGCAGTACCTGATCACCCAGGAGTCCGTGCATCGGCTCCGTGAACAGCTCCGCAAGACCGGCGCGGCGGCCCGGGCGAACTCCGCCGCGCCGGCCGCGGACGGGGTCGACGTCGAATCCCTCGTCCGGAGCATCGTGAACGAGGTCCTACCGCGTGCGCTCGAGGCGCAGTCCGCCGCATCCGACAAGGTCGAGAGGCTGTACCAGGAGCAGCTGGCCGCCGAGCGGGACCGCGCCGAGCGCGCCGAGCGGGTCGCCGCCGAGGCGAAGGCCGACGCCGAGCGCCGCATCGTCGAGCAGACCGAGAAGCTCCGCGCCGAGCATGCCGCCGAGCTGGAGAGGGCGGAGGCCGCCCGGAGAGCCGCGGAGGAGGCCGCTGTGGCGCGCCGTGGCTGGTTCGGCGGCCGCCGGGGGAGCGGAGCGTAACCTCCTCCCCAGGAGCCTCCTGCTGGCTTCGCACCGTAGGAGGTGGGGGAGTGGCACTCCGGAGCATCTACCCCGGAACCCGAGCGGTCATTGACCACATCGTCGACCGCCACCCCGACATCGACGACGACGAATTCCTCCTCGCCTGGGTCGACGACGATCGCCGCATCATCTGCCAGGCCTGCGACGGATCACCCACCGAGTAGTTCACCACCTGTGGGCACATAGCGGCCTACCAATATCCCCGTCCGCCTAGACATACGCCTAGGCGGACGGTAGTGTTTCTCCTGTCAGCACAACCCCGTTCCACTTCCCCAGGAGGAAACCCGATGGCCCACGAACCCATCACCCGCGAGGACACCATCGAGGCGTTCGAGCTGCACCGCGACGGCGAATCCGACCACCTCGACCCGGCCGACCCTCTGAACCTGATCCTCGCCGCCGAGGCCAAGCTTGCCGCCGGAATCGAGGACCTCCTCGTCCCGCTCGGCAACGCCTGCCAGGCATGCGGCGCACCGTCGGGGGAGCCCTGCGGGCCGCAGTGCCACGCCGAAGCCGACTACCTCGCCACGCTGGACGACAACGTCGCCTGTGACGACTGCGGCGCCCACACCGGGCAGCGCTGTTACCGCAACTGCCCCCGCTTCGCCGACCTCTGACCCACTCCGGAGGCCTCCGGGGAGTCCACCCCGGAGGCCTCCGCTGGCCGTCTCCGCCCCTCGCAAGCTCGGGAACGGACACGACCCCCGGAGGCCTCCGCCGCGGATTCCCCACGGCCTCCTCCCCAACACGCACGGAGGAGACACCCCATGACCCGCCTCGCCCAACTCCCACGCCCCGTCCGCGCCGCGATCGGCGCCGCCTTCGTCGTCGACGGCTGGCACCACTGCCCCGGCCACAACTGCGACCAGGTCGTCAGCCCCGGCCATGTCGGCTGCCGGACCTGCTGGCTCTGCGTCCCGCGCCGCGAACGGCAACCCCTCACCGACGCATTCCGCAACCGCGAGAACGACCTCGAGGCATACCACCGCGCCGAGAAGGAAGCTGTCGCCCTGATCCGCCAGCACACCGGGGGAGCGAAGCCGTGACGACGATCACCATCAAGGTCCCCGTGCCGAGCATCATGCGCCGCCTGGTGTCGGCGTCCATCGTCTGCGCCCACTCCGGCGACCTCGCCGGCGTCGAGCGGTGCGCCCGAACCGTCGCCATCGAGTACGGCGCCACCGGCGTCGACCAGGCCGCCCGGTTCGGGGCGCTATTCGGCGCCCGTCGTGTGCATTCCGCCGGCGGCACGGTCTGGACTGACGAGATCGCTGGCCGCGTCGACGACATGCACCCGGCGATGGCCACCGCATATCGGATGATCGCCGCTACCCTCGCCGACGACCTCCCGGCCGTCGACGCGCTGGTCCTGGCCGCCCGGGCGCACCGCTACCAGCAGCGGCTCCTGGTCAGCATGGCCGCCGCGGTGGCCCAGGTGATCCACGCTAACCCGTGGCCGGTGACGACCTCATGACGACCGACACCCCGCCGGAGCTGTCGCCACGCCGCCGCGCCGAGCAGCTCGCGGCAGCCGGCCTCCTGCCGCCCATCCCGCCGGACTGGCCCCGGCAGGCGAACCCGCGTCTGTGTCACGCCTGCAACACCCGCCTAGACCCGGTCCTCGTCGAGCTGGGGGAGACCTTGCACCCGAACTGCGACCCGCCCCGTCGTGTCCGACGCCGCCGATAGCCTGCCTGCCATGACAGAGACCACTGCCCTCGCGGCCGCCCTCACGACGTGGGCACGCGGCTACTACCCGAGCGAGGCCGCTGTGAAGCTCCTCGTTGATACCGGCATGCTCCGCAAGGTCGCCCACCTGGTGCAAGAGGACGACCGCGGCACAGAGCCCCGCGCGTGGATTGATTGGGAGGATGCGGCCGCCTGGTTCGATGAGGGCACCGGCATGTCCGGGGGAGAGGCCCGGATCGTCGCCGTGGCCCTGGCGCTGGCGGAGGCCCGGCCGGTGAATCTTGGCGACGCCATGACTGGCGTCGACCACAAGAACGCCCGCGCGATCCTCGCCGCGTGCGCGCACGCCGCCGGTATCGAGCTCAACGAGCCATCGCCGTCGTTTCCCTCGGGCATGCTCGCCAACCACGAGTTGCCGACGTTCCAGCAGATGCGCCGCGAGGCGGGCCGACTGCTCAGTGACGCCCGCGACACCCTGGCCTCGGACTGGCGCGAGGGCACAGGCCCGAACCACGAGCAGGCGCAGGCCGCCATGCGTGCCCGTCAACACATCGCCTCCGCCAAGACAGCAATCCACGAGGCAGGCCCACAGTCGGAGGGCGTCGTCGAGCTGGATACCGACGATTGACCTGTACCATCGGAGCGTTCTCCCGGTGGAACGTGGGTTGTGCTGACACTCGATTCACGTGAGGCTGGGAGGCCTCGAATGCCCCGGACCCGCGAGGGACCGGGGCATTCCCTTGTCGACCGGTACCTTTGGGTGTGACAGTGACCCCAGCGAAGCCCGACACGACCGACAGGAGGACCCCGTGGTTTCGATCCCCGATCCGCTGGCCGCGCGTATCTCCTCGGCGCTCGAGCGAGCCGACCCCGGCGCACTGGCGCGGACCGACCAGTTGGCCGGCCTGTGGCGTGACTACTTCACTGCCCGCGACCTCGACCTCACTGACCCGGACGTGGCCGACAGCGCCCTCCGGGCTATGACCATGATCTACGGCCTGCTGATGGCCGCGCACGCCGACGGCGAACTCGACCCCGACTCGTGGCAGGTCGTGAATGACGTCCTCGCGTCGTCCTCGGCGGCCGTCAGCATCGCACGCTCGACCGCGGTCGTCGTCTGACATTCGACGCCGGTACAGCCCCTCACCCGACCGGGAGGAGGGGCTGTACTGCGTTCATGGCCTGCTCGTAGATGGGCATGACGTCATCGTCGAACGGCGGCGGGGTGGTGTCCGGTCCCAGCGGGTCCGCTGGTGGTTCGTGTGTGGGCGGCGGGTTGTCAATGGGGGGTGTCGGCGGCTCGTGCGGCGGCGGGGGAGGCTCCTCCGGAGGAGGTTCCGGACTCTCCGGCTCCTGCGTGGGCGGCGGGTCCACAGGTGGCGGCGTCGGGTCGGGGTCGTCCTCGGGCGGGTCACACAGCGGCACCTCGGGCCTCTGAATGGTCAACTCCCGCCGCGGCGGTTCCTCGGCAGGAGGCGGAGGCGGGGGAGGAGCGACCGGGGGAGACACCGGCGGAGGCTGGTACGTCACCGTCGTCGGCGGCTCCGCAACGAACGTCCGCGGCTCGTCCAGCTCGGGCTCGGGCTCGACCTGTGGTGGCTCGGCAGTCGGCTCGTCGGGGGCTGTGTCGACGACCTCGGCAGGCGGCACGGCGGCGACCGCCGCGCGATACGTCGGAACGACCGGGTCGGGGGTGGACGCGGCGCCGTCGCCGAGGTCGTCGACGAAGCTGGCGAGCCGCCCGTCACCGGCCAGGATCGCCGCGGCTGCGGCCTGGACGGGCGCCGGGGTGTTCCGCACCGACTCCCAATCGACCACCAGCGTGGAGTCCGCCGCGGTGGCCTGCTCGGTCAGCCCTTCCGGGAGAAGCCCCATGGCGTAGGACGCCCGCAGGACCACCGGCGCGACCTTCTCCGCCGTCAGGGTGCCGGTGAACATGGGCTCGAACGGGGCGAGCATCTCCGGATCGGAGCCGTACAAGACGACCCGGTCGCCGGTGGCCAGGTTCGGGTACGCGGTGCGGTCGGTCGAGCTGGTGGTCCACCGGCGGAGTGCGGTGTCGGAGGAAAACACCTTGAGGACCGTTCGCTCACCGTTGGCCGTGAACGTGTAGGTGATCGAATCCGGACCCACCCACGCCTCTGCATTCGCGACCATGCCGCGGGCGTCGACGCACTGTGCCCGAAGGGGCTCGTCCACGAGCGGCGTGCATTGCAGCTCTGCCGCGGTGGCCACGCGCTGAAAGATCGGATCATCCCAGGCGTCGGCCACCGCGCCGGTAGGGGCCAGGACAACGGCGGCCGCGATCGCCCCGATGGCTGTGGTTCCCAGCGCGGACACCGTGCGCATGACCACGCGCCGCGGGGCAGACATGCGGGCATGCCGGCGCCGCTGTGCCCGGTTCGGCCTGGCCGGTCCCTCGAGCTGCGGCGGGGGAGCGGTGCGGGCTGGTGGTGCCTCAAGGGTGGAGACAACGCCGCCGCGGCCGCCGATCGGCTGCCCGTTGACCGTGAACACGGACCCCTCGATGGGTAGCCAGGACGCGAGCGGCTCCACAGTGGGGAGCTCACGCTCGACCCAGTGTTCGACGGCGTCGACGGGCACGTCCGGGAGGACGTGCTGTATCGCCGCCACCGCTTCGGCGTGGCTCAGCTTGGAGTCGATCATGACCACCCCGGCGACCTGGTCGACCACGGCGGCGACGCCCATGCGGCCAAGCTCGGGATACCGTTCCACGTCCACCCGGAAGCTCCCTAAAACATCGCACGAAATGTGCCGGAGCGCGAAGCATAGGCCGACGCTCTGACAGCTTGGAAACTGATAAGGCGGTCCGCCACAACTGTCCCTAATGCCCACTATCCGTGACGTTGTGACCGTAAGAACTTGGCGAAGTCGACGACCTGTTGCCGCTGGGCCTCGTCGAGGTCGTCATACGCCCCGATCAGGACCTCCTGGTCATCGTCGAGTGCCTGATAGGCCACCCGGACCGTGTACCCCATCGACTCCACGGCGGCCTGTTCGAGATCGGCCGGGTTGACCCCGATTGCCTCAGCGATGGCCGCCAGGCGGGACCGCGTGGCCTCCGTCAGAGACCGCAGCTCGCGTGTGGCGAGGGAATGCACAGTCGACACAGGCACGCCAGCGCGCTCGGCCACCCACTCATACGAGACAGGTCGACCGTCGGCGCCTAGTTCCTCGCGTCTCTGCCGGATCAGCTCGTGCAGGGCGTTCGGCGACGACATGGGGGTCCTTTGCGAGATGGGGAAGGGAGGGGTCACCGCGAACGTTACTCACGAATCGACAACGAATCCAGGATCACCGGATGACTCGTCCGACTCGCGTGGACAACCGGAAGTGGTTGCGCGTAGCTTGACGAGAACCGCACATGCACTTCGGACCCCCCGGGAGCGTGCCCCCACATGACGCCCACGCCGCCGGCCCGCACACGCGCCGACGTCCTCGCCCTCGCTGATCAGTACCTCGCAGACGCCACCGAGCACTACCTCACGTTGTCTGACCCGCAGTGGAAGATCGCCGGGTCGACCAGCACCGAACCACGCTCCGATCGCCGCGCCACGAAGGTCCACGCCGGCCCGCCGGCCAACCTCGACGTCCTCGACTACCTGGCGTTGGCCGAATCCGAAGTGGCCGACCTCGCCGGCGAGATCCTCGGCCTGACCGGTGGCCACGGCGACGCCCACGGCGACGGCGCAGAGGACCACCCCGACACCATCGACGCCTTCCGTGTACTCCGTGAACGCCTCGACGTCGTCCCCGACACCGTCGCCGCAGAGGTCGCCGCAGCTGCCTGGCGACTGTCCCGCGCCGGTCGCCGCCTCCTCGGCAGCGACGGCGGGCCGCGGCCACTGCGCATGCCGTGCGTCCGCTGCCACCGCGCGGCAGTCGTCGCCCACCCCACCGAGCCCGGCGCCTGGGCCTGCGGCGCCTGCGGCAACCGGACCACCCACAACCCTTCCCCAGCCCATGAATGAGCGCACGCCTGACCGCCGCCGACCAGCTTCTCCGCGGGATCACTGAGACGCAGTGGCAAACCCGGGTCGAGAACATCGCCGAGTTCTACGGGTGGATGCACTACCACGCCCCGAACAACGTCCCCAGGCAGGCGAAGAGCGGCCGGAAGTTCGTGCAGAACGTCCGCGCCGGGTGGCCCGACCTGGCCCTCCTGCACCCGGCCCGGTCACTGTTCCTGGTGGCCGAGCTCAAGACCGAGACCGGGCGCATCAGCGACGACCAGGCGGAATGGCTATCCGGGTTCCGCTCCGCTGGCATCCGCGCGGAGGTGTGGCGACCGCGCGACCTCGACACGGTCACCGCGATCCTCGGGCCAGCCGCGGCCGGGTGGGCTGAATGGTCGGCGCGGGCCGAGGTCACCTCGCGGTGACCACTGAGGAGCCCACACGCACGCTGGTGGACGTGTACGCGGTCGCTCACCAGCTCGGCGTCCAGCCGGGCACCGTGCGGTCCTGGGTGTCCCGGTACGGGGTGCCGGTGCGGGGGAGAGACCGCCGCGGCCGGTCGCTGTACTCCCTGGCCGAGCTGTACGACATGACCCCAGCAGGCCGTAAGTAGCGTCACCAGCGTTCGCCATCGGCGGCAGAATCAACACAGCGAACGCCTAGACATACGCCTAGACGTTCGATAGTGTTGTCCATGTCAGCACAACCCGCACCACTTCCCAGGAGAACCACCGTGACCGCTATCAACCCGGCCCCGATCCAGCCCGGCGACAGCGTCCGCGACACCACCAAGGACAGGACCGGCACCGTCGTCAACATCTGGCCCTTCCGCGGAACCCGCATGGTCGCCATCCGCACCACCACCAACGGCAAGACCTGGACCGCTCCTGCCCTCCTCGACGACCTCGTACGACTCTGACCCGCCAGCCCCAGGGGCGCGTGACGCCGACACCGCGCCCCCGGGGCTGGTCCCACTTTCCCCCGAAAGGCAGCCCACGCCATGTACGTCAGCACCACACCATCGTCCACCGACCTCCTCCTCGAGACGGCGGTCCTGCACAGCCTCCGCGCGAACTACGGCACCACGAAGATCGAGAAGGAGGTGGCGCGGGTCGCCCTCGACGCGACGTGCCTGGCGCTCTACATCGCCCGCCACAACGCCCTCCCCTCTATGGCCGAGCTCGTCGCCGTCCAGGACGAGGTGACCGCCGCCACCGACAACGCCATGCACGAGGCGAACGGGCTCGTCATGGCCGCGATCAGGGCCCAGGAAACGACCGTCCAGGCGTTCGTCTGGCTCCTCCCCACCTCCTGAAAGGACCCCCGCCCATGGCTGGCGCGTATTGCCGCTACTGCGACCACCGGTGCTTCGTCGCCCGCGTGCTGAAAGACGGTCGCCACATGCACCTCGCCACCTGCCCGGCAGGTATGGCGCACGACCTGCGCGAGGTCGGAGAGACCTCCGCGACCGCCCGCAACCCCAACAGCTAGGAGACCTGACCATGGCAGGCGAAACCGTCATCAGCGTCGTCGGCAACCTGACCGACGACCCCGAACTCCGATTCACCCCGAGCGGCGCGGCCGTCGCGAACTTCACCATTGCCTCGACCCCCCGCACCCTCAACCGCGAGACGAACAAGTGGGAGGACGGCGACGCGCTGTTCCTCCGGTGCTCGATCTGGCGGCAGGCCGCCGAGAACGTCGCCGAGTCCCTCCAGCGGGGCATGCGGGTCATCGCCCAGGGCCGACTCAAGCAACGCTCGTACGAGACCCGCGAGGGTGAGAAGCGCACCGTCGTCGAGCTCGACGTCGACGAGATCGGTCCCGCGCTGCGGTACGCGACGGCGAAGGTGACGAAGATCGCCCGCCAGGACTCCGGCGGCGGATTCGGCGGCGGTGGCCGCCCGGCCAGCCAGCCGGACTCGTGGACCCAGCCAGCGGCCGCTGGTGGCGCGGACCCGTGGTCCCAGCCGATGCCGGCGGGTGAGCCTCAGTTCTGACCGTCTCCGTGTCGACCAGTTCCGGGGACTGGTCGACACGGTGGCCGCCAGACCGGCGATCGACCCACCGAGACGGACGCAACGCCTAGACAAACGCCTAGACGGCGCGTAGTGTCTGAGGTGTCAGCACAACCGCACCGCAGGGAGAATCCCATGGCCGACCTCGCCCTCATCACCGTCACCACTGACAAGCTCCGCGACGGCGACATCATCATCGACGGTTCGGGCATGCGCACCCGCCTCGACGGCAACCACCGAACCTGGTACGACGAGCAGGCTGGCTGGATCTACGCCTTCGACGCCGTCTGTGTCGGCTACGCCCACGAGCACGGCATCGACCACGCCGTCACCATCCAGGGCGGCGAAAAGACGTGGTGGGTCATCCAGCGCGCCATCACAGTCCACCAGCTCACGCCGGGCATGGTGATCCGGGACCCCACCTCGGGCACCCGCCGCATGGTCGACGAGGTCCACGTCCGCGAGCACTTCACCGTCCTCCGGACCCTGTTCGCCTCGACCGAATGCGACTCCAGGTGCCGCGACGCCCCGGGCGGGTGCCCGCACTACGGCGATGGTGGCTCCTCGTCGCAGAGCTACGCCGCCGACGACCAGCGCACAGTGATCGTGCTCGCGCTCGGCGACCGGTGAACGGAGGAACCGACATGTGGCAGCGAGCCCGCGACATCTTCCTCCCCCGCACCACCACCCCGAAGGCCAAGAGCCCCACCCGCCGCCCCCGCAGCCGCAAAAGCAAGAGCAGCGGGGTCCGCTGGTACCACGTGGCCGGCGTCGTCCTGGGAATCCTGGTCGCCACGCCGGTCATGTCCGACAACGACCCCGCCGCCGCCGCTAGTTTCACCGGCAACGGCTCCACCGTCTGCCAGGAGGTCGCACCGTGACCGAGCGCCGCGAGCTGATGGTCACCCGCCACGGCATCGTCTCAGCACAGACCGGGAAGCCGCCCGGCCTGGTCGCCCTGGAGGCGCGGCTCGCCCGCGTGCAGGCCGAGCGGGACCTCCTGCGGGCCAACCTCGCCGACGCACGCGAGGACGCCCGCCTCGCGCGGGCCGCGCTCGACCAGGTCATCAACAGCATTCACGCCACCCGCGTCGACGGCCTCGATGCGGGTGGCGTGCTGACTCAGGTGATCCGGCGCACCGACGCGGCCATGCTGGACGCGGTGCAAGAGGTCCTCGCCGAGGACTACCGCGAGAGCGCGGCGGCCCGCCTGGACGCCCTCACCGCTCCGCTGGCGGCCACCAATGTCATGTCACGTCACGACCCCGAGGCTGCCCGGCTGGCGCTGAACGACGCCCTCTGACGGCGTGACGTGACGTGACATGGTGGAGCGCACTCGACTGGTATAGCGGTTGACTGCCATGCCGGTATAGTCGTATACTACGAGGCATGGAAACCACGGAGCGTTACGCGATCGAGGCATGGCTCGGCGACGACTGGACGCCCGAGCAGGTCGACACCATCGTCACCGAGTACCTGCGGTGGGAACGCACCGCCGACCTCCCCGACGACACCGACGAGCGCGGCACCCTCACCGAGGCCATGCTCACCGCAATCGCCCAGCACGTCGACAACAGCGCGGACGCTCTGCGCGACGTTGCCCGCGCCGACCTGAACGCCCGACTTGCCGCCAACGACGCACGGATCGCGCTCCAAGCTGCCACCGTCGTCGCGGTCGAGATCGGCGGCCTTAGCGAATACCAGGCCGCCGAGCAATCGGGCGTTAGTCGCATGACCGTGCGCGCGTGGCTCGGGAAGCGCTGACCGAACCATGGCGACCTTCACGGTGCGCGTCGGCTACACCACGCAACGCCCGCTCATCCCCGACCAGCGCCACTCGTGGGTCCGGGTCGACGGCGAGACCGACGCCGCTGCGTCGCTGCTCGCCGCGCAGATCGTTGGCACCCACTGCACGATGGTGACCTCCACGGAGATCGTGGCCGTAGAGATCTGACCCGGGACGGGGAACCGGTGTCACGTCACGTCACGACCCAAGACGGCCGGCTAGCGCTAGGAACGACGCCACTCTCGCGGCGTGACATGACGTGACACCGACCGCGCTCGGCTCACCCGTGACCGCGCCGCGTCGACCCGGCCACACGCAAAGGCCCCCCGCGCCGACTCGGCGCGGGGGGCCTTTCGTCGTTGGTGGCGCGCCTACCGCGCCGCGCCACCAACGGGCCGCAGCTCCCGTACGGCGCGCCACCGCGCCGCGCCCAGCAGGACCGGCGCGCCCGCCGCGCCTGTCGACAACCGCGCCACCGTGTCGCGCATGGCGCGCTCCACCTGACTGTTCACCTCGACCAGGAACGGCGCGAACATCGCGCCGGTCACTCCGGCGCGCCGACGACGCGCAGGCCGGAGCGCTGCTCACCGGTCCACCGATCCGCGCAATAGGCGCGCAGCTTCCGCGCCTGACCATCGGAGCACCCGAGGTGGCGCGCCAGGTCCGGCGCGCTGGGCTCGTCCCCATTGGCGCGCTGTGCCTCGTACCAGGACCACGCTTCGGCGCGCTGGCTGCCGCGCCGTGGTGCGGGTGCGGCGCGTTCCTCCGGCGCGCTCGGCGCGGCCTCGACGACAGTGGCGCGCTCCGCAGTGGCGCGCTCGACAGCGGCAGGCGCGGCGCGCTCCACGACAACCGGCGCGGTAACTGGCGCGCCGGCCGCCTGAACCGGCGCGGTCTGCTCGTCCGCCTCGGGGCGCGCAGCCTTACGCCCCGACCGCATCGCGCCGCGCCGCGCTGCCCTCTGCGCCGCGCGCTCCGCCGCCTCGAGCTGCCGGTCCTCGTGCGCCTCCGCGACAGCACGGAGCGCGGTGACGCGGTCGAGCAGGCGGAGCAGGAGGTGGAACGTCAGCATCGACGACACCGGAGGGACAGCCGCGACAAGCTGGGCGGCCAGGAGGTCCGGGGCGTGGCCGACGTTGCCCGCGATGCTCGCGGCGAAGTACGCCCACAGCGCGACCAGTGGCCACGTCGGCGTCGGCACCTCGCGTCCCCTCACCGACCACCCCCGGCGCGGCAATGCCCGCTCGAGGAGGAGCAGCACCGCGAGAACGATGGTGACGGCGTCGAGCACGATCGGAAACGCGATCGCGAACGCGCGATCGAACCCGAGCTGTAGCCCGTACTCGTAGAGCGCCCGGTACGAGGTCACGAACGACAGCCCGAACAGTCCGGCCGTGATCACGGCCAGCGTCCACGGGCCTGCCTTGAGGAATCCGGGATGGATCGTCGCGCCCTCGCTGCTGGTCGCGTCTGCCACGTCAATACCCCTTCCGGGTTAGCCATTCGTCGAGGGCTTCCTCAACCTGCGCGGTGAGGGTGGCCGTCGTGGTCGCCTTGACCTGACCCATCCGTACGTGGAGGTCGGCCCTGATCCTGATGTTGAGCGCCCGCGTCTCGTGGCGTGCCTGCGCGGCCTGCTCGTCCGGCCGTGGCTCCTCCGCCATCGGTGGGCCTCCCTTGCGAGTCATGTTGGTCTCCAGTGTAGACATGTAGCGATCTACACGCGATAGGCGTATCGTGATCTACACAGTGAAATGGCCTCCGGCCCGGGACCCTGGCAGGCACGCCGGGCCGGAGGCGACAGAACACTCCGAGCAGCGGAGGTCTGCCGTGGCACACCCTACGATCAAGGGCGAGCTGGTCCCGACGAAGTCGACCGGCGCCCTGGTCCCCGTCCGTCGACCGAAGCCGAGCGCGCCGACCCG
>DATCVR010000111.1:0-2462 GCA_036566745.1 Jiangellaceae bacterium | reverse complement strand
GTGGAAGGCGACGATCGAGGACCCGGAGAAGCTGAAGCGGTTCGTCTCCTTCGTCAACGCCCCGGACATCCCGGACCCCAACATCTCCTTCGGATCCACGCGCGGCCAGATCGTCCCGGAGGTCGGCGAGGAGCCGGCCGCCGTCGGCCCGGTCTCGCTCGGTTCCTCGATCCCTGTCGGAATGCCCACCCTTGAGGAGACGCGATGACCGAGACCCAGACCCAGATCCAGCCCGTGACGTACATCGCCGTCTGTCGCCTCGACGACATCGACCCCGAGACGGGCATCGCCGCGCTGGTGCGCGGTGAGGCCGTCGCCGTCTTCCGAACCCTCGACGACCGGGTCTTCGCGTTGTCGAACTTCGACCCGTACGGCCACGCCTCGGTGCTCGCCCGCGGGATCGTCGGGACGCGTGGCGAGGTGCCGTTCGTGGCCTCGCCGCTGCTCAAGCAGCCGTTCTCGCTCGAGAGCGGTCAGTGCCTCGACGATCCGTCGGTGTCGGTCGCGACCTACGAGGTCGACGTCGTCGACGGAGAGATCCGGGTCGGCGCCCGCCTACACGGTGCGGGATGACAGGAAAATGCCCACCGGAATCGGCGCTTGAGCGCAGTCACCCGACCAGGATCGGGATAGAGGATGGGGTCTGGTCTTGCTCCCGGCTGACCGGTGGTGAGGATCCTGTGCGAGCGGGTTGATGGTCGTCGCTGCGGCCGGCGACCATGACTGCATGACACACTCGCGCTTCTGCGGACAGGAGCAGGGTATGGAGTCCTCCACGACGTCTCCACCGGAGCGTGAGCAGCGCTTCCGGGAGATCTACGACGCAACGTACGTCGACCTGCTCCGCTTCGTGCGCAGGCGCGTTCATCCATCCCATGCCGAGGATGTCGTCGGCGACGCGATGCTGGTCGCCTGGCGTCGCCTCGACGACCTCCCGACCGACCTGTCCGCTGCACGCGCCTGGCTCTTCGGCATTGCCCGGAACACCATCCAGAATGCCCGACGCCGCGAGGAGAGGTACGCCGCCGTCGCGGTCCGGATCGCCGAGGCGACACTCGACCCTGGTGACCATCCCGACCTGGTAGCCCATCGGGTCGACCTGGCGGCAGCCTGGCCACTGCTGAGCGCCACCTCCCAGGAAGCGATCGCGCTGTCGGTCCTCGACGGGCTCTCCGCCCCGGAGGCAGCCGTCGTGCTGGGCATCTCGGCCACCGCCTTCCGATTGCGGCTCTCCCGTGCCCGGCGCACGCTGCGGCGTCATGTCCACGCCGCCACGATCGATGACCTACCGGACGACCAGCCCGACCTCGAGAGGAGCCTGCGATGAGCAAGCACCCCGCAGACCTGACCAGCACTGCCCTGCGCGACCTCGACCCGGCAAGGGCCACCGAACTCACCGAGCCGGAGCGTCAGCACGCTGAGGCCGTGTTCGCGCGCATCGTCGCCACTCCTACCGACGACCCGGTGCCGACGGAGCCGACGCGACCCGCTCGACGACGGCTGCTTCTGATCCCGGCTGGTCTCGCCGCGGCTGGCGTCGTCTCGGCTCTGCTGCTCGGTGGGAGCTCCGCCTTCGCGTCGTGGACACCCAGACCGGAGCCGCTCAGCGCCACCGAAGGCGCCGCCGCTGCCACGACCTGTCGTGACCGTATGGGACTGTCCGATGAGGCAGACAGGGTCCTGATCGCCGAGCGACGCGGCGGCTGGACCTATGTGCTCGTCTCCGGTCCGCAGGAGGAGGGCTCGTGCCTGATGCTCAACGACGTCGTGGGGAAGACCGGTTCGGCCACGGTCGGTCACCTCTTGGGGGGTGGCGGGGTGGTCGACTACGAGGTGCCGAAGCCGGCCCCCGATCGGGTCGAAGAGTTCGACAGCATAGTGAGTTCCTACAACCCCCGGCCCTGGTGGTGGTTCAGTGACCCCGAGTTCTGGGGCCTGGCCGGAGGCTACGTGGGCAGTGATGTCGTCGGCGTCACTGTGCACACGCCCGCCGGCCTAGACGTGGAGGCGTCTGTTGCCAACGGGCGCTTCGCCGCCTGGTTCCCCGGAGGCGACCGGGTCGATCCCGAGGACGACCCCTGGACGACCGATGCGTGGACCTACACTCTGACCCTCCGCGATGGCACCACGCGACCCGCCACCGGCTGATCCGAGGAGCGCTCGCAGCCCGAAGTGGTTGGCTCACGCAGTGAGCGAGGTTCTGTGAGCACGTGAGGGAAAGTTTCCCCTGACGAACGGGCGACAGACGTACGCCGAAATCCGGATGCCGCACGGTGGGACCATGGAGGGGACCTACGATTCCGATGTGGACAGTGGCGCGTTGAGCGGCTTCCGCGTCGGCGTGACCGCGGCGCGGAAGGCCGAGGAGCAGATCAACCTGCTCGAGAGGCGGGGAGCACACGTGGTGTGGGCCCCCGCGCTCTCCGTCGACCCCAACCGGGTCGACGCCGGCGCGCTGCGTG
>DATCVR010000110.1:0-18623 GCA_036566745.1 Jiangellaceae bacterium | reverse complement strand
CTGACGCCGGGTGGGACGGTGGTCGAAGACGTTGTGGATCACCCGGTTCGGGTTGATCGAATCGATCTCGAAGCCGTCGATCTCGGCGAGCTGGCAGCGGTGCACGCCGTCGGCGCCGCCGCACATCGACCAGAACGCCGGGTGCCACCCCGGCCCCTCGTTGATCCACACCCGCGTCTCGTAGTAGCCGTAGCGCAACAGGTCCTTCGAGACCAGTCCCCCGCCGGTGAACGGCTTGCCGCGGTCCTCCTCGGCGAGCAGGTCGATGACGACGGCTCCGTCGCTGCCCTCGACGTCGGGGTCGAACCGCACGTTGTCGGCCTGTTGCGAGCTGTTGCCCCGCACGTCGGTGCGCGGGTCCCACGGCCCGTCGGCCCAGTCGATCGGGGCATTGAACTCATCGGCGAAGGCCAGCCGGTAGCCGCTGAGGTCGGGGCCGTTCTGCGGCGGCGGATTGATCGGGCCGCCCTGCCGGAGCCGGACGGCGTAGGTGCGGGCGTACTCGTCGAGCGGCTCCGGGGTGACGGCCGCGCCCGCGGTCAGCGTCACGGTCACGCCCTGCCCCGCCGCGGCCGTCGTCGTGCCGAGGTTGACCCAGTACCCCCCGCCCTCACGCTGGTCGATCGTCGCCTGCGCACCGCCGGGTGCGATCGTGTACCGGGCGTTGGTAGCACTGGTGTGGAACGGCGGGTACCAGACGTCGACCTCGTAGGTGCCGGCCTCGGGCGCGGCCACGGTGAACCGCGCCGTGTCGCCGGGGGTGTTGCTGTACCTGGCCCGGCCGCCCTCGAAGCCGGCCAGCGAGCCCGGCAGCCAGGCGCCGGTCTCGGCGTACCCGAGGTCGTCCACCGTCTGCACGAGCGTCCACGGCTCCCCACCCCCCTTCGCGGGCGGGACCGGGCGTCCAGGAGGCGCGGCCGCTGCGCCGGCGGTGGTCGCCGTCATCGCGCCGACGAGGGCGAAGGCGAGGACGTGGGAGCGGACCGATCGGAGACGCACGGACATGGGCCCTCCTGGTCACCAGAAATAGATGAATAACCTGTATAGCCGATGTTGCATCTAGATTTCAGGAGGGCGTCTCGCAGATTGATATCACCAGAGGCGAGTCGACGGGCCACTGAGCACTCCGGGATCATCTACGATGTGGATGACTGTTCCGTCATCCGACGTGGGGTGGAGTTGAAGGTGGCGAGTGTGACGGCTCGAGAGTCCGCAGGGGGCACGCAGAGTGTCGAGCGCGCCCTGTCCTTGCTGTCGGCCTTCACCGAGGAACATCCGGAGCGGCGGATCTCCGAACTCGTCGCGGCCACCGGGCTCGGCCAGTCCACGGTGTCGCGGCTGGTCGGCGCGCTGGTCACGCTGGGCTATCTCGCCCATGACGAGCGCAGTGGCCTGTACTCGATCGGGCCCCAGGTCGTCACGCTCGCCGGCATCGGGCTGAACCGCTCGCCGGTCCACCAGCAGTCGCGCCAGCTCGCCCAGAACCTCGCGGCGACGCTCGGGCTCGGCGTCAACGTCGCCGAGCGGCACGGCTCGAGCCTGTTCTACCTGTGCGACTTCGAGGGCGTGAACGCCCCGCGCCCCACCACGCTGATCGGCCGCGGCGGCCCGCTGCACGCCACCGCCATGGGCAAGGCACTGGTCAGTGAGCTGTCCCGCGCCGACATCAGGGACCTGCTCGGCGCGGAGTACTCCCGGTACACGCCCCACACCATCACCGATCTCGACGGGCTGCTCACGGCCCTCGGCGACGTCCGCCAGCGCGGGTACGCCACCGAGATCGAGGAGCTGGCCTTCGGCCGGGCCTGCCTCGCCGCCCCGATCCGCGACCGCACCGGCCACATCGTGGCCGCGCTGTCGGTGTCCGGCCCGCTGTCGGCGATGAACCTCGGCGAGCGCCAGGACCAGCTGGCCATGACGGTCATCGAATACGCCGACCAGGTCTCGTCGGGGCTCGGGTACCACGCGAGCGTCACCGCGCTGCCCGGCTGACGGCGAGTCGTCACGACTTCTGGACGGTCACGGCCGTCGGCTATAGTGGCGCGCGTGATCGTGGACCGTTGGTATCAGCGCTTTACGCGGGCTCCGGGCGGAGCCGGTGTGGCGCTGTGAGCTGACCACCTTCCACCCGGAGCCAGCAGGGCAGAGACGTCTCGTCTCTGCCCTTCGTCGTTGAGGCGGACGGCTCGGGTGACATCGCAGCAATCCGCCAGACCAAGAAACGGATGACGCCGCCGATGTCCCACACGTCCCCCGACCACCCCAGCACCTCCGACCTCCGCATCACCCGCTTCGAGCCGCTCGACGCGCCGCGCGAGCTGCTCGACCAGCTGCCGATGGACGACGCCCGAGCCGAGCTGGTCCGCGACAGCCGTCGTCAGGTGCGCGAGATCATGGCCGGCGACGACGACCGCCTGATGGTCGTGGTCGGTCCGTGTTCGGTCCACGACCCCGAGGCGGCCCTCGACTACGCCCGCCGGCTCGCCCCGCTGGCCGCCGAGCACCAGCGCGATCTCCACATCGTGATGCGGGTGTACTTCGAGAAGCCGCGCACCACCGTCGGCTGGAAGGGCCTGATCAACGACCCCGGCCTCGACGGCAGCCACGACGTCCACCGCGGGCTGCGGATGGCGCGCACGCTCCTGCTCGACATCCTCGGCGTCGGCCTGCCGGTGGGCTGCGAGTTCCTCGAGCCCACGAGCCCGCAGTACATCGCCGACGCCGTGTCGTGGGGTGCCATCGGCGCCCGCACCCCCGAGAGCCAGGTGCACCGCCAGCTCGCCTCCGGCCTGTCGATGCCGATCGGGTTCAAGAACGCCACTGACGGCGACGTCCAGGTCGCCATCGACGGCTGCGTGGCGTCGGGCAGCAGCCAGGTGTTCTTCGGCATCGACGACCACGGCCGAGCCGCGTCGGTGTCGACCACCGGCAACCCCGATTGCCACGTCATCCTCCGCGGTGGCCGCACCGGACCGAACTACGGTCCCGACGGTGTCCGCGAGGCGCTCGCGCTCGTCCACAAGGCCGGCATGCCCGAGCGCCTGGTGATCGACGCCAGCCACGGCAACAGCGGCAAGGACCACGTGCGCCAGGCCGTGGTCACCCGCGAGATCGCCGGTCAGATCAGCCAGGGCGAGTCCGGCATCGGCGGCGTCATGCTGGAGAGCTTCCTGGTGCCCGGCCGGCAGGACATCGACCAACGCCCGCTCACCTACGGCCAGAGCGTCACGGACGCCTGCATGAGCTGGGACGCCACCACCGAGCTGCTCGACGTGCTGGCCCAGGCGGTGCGCTCTCGCCGTTGAACCGCTCGCCGAGCTTCCGACCTGATCGTGTGGGCTGCCTCCCGGTGGACGGAGGACCCCACACGACGTGGAGGTTTCGGATGAGGCAGGCGGCAATCACCCACTCGATCACGGTGCTGGCCACCGTGGCCGACGCGGCATCCCGGTCGCTCGCGAACCTGGAGAACACCGTTCGCGCACGCCCGGTCCGAGTGTTCGCCGCATGGTCCAGGGCAACGTCGCTGCGCGGGGCGAGACACTCCTCCGCTGCGTGCGAGCGGGATCACCCGTCGGACCCAGACCTTCGGCCGCATCCTGGAGATGATCCGGCCGATGCCCAACGAGCAGGTGCGCGTCCAGGGACGACCGCACCAGCCCGGTCCCAGGTATCTCTGAGTCGGCCAGGCATGACGCCCCCGCGTCAGCGTGGGCGGATGAGGCTTCCGGCGTCGGGGCCGATCCGGTCCTGCAGGGTGATCGGGCCGCCGTCGCTGCGATACGACCAGAGGGTCCCCGCGGCGGCGGCACCGGAGAGGTACGCCGCGCCCGGCTCACCCGAGGCCGGCCACGGCAGCGCCCGCAGCCGGCGTACCGCGTCGTCCAGCGGCACGAAGGCCACGTCGACCACCTCGTCGTCGGGGTCGTCGATCTGGAGGTCGCCGTGGGCTTCGGCCTCGAACACCACCACCAGGAGGCGTTCGTGACGATCCGGCTGGCTGGCCTGCGTCGTGTACGCCACGTGCAGGATCCGGTCCAACGTCAGCCCGGTCTCCTCGGCGAGCTCGCGCCGGACCGCCTGGGCCAGCGACTCGTAGCCCTCGACGCCGCCCGCGGGCAGTGACCACGCGAGCTCGCCGGAGGCCAGCCGGTGAGCCACCATCAGCACGTCCTCGCTGCGACGAACCACGGCGCCCACCACCAGGTGGTCGCTCGGAGCCGGCTCGCTCATGCGGTCGGCTCACCGCCAGCGGGGATGGTGGGCGCGGACGGCAGGCCGCCGCGGGCCACGACCGTCGCCAGCAGCGCGGGCACGGCGGGGACGAACAACGGCAGGGCGGCCGGCGTGGTGAACCACGCACCGAGAACGATCACGCCGACCAACCCTGCCACGCCAAGCGTCGGCAGGGGACGCCGCCAGGCCACCTCGACGCTCGCCCGCCAGACCGCGACCGGAGCGAGGTCCACGTGGGCCGCCACGGCAGGCAGCTGGAGCAGCGTCGCGACGTACAGCACCAGCACGATCGCCAGGCCGAACACCAGCGGCGTTCCGCGCGCGGCCAGCAGGTAGAAGACGAGCACCCACACGGTCAGCAGCGGCACGCCCAGGACGAGCTGCGACGACCAGAGCCCCTGCCGCCACGCCGCCCAGAAGTCGGGCCAGAGCCGCACCGGCCGCCGCAGCAGGTACGCACGCAGCACGCTGTACAAGGCCGACGTCGAGGGCGCGAGCCCGCCGATCACCAGCCCGGCGAGCACTCCGGCGACCCACAGGAGGTTCAGCCCGACCAGCCGGATCGGCCAGTCCAGCCAGCCGTAGAGCCGCCCGAATCGGCCGCCGACCTCGATGTCCGGCACGCCTGCCTCAGACCTCGTCCAGCCGCGCACGCAGGTCGGCGCGGGCGAACGTGGCCGGGGAGGTGACGGACAGCCCGCCGTCGACCGGCAGGACGACCCCGGTGATCGCCGACGCAGCCGGCCCGGCCAGGAACGCCACCGCCTCGGCCACCTCGGCCGGGGTGATCGTGCGCCCGATCGGGTAACCACCGGCCGCGTCGGGCAGCCGTTCCCCGCCGACCATCCCGGGCGCCACGGCGTTGACCCGCACGCCCCGGCCGGCGTAGTCGAGGGCGAGCTGACGCACCAGTGCCTCGACACCGCCCTTCGCCGCCGCGTAGGCCGCGACCCAGGGTGCGGCGAGGAAGGCGTTCACCGACGACACCGCGACGATCGCGCCGCCGTCGCCGAGATGTGCCAGCGCGGCCCGTGCGGTGAAGAAGAACGTGTCGAGACAGCCCGCCAGGGCGCCGCGCCACTGGTCGTCGGTGGTGCGCTGGGCCGGCGCGATCGGCATCACCCCGGCGGCCGGGACGAGGACGTCCAGCCCGCCCAGCGTGCCGACGGCATCCTCGACGGCCGCCGCCGCGGCCACGGGATCGGCGCAGTCGGCGACGAGGTCGGCGGTCAGGGCGTCGTGGCCCGCCGGTTCGAGCGAGATGCCGACGACGGCACCCCCGGCACCGGCGAACCGCTCGGCGATCGCCACCCCGATGGGTGTGGACGCACCCACGACCACGACCCGGCAGCCGGACGACTCGCTCACGACGCCACCAGCTCCTCGACCACCTCGGCGTCGACGTCGACCCCGAGGCCCGGTCCGCTCGGCAGGGCCATGCCCGTAGCGGTCGGCTCGAGCGGCGTGGCCAGGATCCGGTTGACCTCGGCGAACAGGGTCGGGTGGTACTCGAGGGCGACGAGGTTGCCCGCGGCCGCGCTCACGTGCAGGCCAGCGGCCACCGCGATGCCCAGCCCGGCCGAGTGGTGCGGCGCCACGCCCAGGTGGTGCGACTCGGCGTACTGCGCGATCGCGAGCCCCTCGGTGATGCCGGTGCGGCCGATGTCCGGCTGGAGCAGGCCGATCGACCGCGCCTCGACGAACGGGCGGAACTCGTAACGGTGCCGGAGGTTCTCCCCGAGCGCGATGGGCAGGTCGAGCTTGGCCGCCAGCGCGGCGTGGCCGGCGACGTCCTCGAAGGCCACCGGGATCTCCAGGAACCACGCGCCGAGGGCGTCGAGGGCACGCCCCAGGCGCAGCGCGTCGCCCACGTCGTAGACCCCGTGGACGTCGACGGCCACCCTGAGGTCGTCGTCGACGGCGCGCAACGCCTCGACCGTGGCGATGTCGGCCTTGACGCCGTAGCCGAGCCCGACCTTGACCTGCGTGGTGCCGCGAGCCACCCACTCACGGGCCTGGGCGACCCGCTCGGCGTCGTCCTTGCCGGGGAGCCCGGAGACGTACGTGGGCACGACCTCGCGGTAGGCACCGCCGAGCAGCTGCGCCACCGGCTGCCCGATCAGCTTGCCGGCGAGGTCCCACAGGGCGATGTCGACCGCGGCCAGCGCGTCGCCCTGGTGCCCGCCGAGGTGGCCGCGCTCGCGCATCAGGTCACGCAGCCGGTCGATCGTGGGCCGCACGGGCAGCGGATCGGCCCCCACCAGCACTGGGCGGAACAGCTGCTCGACGATCCGCGCCGGGACCTCGGGAGCCACCGGTGCCAGCGCCTCGCCCCAGCCCACAGTGCCGTCGTCGGCGACGATCCGGATCACGAGGCTCTCGCGGCGGCTGCCGTAGATGCTCAGCCACGGAGGGCGGGTGCGGTACACCCGCGCTCCGCCGTCGGGGCGGGGCAGGGAAAGGGGGAAGACGTCGACCCGTTCGATGACCGTCATGGCTCAGGACTTCCTCAGCGAGTTGGGCAGCGGGGCCAGGATCTCATCGAGCAGGGCGCGGCCCGCGGCGTCCAGGGGTTTGGCCGGCGAGCGGACCGTGGTCGTCTCGATGATCCCGCGCCGCACCAGCACCTCCTTGTGCACGGCCCAGGCGATGCCGCTCTGCAATCCGTGCACGATGAGCGGCAGCAGGACGGCGAACGCGGCGCGGGCCTCAGCGCGGCGCCCAGCGGTCCAGTCGGCCAGGATCGGCGCGAGGAGGTCCGGGAACTCGCAGGCCGGCATGGTGCCAACGGAGCCCCGGGCGTACTCGTCCAGCACGAACTGCGCGTTCTGGCCGCCGAGCACGGCGAACGCGTCGTCGGTGAGGGCGTCGACCACCGCACCCACCTTGGGGACCGTGGGCGGCGCCTCGACCTTCACCGAGCTCACGCCGGGCAGCTTGCTCAGCTCGACGATCAGCGACGTCGGCATCGTCACGCCGGTGGCGCCCGGCGCGTCCTGCACCATGACCTCCACGCCCGCCCCGGCGACCTCGCGGTAGAAGTCGACCAGCTGGTCCGGGCCGGGTCTGACCATGAACGGCGGCAGCACCATCACTACGTCCGCTCCACCCTCGGCGGCCTCCCGGGCCTGTTCGAGCGCCGTCACGGTCGACGTGCCGTTCACCCCGGCGACGATCGGGACCGCCCCGGCCACGACCTCGGTGACGTCGGCGAGGATCTCCCGGCGCTCACCCGCGGTGAGGGCGAAGCCCTCGCTGGCCATGCCGAAGACGGCCACGCCGTCGACGCCGCTGCGGAGCTGGAACTCCACGAGCCGGCGCAGCCCGGGGCGGTCGAGGGCGCCGCCGGGCCGGAACGGCGTGGCCAGGATGGGCACGAGGCCGCGGACGGGGTGATTCGGGTGCTGCGAACTCATACGGATTCAGGACTCCTTGGCGAGGCGGCGTACGGCGTCCTCGTCCACGTCGATCCCCAGACCAGGACCGTCGGGCAGCGGGAAGCCATCGGGACGGACGGCGAGCGGCCGGTGCAGGATGCGCTCGCCCATCTCGGTGGGCCGGGGCTGGTACTCGAACACCGCGAGCTCCTCCACGGCAGCGCTGACGTGGAGGCCGGCGGCCAGGGCCACGGCGAGGCCCACGGAGTGGTGCGGGGCCACCGGAACGTGCCGGGCGGCCGCGAGCTCGGCGACCACCATCGCCTCGGTGATGCCGGTGCGGGCGACGTCGGGCTGGACGATGCGCAGCGCCCGGCGCTCGAGCCAGTGACCGAACTCGTACCGGTTGCGCAGCGCCTCACCCACGGCGATCGGCACCGGCGCGTGCCGGACCAGCTCGGCGTGGCCGGCCACGTCCTCCGGCGCCAGCGGCGCCTCCAGGAACCATCCGCCGAGCTCGCCCAGGCCGCGCGCGAGCTGGATCGCGTCGGTGACCGAGTACACCCAGTGGGCGTCGACGGCCACCCGGAGAGACGGCGCGGCGGCCCGGATCGCCGACACGGTGGCGAGGTCGGCGGCGACACCGTGCCCGAGATGCAGCTTCACCGCTGTGGCCCCGCGCGCTGCCCAGTCGCGGGCCAGCTCCGCGCGTTCCGCGTCCGTCGTCCGGGGCAGGCCGGAGACGTAGGTGGGCAGGTCGTCGCGGAAGGCCCCGCCGAGCAGGTCGGCGACCCTCAGCCCGGCCAGCCGCGCGGCGAGGTCCCACAGCGCGATGTCGACGGCGGCCAGCGCGTCGGCCTGGTGGCCGACCAGGTGGCCGCGCTCGCGCATCAGGTCGCGCAGCGCCGACCAGGCCGGGCGCGGCCGGGTGGCGTCCATGCCGCGTAGCACGGGCGTGAGCAGGCGGTCGACGATGGCGGCGGGCACCTCGGGGGCGACGGGCGCGAGCGCCTCACCCCACCCGGCCGTGCCGTCCTCGGCCGTGGCCTTGACCAGCAGCGTCTCGAAGCGCCCGGAGTACAGGCTGCGCCAGGGCGGCCGGGCCGTGTACGCCGGGCCGATCTCGCTGCCGTCGCGCAGGCGGCCCAGGTAGGCCTCCTCGGTGTCGAGTTTCAGGACGAAGGTCTCGACGTCACGAATCAGCATCGCGCATCCGGAGTGGGGTTGACACCATGCAACATGTGCGTAACCTTCCCACATATTGCACGTAACGTTCAACGCCGGACTCGTACGAGTTCGCCCCGACAACGGAGAGCCCGTGGCATCGGAGCCAGGCACCAACCAGAGCGTGGAGAAGGCCGCCACGGTGCTCTCGGCGTTCCTCGGGGGCCAGGCGCTGCGCGTCTCCGACGTCGCCAAGCACGCCGGCCTCGGCCAGTCGACCGCCTCGCGGCTGCTGGCCACGCTGGAGTCCATCGACTACGTCGAGCGCGACCCGGTCAGCACCCTGTACCGGCTCGGGCCCGCACTCATCACCCTCGCCGGAGTGGCCGTCAACCAGCACCCGGTCCACCGCGAGGCTCGGCAACCCGCCCAGAACCTCGCCGCCTCGCTCGGGCTCGGCGTCAATGTCGCCGAACGCCGCGGCGCGAGCCTGTTCTACCTGTGCAACTTCGAGGGCCGGCATGCACCGAAGTCGTTCGCCCTGATGGGACAGCACAATCCCCTGCACGCCACGGGCCTGGGCAAGTGCCTCCTGCTCGGGGTCGACGCCGGGGAACGACGCACCCTCGTCCCGCAGCTGCACCCGTACACACCGCGCACCCTCACCACTCACGACGACCTCGACCACGTCCTCGACGAGGCCACCCGGCGCGGCTACGCCACCGAGACCGAGGAACTCGCCCTCGGCCGTGCCTGCATCGCCGCACCGATCCTCGGCCCGTCCGGCGCGGTCGTCGCCGCCTTGTCGATCTCCGGCCCGCTCTCCGCGCTCGGCCTCGCCGACCGCGAGTCCGAGCTGGCCAGCATCGTCATCGAAGTCGCCGACTCGATCAGTGTCGGGCTCGGCTATCTCGGCCCACCACACGCGCCACCGGCGTCGCTCGCCCGCACCTGACGCCGGCCGACCGGCATCCGTCCCCTTCCCACCACCCCACGCCATTCCGTTCCCACCACCCACCCCCGAGGGAGCACCCCCCATGACCCGCACACGACGCACGCTGCGATGGACGGCGGCAGCCGCGGCGATCGCGCTGACCGCCACCGGCTGCAACCTCGTCGGCGGAGGAGGTGACGACAGCGAGAGCGAGGGCTCCGGCGAGAACGTCACCGTCACCGTCGCGCTCGTGCCCGACCCACCCGGCGCCAGCGAGTTCTACCGGGCCCAGTTCGACGAGTTCGAGGACGCCAACCCGGACATCACCGTCGAGGTCGTCGAGAACCCCAGCGACCAGCAGCTCAGCGCGGTCGAGCTGATGTTCCAGCAGGGCGACCCGCCCGACGTCTTCCGCGCGCAGGACAACGGCATGGATCGGATGAACGACCGCGGCTGGGTCGCACCGCTCGACGACTACGTCACCGACGAGTTCATCGACCGCTTCCCCGAGGGATCGATGGACCCGGCCACGTCCGGCCTGCACCGCGACGGCAAGCTCATCAGCCTGCCACTGGTGTGGGGCAAGTGGTCCTCGCTCCGGGTGCTCGTCTACAACCAGGCGGTCCTCAAGGACAACGGCTTCGACAACCCGCCGGAGACCTGGTCGGAACTGGAGTCGATGGCCACCACGATCACCGCGAACGGCGGCGGCGACGTCTTCGGCTACGCCCCCGCCGCCGCGAAAGCACCGGCGGTCGAGATGCTCGCGCCGCAGGGCGGCCCCTACTCGGTCGCCGGCCGCGGGATCGACCTGCGCACCGGCGAGGCCGACACCGTCGATCCGGCCCTGGTCGAAGCGGTCGAGATGCACCGCCGAATGCAGGCTGCCGGCGTGATGATGCCGGGCTGGGAGAGCTGGGACGGCGCCCGCGCCTTCACCGAGTTCGCCTCGGGGAAGCTGGCCATGTACCCCACAGCGCCCTGGCACGTCGCCGAGATCCGCAAGCTGACGCCCGAGATCGCGATGGGCGTCGTGGCCCTGCCGGTGCCGGACTCCGGCCGCGGCGGCTACTCCGGCCTGGCGTCGTCGTTCAGCCCGATGTGGGGCATGTCGTCGGAGACCGAGCACCCCGACGAGGCCTGGAAGGTGATGGACTTCCTCGCCTCCGAGAGCTTCCACCGGGCGTACTACGAGGAGTTCGGCACGCTCACCGCGCTCGAGGACGCCTGGATCGACCAGGCCATGGAGAACCCCGACCAGAAGGCGATCATCGAGGCCGCCGACGAGAGCATGCAGACCGTGCCCAACCCCCGGCTGGCCAGCGAGGGCGGCAACCTCATCATGGCCGCGCTGGAGGCCAAGCCGGAGCTCAAGCACACCGACGCCGCGGTCGCCTCGATCATCAACAACGAGCCGTTCCTGCCCAAGGCCGAGGCGCTCGACGAGCAGATCGAGGCGACCATCGAGGCCGCCATCGCCGAGAGCGGAGGGAAGGCCTCTCGCGAGGACATCACGTTCCCCGACTGGAACCCGCTCGAGCCGTTCAGCCCGGAGCAGTAAGTCACCATGTCGACCATGCAGTCGAAGCCCACGGCGACGACGCCGAGGCCCGGCGGACGGGCCCTCCGCAGGGAGGGCCTGTTCGCCCGGCTCCGCAAGCACTGGTGGAGCTACGTCTTCCTGCTCCCGATGGTGCTGCTCTTCGGCGCCTTCACCGTCTGGCCGATGATCGCGAGCTGGTGGTACGCGTTCTTCGACTGGGACGGCGTGGGTGCGCCCACCGAGTGGGTGGGCGCCGACAACTTCACCGAGGTACTCGGGAACGACCAGTTCTGGCAGGCGTTCTGGCACTCGTTCCTGTTCTCGCTGGTGGCGATCTGCGTCGAGATGCCGCTGGCCCTGCTCTTCGCGATCCTGCTCAACAACAGCCGGCTGCGCGGCCGCAACGTCTACCGGCTCTCGCTCTTCCTGCCGGTGGTGGCCACGACGGCGGTGATCGGGATCGTCTTCGCGGTGCTCTTCGACCCGGCGGGCGGGTTCGTCAACGAGGTGATGATGAACATCGGCCTGATCGACCGGCCGATCAACTTCCTCGGGTCCACCTCCACGGCGCTGCCCACCCTGATGGGCATCGACCTCTGGAAGGGGTTCGGCATCACGCTGATCTACTGGCTGGCCGCGCTGCAGACGGTGCCCCAGGACATCTACGAGGCCTCGCGGATCGACGGCGCCAGCGGCAGCCAGCAGCTGCGCTACGTGACGCTGCCGATGCTCGCGCCGATCGCGATCGTCATCCTGCTGCTGGTCTTCCAGCGCAGCCTCAACACCTTCGACCTGGTGCAGGCCACCACCCAGGGCGGGCCCGACTACGCCACGGACGTCGTCCCCACCTACATCTACCGCTACGCCTTCGACCCGTTCATCCAGGCGCCGCGGTACGGCTTCGCGTGTGCGGCCGGGGTCGTGTTCGGGTTGCTGACACTGGTCATCACGCTGATGCAGGCGCCGTTGCTGCGCAGCCGGTACAAGGCAGGTGCGACGTGAGTACGACTACCGCGGCACCCGAACGGACCGCTCCGGCACCGGCGGCCAAGCCCGGCAGGCCGGCCCGCCGCTGGTACCGCCACCGTCTCAAGCTCTGGCACGTCTTCCTGATCCCGTTCTGCCTGATCTGGGTGTACCCGTTCATCTGGATGGTCTCGGCGGCGTTCAAGTCGCAGCGCGAGATGCTGCTCGGCGGGCTGTCGCTGATCCCGGAGGACTGGACGTTCGAGAACTTCGAGCGGGCGTGGACGACGGCGAAGTTCGGGGCCTACACGGTCAACACGATCACCTACTCGATCACCGTCGTGGCGCTGGTCCTGCTCGTCTCGGCGACCGCCGGGTACGCGCTGGCCCGCGCCTCCCTGCCGGGAAAGAAGGTGTTCGTCGCGATCCTCGTGGCCACCATGTTCATCCCACACGGCTACACGATCATCCCGACGTTCCTGCTGGTCAACGGCCTGGGACTGAACAACGGGCTGCTCGGGGCGGCGCTGGCGCAGGCTGGGCCGGTGCTGGTGGTGCCGGTGCTGCTGTTCATGGGCTTCTTCGGGGGCATCCCCAAGGAGCTGGAAGAGGCCGCGCGGGTCGACGGCGCCGGCTATCCGCGCACGTTCTTCCGGATCATGCTGCCGCTGGCCCGGCCGGTGATCGGGACGGTGGCGCTGATGCAGTTCATCGCCGCCTGGAACGCCTTCTTCATCCCGCTGGTGTTCACCCTCGGCCGTCCCGACCTGCGCACGCTCGGTGTCGGGATGTACAACTTCTTCGGCCAGAACTCCACCGACTGGACCGGGCTGGCCGCCGGCGCGTGCATCGCGGTGATCCCGATCATCATCGTGTTCCTGTTCCTCCAGCGCACCTTCGTCGAGGGGATCGCCGGTGCGGTCAAGAGCTGACACCTTCGTCGCCGACCCGATCTCGCAGCTCGCCTACGAACAGGGCGAGGCCCCACGGCTCGACCCGCGCACGGGCGAGCTGCTGTGGGTCGACATCAAGGCCGGCACCGTCCATCGCGGCGTCCTCGAGTCCGGGGCGGTGCGGGTGGTCGCCGACCACGATCTCGGCGTGCGGGTCGGCGCGGTGGCGCCACTGGGCGAGCCAGGCGCGGGCTGGGTGGTGGCCGTCCAGGACGGCTTCGCCCACCTCGCCGAGTCCGGCCGCCTCACCCCGATCGTGACCGGCCTGACCAGCGGACGCGACCAGCTGAACGATGGCGTCTGCGATCCGTGGGGCCGGTTCTGGGCCGGATCCCAGGCGATCCCGCGTGAGCCCCGGGCGGCGCTGTTCCGGCTCGACGCCGACGCCTCGTGCACGCGGGTCCTCGGCGAGGTCACGGTGTCGAACGGGATCGGCTTCACCGCCGACGGCGCCACGATGTACTACGTCGACACGCTCCCCCACCGGCGGCTCGAGGCGTTCGACGTGGTCGACGGCGAGCTGGCCGGGCGCCGCGTCGTGGCCGACGTCGTCGGCGGCAATCCCGACGGGCTGGCCGTGGACGACGAGGGCTGCGTCTGGGTGGCCGTGTGGGACGCGGGAGCAGTGCATCGGTACGCCCCCGACGGCCGCCTGCTGGCCGTGGTCACCCTGCCGGTGCCGCGCCCCACGGCGGTCTGCTTCGCCGGGACCACCCTGGTCGTCACCACGGCCTGGCTCGGCCTCGATCCCGCACCGGCGGACAGCGGGCGGATCTTCGCGGCCGACGTCGGGGTCGGCGGACCGGCCGCGGCCACCTGGCACGGCACCGCGCCGCGGGACCCGGCATGAGGATCACCGATGTCGAGGCGCTGCCCGTCCAGACGGTCGGCGGCGCATACCTCCTGGTGGTCGTCCACACCGACGAGGGCATCCACGGGCTCGGCGAGGTGGGAATGCGCTCGCGGCCGGCCACCATCGCCGGCGCCGTCCGTGACCTGCGCGAACTCACCGTCGGCGTCGACGCCACCCGGATCGACCACATCTGGCAGACCCTCTTCCGCGGCGGCTTCTTCCCGGCCGACCGCGACGTGGGCGCGGTGATCGCCGCGATCGACATCGCCCTGTGGGACCTGCGCGGCAAGGCACTGGGCGTGCCGGTCCACGACCTCCTCGGCGGACGGTCGCGCGACCACGTACCCGCCTACGCCCACCTGCTGGGCAGCGGCGCCGAGCAGCTCCTGGACCACGCGCGCGCCCTGGTCGACCAGGGCTGGACCCACCTCCGTTTCGGCGTGTCCGGCGGCTCCGACCCCGTTTTCGAGCCACGTGTGGCGCTCCGGGGCACGATCGCCACCCTCCACCGGCTACGCGACCAGCTCGGCGACGACGTCGAGCTGCTGATCGACGTCCACACCCGCCTCGACCCCGCCGAGGCCGCGGTGTTCTGCCGCGAGGCCGAAGCCGCCCGGCCGTACTTCGTCGAGGATCCGCTGCGCTCGGAGAACCTCGACGCCTACCGGACGCTGCGCCAGCGCACCGGCGTCCCGCTCGCGGCCGGCGAGCAACTCACCACCAAATGGGAGTTCCGAGCGCTCATCGAGGACGAGCTGATCGACCACGCCCGCATCGACCTCGCGAACACCGGGATCACCGAGGGCCGCAAGATCGCCGCGATGGCGGAGGCCCACCACATCCGGATCGCCACCCACAACCCGCTCGGCCCGGTGTGCACGGCCGCGTCGGCCCACTTCAACCTCAGCCTGCCCAACGTCAGCCTCCAGGAGCAGGCCCGTCCGAACGGGTGGGACGATGCCCTGGTGATCAGCGGCCCGACCGTCGCCGACGGAGTGGTGATCCCTGCCGCGGCGCCCGGGCTCGGGGTCGAGATCGACCTCGACGCCGCCCGTCGCGCACCCGCACCTACGCTCGGCCCACCTCCGCGTTACCACCGCGCGGACGGATCGTTCACGAACTGGTGAGGTGTCGATGAGGACAGTGCTGGTCACCGGAGCGGCTGGAAACGTCGGCAGGATGCTCCGGCCGGGGCTGGGCGACGTGCAGGTGCGGGCGGTCGACGCGCGTGAGCCGGTGGGCTGGGAGGGTGCCGAGACGATCGTCGGCGACCTGGCGGAGCCGTCGTTCGCGGCCTCGGTGATCGACGGCGTCGACGCGATCGTGCACCTGGCCGCCAACCCTGCGCCGTACGCGTCCTGGGCCGATCTCCGGAACCCCAATGCCGACGCCGTGGCTAATGTCGTCGACGCGGCCCGCGACGCCGGAGTGCCGAAGGTGGTGCTGGCCAGCTCGGTCCACGCGATGGGCGGCTACGCCGGACCGGGCCGCCCGCTCATCGATCCGGCCTGGCCGGTGCGGCCCTGCTGCCGCTACGGCGCGACCAAGGCGTTCGCCGAGGCCTACGGCCACGCGGTGGCGGCCACCAGCGAGACGTCGGTGATCTGCCTGCGGCTCGGGGCCTGCCTGCCGCTGCCGGTCGACGCCGGCACGCTGCGGGTGTGGCTGGGTCCGGCCGATCTCCAGCGGCTGGTCCGGGCGGCGCTCGACGCCGACGTCGCGTACGGCACGTATTTCGGGGTGTCCGCCAACACGAACGGCGACTACGACATCGCCAACGCCCGCCGCGAGCTCGGCTACGAGCCCCAGCTCGACGCCGAGACCCATGCCCGCGGGCTGCCCAAGGGGGATCTCGGCGGCGGGCTGTGCCGGCTGGACCGCTCCGTCGGGTGACGTCCGGATGATCGTCCGGGCGGCCCTGTCCCCAGGCCGGCGCGATCCCCTGTCGATCACCGGGATAGTGGAGTAGAACGGGTTGGGGGTGCCCAGCCATGACCATCCATGAATCCGTCAGCCCGGCCGCACGTGTGGCCGACCCCGACGAGGCGATCTCCGCCGACGAGCTTCACCTCGCCGCGCGCAACCACGGCATGCCGCTCGAGGCGCTGCGCTACGACGTCACGCCCGCCGGGTTGCACTATCTGCTGATCCACTACGACATCCCGTGGCTCGATCCCGCCGACTGGCGGCTGCGGATCGACGGCCACGTCCGGCGCCCGCTGAGCCTCGATCTCGACCAGCTCCGGGCGCGGCCCCAGGTCACCACCCGGGTGACGCTCGAGTGCGCCGGCAACGGCCGGGCCCGCCTCACGCCGCGGCCGGTCAGCCAGCCGTGGCTGGACGAGGCGGTGGGCACAGCCGAATGGACGGGCACGCCATTCGCCCCTCTGCTGGCCGAGGCCGCACCACTGGACGGCGCCGTCGACGTCGCCTTCACCGGCGCTGACCACGGCATCGAGCGCGGCGTCGAGCAGGACTACCAGCGCGGGCTGACCATCGCCGAGGCCCAGCGGCCCGAGGTGCTGCTCGTCCACACCATGAACGGGCAGCCGCTGCTCCCCCAGCACGGCGCCCCGCTGCGACTGCTGGTGCCCGGCTGGTACGGGATGGCCCACGTCAAGTGGCTGGTCGGCGCCACCGTCCTGGCCGAGCCGTTCGCCGGCTACCAGAACGTCACGTCCTACCGGCTCAAGCAGGAGCCCGACGAAGCCGGCGAGCCGGTCACCAGGATCAGCCCGCGCGCCCTGATCCAGCCGCCCGGATTCCCCGAGTTCCAGACCCGCACTCGCGTGGTCGACCGGGGCGAGATCGAGCTCACCGGTCGCGCGTGGTCGGGCTGGGGGCCGGTCGAGCGAGTCGAGGTGAGCGTCGACGGCACCACCTGGCACGACGCCCACGTCGACGAGCCGCCGGCACCCTACGCCTGGTCCGCCTGGCGCTGGACGTGGCCGGCCCACACGCCCGGACGCCACACTCTTCGAGCCCGCGCCACCGACGCCACCGGCCGCACCCAGCCGGTCGACCAGGCCTGGAATCGCCAGGGCATGGCCAACAACCACGCCCAGCGGCTCGACGTGGTCGTCCGCTGACCCTTCGGATCGCCGCCAGAACACCGCCAGAATGACGGCAGGCTCGTGACACCATGTAGTAGTCCTGCTATCGTTCGATCCAGTCGTAGAACAACGAAGGGGCGAGCGATGAGGGTTGTCACCGTGGACGACGAGCCTGCTGCCGCGCCCGAGGCCCGGCACGATCCGGTCATCGAGGTCCGCGACCTGCGGATGCGTTACGGCAGCGCCGACGTCCTCGCCGGCGTCGACTTCACCGCCCATCGGGGCGAGGTGCTCACCCTCCTCGGCCCCAACGGCGCGGGCAAGACGACCACCATCGAGATCCTCGAGGGCTTCCGGCTGCGCTCGGGCGGCGAGGTCCGGGTGCTCGGCGAGGATCCGGCCCACGGCAACGAGCGCTGGCGGGCCCGCCTCGGCGTGGTCCTCCAGTCGTGGCGCGACCACGGCAAGTGGCGCGTTCGCGAGCTGCTCGGACACCTCGGCGAGTACTACCTCCCCTTCTCCACGCCCGAGCGGTCGCGCCCGTATGACGTCGACGAGCTCATCGAGATCGTCGGGCTGGGCGAGCACACCGGACAGAAGATCGCCACGCTCTCGGGTGGCCAGCGGCGGCGGCTCGACGTCGCCATCGGCATCGTCGGCCGCCCCGAACTGCTCTTCCTCGACGAGCCCACGGCAGGTTTCGACCCACACGCCCGGCGCGACTTCCACGAGCTCGTCCACCGCCTGGCCGATCTCGAGGACACCACCATCCTGCTGACCACTCACGACCTCGCCGAGGCGGAGAAGCTGGCCGACCGCATCCTGATCCTCTCGGGCGGCCGCATCGTCGCCGACGGCAGTGCCGACCAGCTGGCTCGGCAGGTGTCCAGCTCCGCCGAGGTGCGCTGGAGCCGCGGGCACGAACGTTTCGTCCACGCCACCGACGACGCCACCTCGTACGTCCGCGACCTTCTCACCCAGTACGACGACGTCGCCGACCTCGAGGTTCGCCGGGCCAACCTCGAGGACACCTACATGGCCATGGTCCGCCGGGAGGAGACCACACCCGGGCCCACCGATCCTGGGCCCTCCACGTCCGCCACCGACACTGGGGAGATCCGCCGATGAACCCCTCCACACATGCGCTCCAGGTCGGGGCTCGCCGCGGCTGGCTGGAGTTCCGCCACGGGCTCGCCGACCCCCAGGACCTCGGGTTCTACCTGGTCATGGGCTCCGGACTGTTCTGGTACATGTTCGTCAACCGCGACGAGGTGGTCGAGGGCACCTCCCTGCTGATGCCCACGGTCTTCATGCCCAGCGTCCTGGGCGGGCTGGTGGCCTTCGGCGGCGTCATCAGCGTGGCCTACGCACTCGCGGCCGAACGCGAGGACGGCACCCTGCTACGGGCCAAGGCGATTCCCCACGGCATGAGCGGCTACCTCGTGGGCCACGTCGTCCGCACCAGCCTCGAGACGTTCCCGGCGCTCGCGGTGGTGCTCGTCCCGGGCCTGTTCGTCTTCGACGACCTGATGTCGGGCGGCGCC
>DATCVR010000109.1:0-27791 GCA_036566745.1 Jiangellaceae bacterium | reverse complement strand
CGCCGCGACGGCGGCCAGCACGCCCGGACGGTCGTCGACGTCGAGGCTGATGTGATAGCGCGTGGTGGTCTGGCCCATGGGATGGACCGGGCGGTCGGCGTACCAGGACCCGCCCGGCCCGACGGCGCCCGCGAGGCGGTTGCGGGCGACCGTGACGATGTCGCCCAGCACGGCGCTCGCGGTGGGGGTGCCACCGGCGCCAGGGCCGTAGAACATGACCTGACCTGCGGCTTCAGCCTCGACGAACACGGCGTTGTAGGCACCGCGCACGCCGGCCAGCGGGTGGGTGCGTGGCAGCATCGCGGGGTGGACCCGGGCGCCGACGGTGCCGTGGTCGGCGTCGAGCTCGCAGATGGCCAGCAGCTTGACCACCGCGCCCATGTCGCGAGCGCTGGCGACGTCGGCCGCACTGACCTCGGTGATGCCCTCGCGGTGGACGTCGGCGCTGGTGACCGGCGAGTGGAAGGCGATGCCGGCCAGGATCGCCGCCTTGGCCGCGGCGTCGTAGCCCTCGATGTCGGCGGTGGGGTCGGCCTCGGCGTATCCGAGCGCCTGGGCCTGTTCGAGGGCGTCGGCGAAGCCGCTGCCGACGGAGTCCATCTGGTCGAGGATGTAGTTGGTGGTGCCGTTGACGATGCCGAGCACCCGGGTGATGCGGTCGCCGGCGAGCGACTCGCGCAGCGGCCGCAGCAGCGGGATCGCACCGGCCACGGCGGCCTCGTAGTAGAGGTCGACGCCGTGCTTGTCCGCGGCGTCGTGGAGCGTCGGGCCGTCCTCGGCGAGCAGCGCCTTGTTCGCCGTGACCACCGACGTGCCGTGCTCCATGGCCGAGAGGATCAGCGCCCGGGCCGGCTCGATGCCACCGATGACCTCGACGGCGATGTCGACGTCGTCACGGGCCACCAGGGCCGCGGCGTCGGTGGTGAACAGGGTGGGGTCGACACCCGGGATGCGGCGCTCGCGGCCGATCCGGCGCACGGCCACACCGGCGAGCTCGAGAGGTGCGCCGACCCGGGCCGCGAGGTCGTCGGCGTGCTCGATCAGCAGGCGGGCCACCTCGGAGCCCACCACCCCGCAGCCGAGGAGCGCTACGCGCAAGCTGCTCATCAGCGTCCCTCCGTGTCGGCGCGGCGCGTCGGGCGGAGTCGCTGCCGCGAATGCTCAAGTCTCCGCGAGCCCTGGAGGATCTCGCGCCAGACGTCCATGATGCGAGACATCCGTCTCGTGGGCGGCGTCGTCCGACGTAGATCCTCTCGGGCCGTCGCGGGGCGCGCCCGGACCGGCGGTGCTCTCGGTAGGGTGACCGACGCACTCGGTCGAGCCGACCGGGTCCCCAGGTTGATCGAAAGCCCCCACACGGAAGGTCGACGAGAGCGGTGGCCACCGACGACGGCACACGCGCGAACCCGACCCGGGTCGCCTCGGAGATCCGCGTGGGTCGCGCCGACGACAACGACGTCGTCGTCACCGACCTGCTGACCTCACGCCATCACGCCCGTCTCGTGGCCGACGGCGACGGCTTCACGCTGCACGATCTCAGCGGCCGCCACCAGACGTTCGTAGGCGGCGCGCCGGTCACCTCGGCGCACGTGCGCCCGGGCGACGTGGTCACCTTCGGCAAGGAACGGTTCGCGGTCACCCCCGACGGCCTCGAGCCGGTCGCCGACGCGCCCGACGCCTCCGGGCTGCAGGTCGACGCCGTGTCGTACGAGCTGCCTGGCGGCCGGGTTCTCACCGACGACATCTCCCTGAGTGTGGACGGAGCCCGTCTCGTGGCCGTCATCGGCCCGTCCGGATCCGGCAAGTCCACGTTGCTGCGGCTGATCAGCGGCGAGCTCGAACCCAGCGAGGGCACGGTGCGCCACCAGGGCATCGACACGCATCGCCACCAGGAGGAGATCCACGGGCGGATCGGGGTGGTCCCCCAGCACACCATCGCCCACCGGCAGCTGACCGCGCGCCGGGCGCTGTCCTACGCCGCCCAGCTCCGGCTCTCCCAGGACGCCACCCCCGCCGAACGCCGCGAGCGGGTCGACGCGGTGATCGAGGAGCTCTCGCTCGGCGAGCACGCGGACACCCCGATCCAGCGGATGTCCGGCGGTCAGCAACGACGGCTCGCCATCGGCTTCGAGCTGCTCACCCGGCCCTCGCTCATCCTCCTGGACGAGCCGACGTCCGGCCTCGACCCGGCGCTGGTGCGGCAGATCATGCGCAGCCTGCGCCGGCTGGCCGACGACGGCCGGCAGATCATCGTCACCACCCACGACCTCGACCACATCGACATCTGCGACGACGTCCTGATCATGCTGCCGGGCGGCGCCGTGGAGTACTTCGGCCCTCCCGACGGCATCGAAGCCCACTTCGGCACCACCGACTGGGCCGACATCTTCGAGAAGCTCAACCGCCCGCTCGACCTGCCGGACTCGGAGCCCAGCATGCTCGATCGGCTGGTGCTGTTCTGGCGGGACAGGACGCAGGACGCCCCCGAGATGGTCGGGCCGCAGGCGATCGACGAGGAGCGCCAGCGCCAGCAGACCTGGGTGCTGTGCCGGCGACAGCTGCGCCTGATCGCCGCCGACCGCGGTTACGCGCTCTTCCTGCTGCTGCTTCCGGTGGTGCTCGCGCTGCTGACGTTCGTGATCCCGAACGAGTCGGGGCTCGGCCGCCCGGACGACCCGCGCAGCACCGAGGCGATGCGCCTGCTGGTGATCCTGGTCGTCGGCGCCGCGTTCATGGGGATGGCCGCGACCATCCGCGACCTCGTGGCCGAGCGCGGCATCTATCGCCACGAGCGCGCGGCGGGCCTGATGCCCGGCGCCTACCTCGCCTCCAAGCTGCTCGTCTTCTGCGGTGTCGCGGCGGTGCAGACGAGCGTGCTGCTGATGCTGACGCTGTGGCTTCGCGACGGCCCCGAGGACGGCGTGATCATCGGGACGGGCAGCTTCGAGGTCGGTGTGGCACTGGCGGCGACGGCGGTGGTCGGCGCGACGCTGGGCCTGCTGATCTCCTCGATCGTGGCGACCCCCGAGCAGACCATGCCGCCCCTGGTGATCGCGATCATGGCCCAGCTGGTGCTGTGCGGCGGACTGATCGAGATCAGCGGCCAGGCCGTGGTCTCCCAGCTCGCCTGGCTGGCGCCCACCCGCTGGGGCTACGCGATGGCGGCGTCCACGGTGAACGTCACCGAACTCGTCCCCAACGCCGTCGATGACGTGCTGTGGCACCACAACGCCCTCGCCTGGCTCGGCGCCCTCGGCGCCTTGATCGCCCTGGGCGTGGGCTGCGCCTACCTGACCCGTCGCCGCCTCCGGACGACCTAGCCACGCAGGCACAGCGGGCAGGGCGGGCGAGTGAGCCGGAGATACGAGACTGCCGCTGCGCCCATCCCCAGCCCCCACACCCAGTACGCCGTCACCGCCGACCACAGGAAAGCCGCGTCCTCGATCTCGGTGCCCGTGACGGTGTCCGCCAGCAGCTGCCCCATACCGATGCCGAAGTACGCCACCAGCCCGACCGAGAACAGCAGTCCCGGCCCGAGCACCAGCCAGCGGGGCACCCGGCGCCCGGCGAGCCACGGCACCCAGAACGGCCAGATCCGCCCGAACCGGTGGGCGAGCGCCAGGGGCAGCAGGGTGCCCGCGAGCACGAAGCCCACTTCGAAGATCACGGCGGCCAGGTTGGCGTTGTAGGGCATCTCGACCCCGAAGTCGAGGCCGTACTGCACGAGGATGCGCGCCAGGCAGCCGAGGACCGCCGCGTACGCCCCGACGAAGGCCCACCGCGGGGTGTGCCGGAGCCCGACGTATCCCTCGCCTCGCCCACACCGCAGGCACACCCCCTTCGACCTGCGCTGATAGGTGCGCGTCGATACCGCGAGCAGTCCCGCGCCGGCCACGCAGGTGGCCCGGCTGGCGGCGGCCGCGGGGTCGAACGGAATGCCCAGCCCCACGAGGACCCCGCCCACGATGTCGAGCAACAGCAGCGCGCCCGAGGCCAGCAGCGCCCCGGTCACGAGCCACCCCGCGACGGCGACGACCCGGCGGTACGGCCCGCGCGCCTGGACGATCGCCACGACCGCTGCCACCGCGCACAGGCCGACCGAGCCCCAGCCCGGCCAGATGACGAGGTCCTCACCGATCGGAGCGAAGTACGGTGCGTTGCCCAGCGCCCAGTACGCGCGCAGCGCCCCGTAGCCCACGGTCCACAGGACGACCAGCGCACCGGCGTGCTCGATCAGACGGTCGGCCGAGCGGCTGAGCCGAGGTCTCGGTCCGGGGCGGGAGAACTGATCCGTGGTCACGTCGTCCAGCCTCGCGGCGGACACCGCCCGTGGTCCTCACGCATCGGGGTGACGACGCTCCCCCGTCCGAGTGACAGGCCTGCGCTACGGTCCCGTCACAACCAGCCGTTGCGCTCGGCCACCCGCACGGCCTCGACCCGATTGCGGGTGCCGGTCTTGCCGATCGCGCTGGACAGGTAGTTGCGCACCGTGCCCTCGGACAGGAACAGCAGCGCGGCCAGGTCGGCCACGCTCGAGCCGTCGCGCGCCGCGCGCAGCACGTCCGCCTCCCGATCGGTCAGCGGCGAGGCGCCGGAGGCCAGGGACTCGACGGCGAGCTCGGGGTCGACCACCCGCAGGCCCGCGTGGACCCGTCGGATCGCGTCGGCCAACTGCTCGGCCGGGCTGTCCTTGACCACGAACCCACCGGCGCCTGCCTCGAACGCGCGGCGCAGGTACCCCGGCCGTCCGAACGTCGTGACCACCAGCACCCGGCATCCGGGCAGCTGATCGCGCAGGGCGGCCGCCGCCGCGATCCCGTCCAGACCCGGCATCTCGACGTCGAGCAGGGCGACGTCCGGACGGGTCCGGACGGCCGCCTCGACCACGGCGTCGCCCCGCTCGACCTGCGCCACCACCTCGAAGTCGCGCTCCAGCGAGAGCAAAGCGGCCAGCGCTCCGCGCACCAGAGCCTGGTCGTCCGCGATGAGCAGCCGGATCACGGCGACACCGGTCCCTGCGTCGTCGCGTCGGGCGTACCCGCTCCTGGCGTACCCGCTCCTGGCGCACCCACGCCGGGCATGCTCACCTCGACCTGCCACCCTCCGCCGTCCCTGGGACCAGCACGCATCCGTCCCCCGCGATCCTCGACCCGTTCCCGCAGCCCGGCCAGCCCGGACCCCACGGCGGCGTGGGCGTCGCCGTCGGTGCCCACGCCGTCGTCGATCACCTCGAGGAGGTCGCGGCCCACCACCACCCGGACGTGGCGGGCCGCGCTGTGCCGCACGACGTTGGTGATCGCCTCGCGGACCACCCAGCCGAACAGCTCACGCCGGTCGCCGGGCACGACGTCGACGGCCGTGGGCAGCTCCGCGTGGATTCCGGCCGCGTCGAGGACGGTGGCGGCGCGGACGAGTTCGACGGTCAGGGTCACCTCGCGGTACCCGGCCACGGTGGTCCGGACGTCACCCAGCGCCTCGCGCACCAGACCCTCGACCTCGCCGATCTCGGACCGCACCCGGTCGTCGTCGACCCCGACCAACCGGCCCGCGAGCTGCGCCTTCACCGCGGCCGCCGTGAGGCTGTGCCCGACGATGTCGTGCAGGTCGCGGGCGAAGCGCAGACGTTCCTGCTCGACCGCCAGCGCGGCGTTCTCCTCCTGCGCCCGCACCAGCGCCCGGTTGGTCGCACGCATCCGGAAGATGGCGTCGCTGGCCCAGGCCGAGCCCAGGATCGCCACGGCGAACCAGAGGTTGACCTGCCACTCCAGCCCGAGCGCGCGCGGCACCACGAGGACGAGGACGACGATGCTCGCGATCGAGCTCCAGGCCTCGCGCCGCGGCATGAGCACCAGCGACACCTGGCTCATCGCGAACCACATGACCACACCGGTCTCGCCCGCGGCCACCACGACCCCGGTGGCCAGGACGCACAGCACGCCGAACCCCCAGGTCCGCAGCCGCGAGGGTGGCAGTTCGCCGCGCAGGCGATATGGCACCGCCTGCCCCACGACGTGGAAGAACGTCGCCGCGAAGGCCGCCGTGACGAGGTACCCGCCCACTGTCCAGGCCGGGCCGAGATCGCGCTGGTGGATGCCCACGACGACCGGCACGAGCAACGCCGCCCACACCGCGAGCATCACCCACGGCAGACGCGCGGTGTCCGGCTCCGCCTCCCACGCCCGCAGCCGCTCCACCACCGTTCTGGTCACGGACGACACGGTAGCCAGGAGTCTCACCCGGTGGCGACGCGATGCCGCCACCGGACCAGCGCGGCCAGCCCGAGCGTCCACGCCCCGAGGACCAGCACGCCCTGCGCGATGTCGACGGAGGCCCCGAACGGTGCCTGCGCCAGCTGGTTCAGCCAGTAGGACGGGAACCACCTCGCGGCGGCGGCCATGGCGTCCGGCATCTGGTCGATCGGGACGAACACCCCGCCCAGGAAGGCGTTGAGGAGCATGACCATCATGCCCAGCGGCTGGGCCGTCGCGGCGCTGCCGGTGTACCCGACCAGGATGCCCAGCAGAGCGAACGGGATGCTGCCGGCCCACAGCGTCGCCAGTGCCTCGGCCAGCTCCGGCACGGCGGTCGAGGAGTGCATGAGCACGCCGGCGGCGAAGACGAGGCTCGCGGCCAGCATCGCCATGACCACCGCGACCATGGCCTTCGTCACGACGTACGATCCGGGCCGCAACGCCGAGAGGCGCAGCTGCCGGGTCCACCCGCTGTGTCGCTCCTGCGAGATCCGCCCACCCGCCGACACCGTGCAGGCGAGCACCGCGAACACGGCCATCATCACCATGAGCGTCGACGTGGCGCCGGAGTCGCTCCCCCACATCGAGTCGTAGAGCAGGAACAGTCCCAGCGGCATGCCGATGGTCAGGATCAGGGCCTTGCGGTCGCGCATCATGCGGCGCAGTTCGAGGCCGGTATAGGTCAGGTTCACGACTGCTCCTGGTGGGTCAGGGTCACGAAGGCCTCTTCGAGGCCGGCTCCGGCCACCTCGATGTCGTGGGCGGACGGCGAGGCGTCGAGCAGGGTGCGCAGGGCGGCGTCGGTGTCGGGGGTCCGGATCTCGACCGTGTGGCCCTCGACCCGCACGTCCGCGTCGCCGAAGAGGCCCGGGGGCAACGTCGCGACGTCGGGCACCACCGCGCTGATCGTGCGCACCGCCACGATCGCCTTGATGTGCCGCGGTGAGCCGTCTGCGACGATCACGCCCTGGCGCATCAGCACGATGCGGTCGGCGAACTCGTCGGCCTCCTCGAGGTAGTGGGTGGCGAACACGACGGTCCGCCCGGCCGCGGCCAGGTCCCGCATCGTCGCCCAGAAGGCCCGGCGCGCGGCGACGTCCATCGCCACGGTGGGCTCGTCGAGGACGATCAGGTCCGGGTCGGGCACCAGCGCGAGCGCGAACCTGACCCGCTGTGTCTGTCCCCCGGACAGCTCGGTGGCCTGGCGCCGGGCGAGGTCGGCGATGCCCGCACGTTCGAGCACCTCGTCCACGGGCATCGGCGCGTGGTGGACGGATGCGAACAACGCGACGACCTCGCGCACGGTGGTGTCCTCCAGCAAGGTGCCGGACTGGAGCATCGCGCCGACCAGCCCGGCGTCCACCGCCAGCCTCGGGGCGCGGCCGAACAGCGTCGCCGTCCCGGCATCGGGGCGGGTCAGCCCCAGCATCATGTCGACGGTGGTGGACTTGCCCGCGCCGTTCGGGCCGAGCAGCGCGACGACCTCGCCGGGAGCGATGTCGAGATCCACGCTGTCGACGGCGACGACGTCGCCGAAGGTCTTGTGCAGTCCGGCGAGCCGGACGGCGAATGCCGACTTGTCCGCGGCGAACGTGGTGTCGGTCATGTCTCCAGGCTGGCGCGCACGAAGACCGCGACGGGATCACCCACGTCCTGTCCTCGGCATGACAGTTGTCAGGCGGCGGCCGTCGAACTCCCCTGCCCGGGGGAAGCCCGCCGGGGCCGAGGTCGGCGATTGTGGAGGCGTTCGGAGCCTTCACGAGACGGGAGCCGCCATGGGCAGGCGTCTGGACGAAGCCATGCCGGCCTGGCACTTTCGCGAGCGGCACGGCGTTGCCCTCGCGGCCGAGCCCGAGGTCGTGATGCGCGCGGCCGAGGACGTCACCTGGGCCGAGGTGCCGATGTTCCGGGCGCTGCTCGGCGTGCGCACGATGTGGCGCGGTGCTTTCGGTGGCGACCGGCCGGTTTTCGACTTCTTCCGGACCGGCGCGTTCGGGGTGCTGGTGCGGACCGACCACGACCTGGTCGTCGGCGCGACACCGGCGGCCCAGCTGTCGGCGACCGGCCATCCGACGCCGTCGTGGGCCGGCGACGTGTCCAGGTTCGCGGGGTTCGACGAACCGGGGCATATCAAGATCGGCTTCGACTTCAGCTACGACGGCGCTCGGCTGAGTACCGAGACCCGGGTGTGGGCCGGTGACCCTCGGACGCGGCGTGCTTTCGGGGCGTACTGGCTGGTCATCCGTGGTTTCAGCGGACTGATCCGGCGCGAGTGGCTGCAGGCGATCCGCAGGCGTGCGAGGGCGGCCGAGACCGTGAGCTGACGCGCGGCGCGGCGGCTTAGCCGACGTCGAGCGCCAGCAGGTCGTCCTCGGTCTCGCGGCGGACGATGACTCGTGCCACGCCGTCGCGCACCGCCACGACCGGCGGCCGCGGCGCGTGGTTGTAGTTGCTCGCCATGCTGCGGCAGTAGGCGCCCGCGCCTGGGACTGCGACGAGGTCGCCCGGCCGGACGTCGGCGGGCAGGAACTCGTCCTTGACCACGATGTCGCCGCTCTCGCAGTGCTTGCCCACCAGCCTGGCCAGCACCGGAGCGGCCTCGGAGGATCTCGAGGCCAGCGTGCAGGAGTAGTCGGCGTCGTACAGGGCGGTGCGGATGTTGTCGCTCATGCCGCCGTCGACCGAGACGTATGTGCGAGTGGCCCCGCCGTCGAGCTCGACCAGCTTGACCGTGCCGACCTCGTAGAGGGCGAACGTGCTGGGCCCGACGATGGCGCGGCCCGGCTCGATGCTGACGCGCGGCACCGCCAGGCCGTACCCGGCGCATTCGTGCCGGACGATCTCGGCCATCCCCGCGGCGAGCACCGAGGGCTCCTGGGGGTCATCCTGGCTGGTGTACGCGATGCCGAAGCCGCCGCCCAGGTCGAGCTCGGGCAGCTCGACACCGTGGTCGTCGCGGATGGCGGCATGCAGCCCCAGCACCCGGCGGGCGGCCACCTCGAACCCCGAGACGTCGTAGATCTGCGACCCGATGTGGGAGTGGAGGCCGACGAGCTCGAGCGAGGCCTCGGCGAGGACACGGCGCACCGCCTCGGCCGCGGCGCCGCCGGCGATGGAGAAGCCGAACTTCTGGTCTTCGTGGGCGGTGGCGATGTACTCGTGGGTGTGAGCCTCGACGCCGACCGTGGTGCGGACCATCACCCGCGACCGAACGCCCCGCTCGGCCGCCAGCCGGGCCAGCCGGGCGATCTCGTCGAAGGAGTCGACGATGATCCGGCCGACCCCGGCGTCGAGCGCCCGGACCAGCTCGGCCTCGGACTTGTTGTTGCCGTGCAGGCCGATCCGCTCGGCCGGGAAGCCGGCCCGCAACGCGGCGGCCAGCTCGCCCCCGGAGCAGACGTCGAGGCCGAGACCTTCCTCGGCGACCCATCGGGCGACGGCGCCGCACAGGAACGCCTTGCCGGCGTAGTAGACATCGGCGCCGGACAACTCGCCGAACGCCGTGGAGAACGCGTCACGGAAGGCCCGGGCGCGGGTCCGGAAGTCGGCCTCGTCGAGGACGTACACGGGCGTGCCGAACTCGGCGGCCACGGCACGGACGTCGAGCCCGCCTACGCGGAGCACGCCGTCGGCGCCACGCTCGACGCCCGCGGACCACAGCCCCGGGAACAGGGCGTTGACGTCGTCGGGTTCGCGCAGCCAGGACGGCCCGCGGTGGCCCGCGCCGGCGTGGAGCGCACCGGCTTCATGAGCGCGCACCGGCTACATCCGTTCCGGAGCCGTGACACCCAGCAGGCCGAGGCCGTTGGCGAGGACCACGCGAGTGGCCTCGACGAGCCACAGCCGGGCGCGGTGGATGTCGGTGGCCTCTTCGTCGCCCATGGGGAGGACACGGCACTCGTCGTAGAACTTGTGAAACGTGGCGGCGGTGTCTTCGAGGTAGCGGGCGACGCGGTGGGGTTCGCGCAGCTCGGCGGCCTGGGAGACCACACGGGGGAACTCGGCCAGGGCGCCGAGCAGCACCGACTCCTTCTCGTGGTCGAGCAGCTCCGGCCGCAGCTCGCCGCGGTCGAGGCCGAGCTCGGTGGCGTTGCGCAGGATGGAACAGAGCCGCGCGTGGGCGTACTGGACGTAGAAGACCGGGTTGTCCGAGGTCTGCTTGGTGATCTGGGCGACGTCCAGCGTCAGCGGGGAGTCGGCCGGGTACCGGCACAACGAATATCGCAGCGCGTCGACGCCGGAGGCCGCGACGGCGTCGGCGAGCGTCAGCATGGTGCCGGCCCGCTTGGACAGCCGCAACTCGACGCCGTTGTCGACGATCTTGACCAGCTGGCCGATGGGCACCTCGAGGTTCTTCGCGGGGTCGTCGCCCGCACAGGCCGCGATGGCCTTGAGCCGGCCGACGTAGCCGTGGTGGTCGGCCCCGAGGAGGTAGATGCAGACGTCGAACCCGCGCTCGCGCTTGTCGATGTAGTACGCGGAGTCGGAGGCGAAGTAGGTGTACGCGCCGTTGGTGCGTACCAACACGCGATCGCGGTCGTCGCCGAAGTCGGTGGTGCGCATCCAGACCGCGCCGTCGGCCTCGAAGACGTGCCCCTTCGCGCGCAGGACCTCAAGGGCGTGCTCGACCCGGCCGTTGTCGTGGAGGCTGCGCTCGGAGTACCAGACGTCGAAGCGGGTGCGGAACTCCTCGAGCTGGCGCTGTTGCTCGGCCAGCTGGAGGCGGTACCCCTCTTCGCGGAAGGCGACGAGCTGCTCGTCGTCGGGCAGGTCGAGGAACTCGGGGTGCTCGGCGACGATGGAGCGGGCGAGGTCGTTGACGTACTCGCCGTGGTAGCCGTCCTCGGGCACCTCGCGACCGTGGGCGCGCGCCATGATCGACGCGCCGAAGCGGTCGAGCTGGGCGCCGCGGTCGTTGATGTAGAACTCGCGGGTGACCTCGGCGCCGGCCGCGGAGATGACCCTGGCCATGGCGTCGCCCACGGCCGCCCAGCGGACGTGGCCGAGGTGGAGCGGGCCGGTGGGGTTGGCCGAGATGAACTCGAGGTTCAGCCGAGTGCCGCTCAGGACGTCGCTGTAGCCGTAGGCGTCGCCGGCCTCGACCACGGTGCGCGCGAGCTCACCCTGGGCCGCCGCCGACACCTTGATGTTGAGGAACCCGGGCCCGGCGATGTCGACCGAGGCGACGCCGCCGACCTGACGCAGGCGGGCGGCCAGCAGCTCGGCCAGCGCGCGCGGGTTGGTGCCGGCCTTCTTCGCCAGCTGGAGGGCCACGTTGGTGGCGTAATCGCCGTGGTCGCGGTTGCGCGGGCGCTCGATCGTGACGTGATCGGGCGCGCCGTCGGGCAGGGAGACCTCACCTGCGGCGACGGCGGCGGCGAGGAGATCGCGAACCGCTGCGGCGAGTTGTTCTGGGGTCACCGGCCAAGGGTAGCCAGTCGGCGCGACTGATCGCCGTCGGTGTCCACAGGGCCGGACATGACCGCCGCGAGGAGATCGTCGAGAGGAACGCCCAGGACGTCGGCGACGGCCGTCACCGTGAAGAAGGCGGGTGTCGGGATGCGGCCGCGTTCGATCTTGCGGAGGGTCTCGGCGGAGATGCCGGCCGCCGTGGCGACCTCGGCGATGCTGCGCTCGCCTCGGCTGCGGCGGAGTACGGCGCCGAGCCGCTCGCCGCGTTCGCGCTCGGAGACGCTCAGGGGGACTCGGACCATGGTCGTGATAGTAATACCGGTATAGTTATCGCACCACCGAGGACGGACACCGTGATCGAACTGAAGACCCCTGGCGAGATCGACGCCATGCGGGCGGCCGGGCGGGTCGTCGCGCACGCCCTGGCCGCAGTGCGGGCGAAGGCCACCGTGGGCACGTCCCTGACCGAGCTGGACGAGGTCGCGCGGGCGGTCATCGCCGGAGCTGGCGCGACCTCGTCCTTCCTCGGCTACCAGCCCCGCTTCGCGCCCACACCGTTCCCGGCCGTCATCTGCGCGTCGGTCAACGACGTCGTGCTCCATGGCATCCCCGGGCCGTACCGGCTGCGCGCGGGCGACCTCCTCAGCATCGACTGCGGCGCCTCCGTCGACGGGTGGCACGGCGATGCCGCCACCAGCTTCGTCGTCGGGCCGCCCGATCCGCGCGACGTACACCTGATCGACACCGCCGAACGCGCCCTCGCCGCGGGGATCGAGGCGGCTCGGCCCGGCGTCGCCATGGGCGAGCTGTCGCGGGCCGTGGCGGCCGTGATCCGCGCCGAGGGGTACGGCATCCACGCCGATTTCGGGGGCCACGGCATCGGGCGAGCGATGCACGAGGACCCGGCCGTGCCCAACGACGGCACGCCTGGCCGCGGACCGCGCCTGCGCACCGGCCTCGTCATCGCCATCGAGCCGGCGGTCATCGCAGGCGGGGGCGATGCGTACGTGATCGACCCGACGGCTGGTCGCTCCGCACGGCCGACGGCAGCCGCGGCGCCCACGTCGAGCACACCGTGGCGATCACCGACGACGGGCCCCGTGTCCTCACGCTCGCCTGAGCGCTGGTCCGCGAGGGGCGCCGATTCGGGGTCCGCGCGTCGATCCTGATAGCCTTGCCCGGCCCGGGCCCGCGTAGCTCAGGGGATAGAGCGTCTGCCTCCGGAGCAGAAGGCCGTAGGTTCGAATCCTACCGCGGGCACCCACGCAAAACGGCTGGTCAGAAGCTTCTGACCAGCCGTTTTCGTCGTTTCGGCGACCTCGTCGCGACCGCTCTGGCCCGCGCTCAGGTGGCGCGCCTGATCGGCGCGAACGTCTCCACCGGCGCGTTGCCGAAGAAGTCGAGCAGGATCGCACCGCACACATGAGGCTTCTCCACCAGCAGCCCGTGCGAGGTCCCGGGAACGATCGCGAGCTCGGCGTCGGGAAGCGCCCGGAGCATGGTCGAGGCGTGTTCGGGCGACACCTCGTCGTCATCGCCGATCATGACCAGCGTGCGCGTGGCCACCTGCACGAGGTCGTCGACCTGGAGCGTCGGAGCGGTGGCGTGCAGCTGGGCCAGCTTGCGGGCCACGACCGGTGCGTGTCCGACCCCGTCCGGCGAGACGTCCCCGTAGCTGTCGAGCAGGAACGCCGGCGTCTCCGGGTTCGCCGGATCCGGTTCGAGCGCGCTGGGATGCCAGGCGTCACGATGGAACACCCCGGCCACGAAGGCCAGCTGCGTCACCAGGTCCGGGCGGGACATCGCCGCGAACAGCGCCGTGATGGCGCCGTCGGACATGCCCAGGATCCGCGCGGGCCCGCCCACGACGGTCTCGAGGAACGCGACGGTGTCCGCCGCCATCAGTTCGTAGGTGATCGGCCCCTCGACGTCCGCGGTACGGCCATGTCCGCGGCGGTCCGGGGTGTAGACCTCGTACTCCGCCGACAGGTCGCCGACGATCGGCCCGAACGCCCGGGAGTCGACGCCCACGCCACCGGGATGGACCAAGAGCAACGGCTCACCGGCACCCTGCACGTCGTACCAAGTACGTGCGCCGCCGAGATCGACGTAGCGCCCCATGAGATCCACCTCTCGCATCCGGAACGTCGACACAGGGCGATCCTGCGGAGCCGGAGACCCGATGCGCAACCGTACGTCCCGTCGCGGCGGCAGCCACGATCACAGCGACCGAGGTCGTCACGGAGCTATCGTCGTCCGATGTCCACCACGCAGGTGCGTCAGCACGTCAGGGCGCCGCGCTCGGCCGTGTACCGAGCGCTCCTGGACACCGACGCAGTCGCCACGTGGCGGGTGCCGCCGACCATGAGCAGTCGCGTGCACGAGTTCGACGCTCGCGAAGGTGGCGCGTTCCGGGTCTCGCTCACCTACGACTCGCCGGACGCCGCCGGCAAGTCGGCGCCGCACACCGACACCTACCACGGTCACTTCGTCAGGCTCGTGCCCGACGAGCAGGTCGTCGAGACGCTCGAGTTCGAGACCACCGACCCCGCGCTGCGCGGCACGATGACGATGACCACGACGCTCACCGACGCGGACGGTGGCACCGACGTCCTGGTCGTGCACCAAGGCATCCCCGCCGGTGTCTCGGTCGCCGACAACGAGCTCGGCACCCGCCAGGCTCTGGCGCAGCTCGCCCAGCTCGCCCAGCTCGCCCAGCTCGCCCAGCTCGTCGAGGCCGTCGAGGCCGTCGAGGCCGTCGAGGCCGTCGAGCGTTCCTGACGCCGGGCCGGCCGGACCGGTAGCTCACACGGGCACGGGCGTGCCGCCGGTCCTGGCGGCGTAAGCAGCCCGCTGCTCACGGGACCAGTTCATCGCGACGGAGATGTTCGATTCGAAGATCGACTTGGTCACGGCCGGCATGCGCGAGGCCTGAAAGAGGGCGTTGTCCCGGGCCAACATCTGCTCCACCTGCACCAGCCCGCCGACGATCGGCCCCCACCACCACGGGTACCTCGCCATCCGGACCCACTGGAGGTACATCGCGCCCGTGAGCGACTGGGTCATCGCGTCGTCGATGGTGACCCCGAGCCTGCCGAACCCGTCACCGCGGAGATGATCTGCGATGGGGTCCGGCTTGGGCTGGCCCTGCCCGGCCTGCATCGGTAGTTGCATCCGGGCCGGCCGAGGCGCACCGGGCCGAAGCTCGGGGTGGAACGGCGTGGTGGGCGCGAGCCTCGGGTCCACCGGCCCCATCGGCCTGCCGGCGGCGCGGGTCAGGACGCCGATCGCGTTCTGGTTCGCCGCAGCCTCGGCGGCCGGCGCGACCTTCTGCAGGAACTCACGGTCGCGGTCGGCGGCGGTTTGAGGCAACGCCACCCGATCCGCGAGCGAGGGCTGGAACGCCGGCAGCGGAGCGGCACTGATCTGGGTCGCGATTCGCTCGTTGCGCATCTGCGCCTGTGCGGCCATGGCGGCCTGCACCTCGGACACCGCCGGGGGGCCCGGCACCGCGGGAGTCGTCATCGGGCCGCGTCATCGGGGACGGGCTCGGCGCGCCCGGCATCCCCCGCGCCGTCGCCCTGGGCGTCGACGACCTCACCGTCAGCGGGGGCTCGGTCGTCGCCGGGCGACGTGGTGAGGACGCGGTTGATCCGCTCGATGACGTCGCCGAATCTGCCGACCGCGACCGCCGGGACGAGTTCGGCGCGACGACCGCGCGAGCGTTGCAACAGCGTGAGGGCCACTGCGGCCTCGGCGTCGGGCAGCTCGACGATGCCGACGAGGTTGTGCACGCCGGTCGTCGTCACGAGTGCGTGCACCTCGCCGTCGAGGTCCTGTACCGCGCGCACGAGGTCGTCGACCATGTCGCCGGCGTGGAGGATCAGCGTCGCGGCGGCGGCGGAATCGTCACTGGACTGCAGGAGGAACAGAGCCATGAGCCCGGACCCTTCGTCGGCGGCCGACACTGATGATCCTGACCTCAGGCTAGTGCGCCACGAGTCCGCGGGAAGGACGATCACCGCAAACCGCACATCCGCGCACCTGGCCGTCCCAGCGCCGCCTAAGATCCAGATCACCAACACGATGGGTGGGCTGTCATGCGCGAGACTCGGTTCAGGAGCATCGTCGTAGGCGTCGGTGCGGTGGGGACCTTGGTGACAGTAGCCATCCTCGTGCCCCCACCCGGGCCGGTTGAGGACCGGACTCACACCGAAACCGGCGACGGATCCGAGCTGACCGCGGTGATTCGCGTGGTCGACCCGGACCGCGATTCGGTGGCCCCGCCGCTGCTGCCGAACGGCATGGCGCCCCAGCTCGACGAACCGTACGGGCAGGTCGAGATCGACATGAGCGACCCGCGGATCGCCGACCCCGAAGGCTTCCTGCGCGGGGACTACGACGACGTCATCGTCGAGGACTGAACGTCCCGTCAGCCGGGTCGGTCCGGGATCGCTGCGACGAGTGCCGCGACCGGCATGATGGTCGCCATGCCCGAGCTCGTCGGACCCGTCGTGCCCTCCGGCCGGCTCAGTGGCCTCACCCAGCCGGAGCTCGCGGTGGACGAACTACTCCTGCGGCCCTGGCGGGCATCGGACGCACCGGCGATCGTCGACGCGTATCGCGACCCGGACATCCGGCGGTGGCACGTCCGCTCCATGAGCGCAGCCGAGGCGTCGGCCTGGGCGTCGTCGTGGGCGGGTCGGTGGGCCGCCGAGACCGGAGCCGGCTGGGCCGTCGAAGCCGAAGGCGTGATCGTGGGCCGGGTGGGGCTTCGCACCATGGACCTGGCCGAGGGACACGGCGAGGCGGCGTACTGGGTGCTGCCGCAGGCCCGCGGGCGCGGCGTGGCTCCGCGAGCGCTGGAGGCCGTCACCGCCTGGATGTTCACCCACGTCGGGCTGCACCGGATCGACCTCGAACACTCCAGAGACAACGCGGCGTCGTGCCGGGTGGCAGTCAAGGCCGGATTCGTCGCCGAGGGCACCAAGCGGAGCTCGGCGCTGCACGCCGACGGTTGGCACGACATGCACCTCCACGCCCGCGTGAACGACGAAGCCGATGACCGGCCCATCCGCGCCGGCTCGGGTTGGTAGTCGGCCCAGGCTCGCCGCCACAGTGATCGCCCGTCAGCGCCGCTCCCACCTCAGCCAGCATGGAGTGTCGCTAGTCGGCGTCGGCTTCCAGCGGGTGGGTCGCCAGCGCGGTGACCTCGATGTGCATCCACCGCCACATCGGCAGCGACCGGAGGTGGCGGTGCAGCTCCGTGGCGTCGGCCGCACGCCAGATGCCGACGTTGGCCGGTTGGCCGGGAAGCCGCCAGATCCGCTCGATGACGCCCGCCCGCACGAGCTCCTCCCCCACGCGGTGCTCGTCGTGCTCCAGCGCGGCGCGCCGGTCGTCGTCGAGGTCGGGCGGCAGCGCGATGTGGATGCGCACCAGGAACTCGGGTGGGCGCGCGCCGGTCACGCCCTGTCCGTTCCGGTCAGCTGGCGCATGATGGCGAGGTTGCGGTCGAAGTGCTCCTCGAACCGCTCCTTGGGCGCCGACAGGGCCAGCACGAACGGCGAGTGGCCGGCGTCGAAGGGCACCGCCAGGCAGCACAGTCCGGCCGCGAACTCCTCGTTGTCGACGGAATAGCCCTGGTGGCGGATCCGCTCCAGCTCGCGGCTGAGCTTGCCGGGATCGGTGATGGTGGCGGGGGTGACGGCGGTGAGCTGGTGGGCCTCGAGGTACCCGTCGCGGGTGGCCGGGCTGGCGAAGGCCAACAGCAGCTTTCCCGACGCGCGGGCGTGGGCGCCACCGGTGTGCCCCTGCGGCGTCTCTGCAGCCTGGACCGGATGGTTGCCGCGGGCGACGGCCAGCACGGCGATCTCACCGAGCCACCAGCCGGCGGCGTAGGCGGTCTCGTCGGTCTGCTGAGACAGCCGCCGCACGATCGGCGCGAGGTGCTCCGACGGCGCGAGATGACGCTCGAAACCCTGCGCCAGAGTGCCGACCCGCAGCCCGAGGACGTATCGGTTGCCGGTACCGCGGGTCAACATGCCGACACCGACCAGCGTGTGCAGCAGGTGGTAGACCGCCTGCCGGCCGATCTTGACCTGCTCGCTGATCTCCTTGGTCGTCAGGCCGCTCTCGCTCTGCGCGACCGCGAGCAGGATGGCAACCGTCCGCGCCGCCGACTGCACCCGTGGCTTGCCGGTGTCGCCGCCCACGATGTCCTGATCCATGTCGATGCCGCCCAACTTTACCTCCCGATCGATCAACTCAACTCAACTCCACGGCAAGGATGCTCCCCGTCCGGTACCGGGCGGCGTACTCCTCGTCCGTGTCGGCAATCGCGAGATAGAGGGTGCTCCCCCGCTCACCGCCGAGCAGACAGCACAGGACACCGCGACCAGGCATCGGCACGACGTGATCGAGCTCGCCGTCGGCCGTGATGTGCACGGCCCGCTGGCCGAACGCGCAGGCCACCCACGCGCCACCGCCGCCGTCAGCGCACAGGCCGTCAGGCCCGTCGCCCGCGGCGAACGTGGCCAACGGCCGGGACGGGCCGAGCACGCCGTCGCCGTCGCCGAGCGGCAGGACGGACACCCGGTCGGCGAACGTCTCGGCGACCAGCAGCTCGGCACTGCCGGCGCGGCGGTCGATGCCGTTGGGGAAGACCAGTCCCGGCCCGCTGAGACAGGCCGATCCGCCGGGCTCCACGACGGCCAGCTGGACCGGCTGCTGCGGCGCACCGTGGTCGACGTCGTAGCCGTAGCCGCTGACGAACGCCCGGCCAGTGTGGTCGACGTACATGTCGTTCGCGGGGTGCTCCAGCAGTGGCCGCAGGTCGGCGTGTGTCCGGACGCCACCGTCCACGCCGACGCGCATGACCTGCCGCTCCAGCATCGCGACGACGAGCAGGTCGCCGCCGGGCAGCCAGCCCAGGCCGCCGGCGTACCCGGGCACCTCGGCGACCGTGTCGACGGTGCCGCCGGTGCCGGACGTCCGGTGGACGGTGCCGGCGAACATGTCGCTGAACCACAGCCGGCCGTCGCGCCAGCGCAGGCACTCGGGGAAGTAGAGGCCGTCGACGACGACCTCGGGATCAGAAGCGCGCACAGAGCCCTCCGTCGACGGTGACCGTGCTGCCGGTCAGGTAGGTGTTGCGCTCGTCGACGAGATAGGCGACCGAGGTCGCGATCTCGCTCGGCTCGGCCGCGCGGCGGATCGGGAGCCGTCCGGTGCCCAGGTAGTGGTCGGTGAACCAGGGCGTCGCCAGTTCGTTCTCGCCGTCGACGACGGACATCGCGGTGTTCACGAAACCGGGCGCGAGGGCGTTGACCAGGACACCGGCGTCGGCGTGCTCGACGGCGACCGTCCGGGTGGCGGCCTCCAGCCCGGCCTTCGCGACGTCGTAGGCCAGTGCCGTCGGCTCGCTGAACCTGGCGTGGATGCTGGTGACAGCGACGATGCGCCCGTACCCGCGGCGCGCCATCCGGGCGGCGAACCGGCTCATCAGCAGGACCGGCGCATGCAGGTTGACCCGCAGCGTCCGCTCGTACGTGTCCGTCGTGAGGTCGTCGGTGAGCTGCCCCTCGAAGATCCCGGCGCAGCTCACCAGGACGTCCACGCCGCCGCCAGCCTCGATCTCGGCCACGAGCCGGTCCAGCCCGGTCAGGTCCGAGAGGTCGGCCACGATGCCGTCGACGACGCTGCACGGGTCCTTGTCCACGCCGACGACGTCGTATCCGGCGGCGGCCAGCTCCGCGGCGACGGCCTGCCCGATGCCGGACGCCGCCCCGGTGACGACGGCCCGCCTGGTCACGCCGCGTCCCGGGGCTGGAAAAGCTCGAGCGTGATGCCGTCGGGATCGCGCAGGTACACGCCGTGGCCACCGGCGTTGGCCCCGGTGTCCACCTCGACCGGTGCGGACACGAAGTCGACGCCGACGGCGGCCAGCCGCGTATACACCGCCTTCAGATCCGGCACCAGGAAGCACAGGTGCGCGTTGCCGATGCGGCGCGGCTCGAGGTCGGCGACTACCGGCTCGGGATGGTGGTACTGGAACAGCTCGATGACCAGGTCGCCCAGAGGCGTGCGCAGGTGGCACATGGACACATGCGCATCGGGATAGCCGACGATGGCGGCCAGGTAGCCGCCCTTCTTCTCTTGCCGCATGATCGGTTCACAACCGAGCCGGTCGCGGTAGAACGCCACGGAGCGATCCAGGTCGCGCACGGTGAGCCCGATGTGGTGCACCTGTCGGATGTCCGTCATCTCGCCTCCTCCGCCTGGGGGTCCCGGCCGATCACGCGGCCGTCCCTCGTCACGTCGAGCACGTCGCCCGGTGGGTCGTCCAGCACTGTCATGGTCAGCCAGCTCGACATCGCCTGGTGCGGCCCGAGCCGATGCGCCTGACCGCGCTCGACGGCACCGGCCAGTCCGTCATAGGGCCAGGCGGTCTGCGGCTCGACCCCCATGACAGCCATCCGGCCGTACCACGGGAAGCCCGCTTCGCCCCGCATCTGCCACACCCAGGTGTACGGGAACGCCTGCAGATCCCACGCCATCGCCACGCTGGGTCGCCCGGCCGGCTGCCTCACGACCGCCCAGTTCTGCCGGTGTCCATTCAGGTAGAGCAGACGCATGGTCGCGATGGTGGGTGCGGCGGCCAGGTCGACGGCCGCACCCGAGTGGTCGACGGCGTCCGGCCAGCGCCCGCCCGCACTGGCGAGGTCCCCGGCCTCGCGCGGCTCCGTCGTGTACGAACCGTCGCCGGCCTCGAGCCTGGTGCCGGGGACGATCGGGAAGACCGGGTGGTGTCCCCACACGAACGGCACCTCGAGATCGGACTCGTTGGTGACGGTCCCCTCGATCAGCAGCGCAGCGCGCTCGGGGTGCAGCGTCATCGTCCGGCGCACCACCAGCGGCAGCCGCAGCGCCACGGTGAGCTCGCAGCTGGTGGGCGTCGCCTCGACGACGGTCCATTCCAGCACCGACGCCTCGCCGTGGAACGGCAGCACGACGCCGCGGAACGGGTCACCGAGGTCGTCGAGTTGCGACTCGTCGCCGGCGTTCGGCACCGTCTCCTGCCAGCCGCCGCGGTAGGCCGACAGCCAGTCCGTCTCCGAGTCGCGGTAACCGTGCCCGGGGCCGGGCGGAGCTGGCGCTGCCCAGTCGTAGTGGGCCAGCGCGTTCGCGCCGTCGCGGCCGCGGACGGCGCGGATCTCGGCGCCCCGGCGGGGTTCCAGGTCGACGGTCAGGTGGTCGTTACCGAGCGTGAGCATCACTCCTCCTAGATGTCGTCCGCGCCGCCGTTGACGGCGATGCTCTCGCCGGTGACGTAGCCAGCGGCGTCGGAGAGCAGGAAGGCCACCAGCTCGGCGACCTCGCGCGGCGTGCCGAGCCGGCCCAGCGGGTTGGCAGCTCGCCACCGTGCGTCCAGCTCGCCCGGGGTGACGCCGAGCAGCGCGGCCTGCTCGGCGCGGATGGCGTCGATCATCGGCGTCTCGATGACGCCGGGGCAGACGGCGTTGACCCGGATCCCGCGGTCGGCCCAGGCCACCGACGCGGACCGGCTGAGGCTGACGACAGCGGCCTTGCCTGCGGCGTAGTGGCTGGAGACCGGACGCGGGACCCGCGCGGCCGTCGAGGCGATGTTGACGATGCTGCCGCCGCCGGTCATGGCGCGCGCGGCCGCCTGTTGCAGGAAGAACAACCCGCGGACGTTCACCGCGAACATCCGGTCGAAGTCGGCCGGGGTGATGTCGAGCATCGCCTTGGTCTGAAACACCCCGGCGGCACTGACGAAACCGTCGAGGCCGCCGAGCCGGCCGGCCGCGTCGGCCACCAGATCCGGGAGCCGCTCGGCCTCGGCGAGGTCGGCGACCTCGTACTGCACGCCGGAGGCTGCGGCCAGGCGCTCCAACCCGGCGGCGTCGACGTCGACGGCGAGCACGCGAGCGCCTGCCTCCGCCGCCAGCGCCGCGCAGGCCGCACCGATGCCGGAGGCGCCGCCGGTGACGAGCACCGCCTTGCCGATCAGTGTCGTCATTCCCGGCTCCCTTCCACGAGCGCCGTCGCGGCGCGGACGATGGCTGCGGCGCCGGGCAGCAGCGCTTCCTGCAGGGCTGGCGCGGCCGGGATCCGGGTGTCAGGCGCGCCGAGCCGTGCGACCGGCCGGTCGAGGACGCCGAACAACCGCTCGTGCAGCCGGGCGGCCAGCTCGGCACCGAAGCCGCCGGTGACGTTGGCCTCGTGCACGACCAGGATGCGCCCGCCGCTCGCGCGCACGACCCGCTCGACGGTGTCGAGGTCGAGCGGGTTGAGCCACCGGAGGTCCACCACCGACGCCTCGATGCCGGCCGCCGCGAGGTCGTCCGCCGCGGCGAGCACGTGCGGCAGGATCGGCCCCCAGCCCACCAGAGCCACGTCGCCGCCGGTGCGCCGGACGGCCGCGCCGCCCACCGGCTCCACCGGCCCGCCGCGCCGGACCATTCCCTTGGTGAGGTACAGGCTCCGCGACTCGATGACGACGACGGGGTCCGGGTCGGCGACGGCGGAGCGCAGCATCGCGTAGGCGTCACCAGGTGTCGTGGGCAGGCCCACCCTGAGCCCGGGCACGTGCGCGAGCAGCGCCTCCAGGTTCTGCGAGTGCTGCGCACACGAGCCCGGCGTGACGCCCTGCTGCATCCGCACCACCAGCGGCGCGGACAGCTCTGATCGGCTGACGTAGCGCACGTTCGCGGCCTGGTTGACCAGCTGGTCCAGCGCGACCAGCATGAAGTCGGCCCACATGATCTCGACGACAGGGCGCAGCCCGGCCATGGCCGCGCCCACAGCGGAGCCGAGGATGGCCGACTCCACGATGGGAGTGTCGAAGACGCGGCCGGCGCCGAACTCCTTCTGCAGTTTGCGGGTGGCGCCGAAGATGCCGCCCGCGGCGCCGACGTCCTCGCCGTAGACGACGACCTCCGGGCGGGCTGCTAGCTCGTCGCGCAGTGCCGCGTTGACCGCGAGGACATAGCTCAGCTCGACCGACTCCGACTCCGGCTCGCCGGTGGGGGTCGGGACGCTCGTCGGGCCGGCTCCGTAGAGATGATCCAGCGCGGCGGCCGGGTCGGCCGACGGCATGTCGCGGACAGCTTTCGTGGCGGCGTCGACCGCCTCGTCGGCGTGCGCGTCCAGCTCGCCGATCGCCGCTCCGGTCAGCTCGCCGTCGTCGAGGAGCCGGCGGCGGAGCAGCGCGAGCGGATCGCGCAACGCCACGGCAGCGCGATCCTCGGCCGAGCGGTAGTGCTCGATATCGCGGTTGTAGTGACCGCCCAGCCGTGGCACCAGCGCCTCGATGAGCACCGGTCCGCCACCGCCGCGGGCTGCCGTGGCGGCCTCGGCGACGACATCGCGGACGGCGAACGGGTCGGTCCCGTCGACCACGTGACCCGGAATGCCGTAGCCGCCAGCGCGGTCAGCCAGCCGGTCGATGCGCAGCATCGTCGCTGACGGCGTCATCTCGGCCCACTCGTTGTTCTCGACCAGCACGATCAGGGGCAGATCGCGCGCCGCCGCGAAGACGAGGGCCTCGTGCACGGCACCCTGGTTCATGGCGCCGTCGCCGATGGAGGCGAGGACGACACCACCCGTCCCGGCCGACCGTTCTGCCAGGGCGACACCCGCGGCGATCGGCACCCCTGCCCCGACGATCGAGTTCTCGCCGAGCAGGCCCCAGCGCGGCGCGGAGAAGTGCGCCGAGCCGCCGCGGCCGCCGTTGATGCCGTCGGCGCGATGACACAGCTCGCCCAGCAGGCCCTCGAGGGGCACTCCGGCGGCCACCGCCCAGCCGTGGCCCCGATACGTGGTGAGCACCCGGTCGCCGTCGGCCAGCGCGGCGAGCGCTCCCACCGGCACGGCCTCCTGGCCGAGACACAGGTGGATGGACCCGGCGATCATTCCGTCCCGACTCAGCTCCAGGCTGCGCTCCTCGAAGCGCCTGATGGTCCGCATCAGCCGGTAGGCGCCGGCATCCGTCAGCGTCCGATCGTGCATCCGAACCTCCCTGCTTATGTATCAGGATACGCATTCTGTATCACTATTCGACAGATGACAAGCGTTGACCGCTCCCCTTCCCTCCAGTACTTTACGGTCATTATCTGCATCGTCTATCAAATAGTGATAGATGACTCGACTCGAGTCACGAGTGAAGGGACGGCCATGTCCGATGTCGCGCATGCCTTCGAACGCAAGCTGACCTGGCGAGACGGCTTCGCCATCGCTCTGCTCGTGCCCGTGTCCATCTTTGCCGCACTGGGGCCGTCCATCGCCTCCATCGGCACCTGGGCGGTCGTCGTGCTCATGGCGATCTCGTGCACAGTGGGGCTGCTGCAGAACTACGTCTACGCCGAGTTGGCCGGCATGTTCCCGGACAAGGCCGGCGGGGTGGCGATGTACGCGCACGAGGCGTGGCGCCGCTACTTCGGTCCCACTGGCGCCATCGCCGCGTTCGGGTACTGGGCCGGCTGGTCCTTCGGGGTGGCCGTCATGGCGCTCGGCTTCGGCACGCTGCTGCATGCCGAGTTCTTCCCGGGCTCCGCCTGGACGATCGATCTCGGTGCGGTCGACGTCGGGCTCGGTCACGTCATCGGGGTGGTCGCCCTGGTCGCGGTCTCGTGGCTGAACGCCCGCGGGATCCAGCTGACCGCCTTGCTGGCGAAGATCCTGAGCGTCATCGCGGTCACCCTGATCCTGGTGATCGTGATCGGCCCGCTGGTGGTCGGCGCGTTCGACGCGGACGGGCTGACGTGGAACATCGGCGGGGGCTGGCCCGGCTGGCAGGTCACCCTGGTCTTCCTGTTCCTGTTCGCGTGGTCCGCGTACGGCACCGAGGTCTGCGCCACGTTCACCCCGGAGTACCGGGACCCGCGACGCGACACTGCGCGGGCGCTGCGGCTAGCCGGCCTGGTGACGCTGGCCGGTTCGACCCTGGCCCCGCTCGCACTCGGCGGCACCGTGTCCGACGCCGCCATCGCGGCGGATCCCGGCGGACTCTACGTCGCCGCCTTCCAGGAGATCGTCGGGTCGGCGTCGGTGCTGGTGACCATCGTGCTCGCGGCGTCGTTCCTGCTGGTCATGAACGGCGCGACGGCCGACTCCGGGCGAGCGCTCTACGGCGTCGCCCGCGAGGGGATGACGGTGCGGCAGCTGGACCGCCTCAACCGGAACCACGAGCCCGCCCGAGCGATCGGCGTCGCACTGGTCGTCAACGCCGGTCTGGTGCTCTTCGTGGGCAATCCGCTCGGCATCATCTTCGCCGCCAACGTCGGCTACGTGCTGGCCCACTTCCTGGCGCTGACCGGGTTCCTGCTTTTGCGGCGCGACCGCCCGGACTGGCCGCGACTGATCCGGCTGCGCTCGGCCTGGATCCCGGTAGCGGCCGTCCTCGCCGCCTTCAACCTGGTGATCCTCGTGGTCGGCGCGCTGAGCCCCGAGGTCGCCGGTTACGGCGGCCGCACCCAGCAGCTGATCGGCGTCGGGGTGCTGGCGCTGTCCGTGGTGTTGCTGGCGTACCGGCGCATCGTGCAGGACCGGCGACGCCTCACCCTGCGTGATCCCGCACCCCCGCCCCCGGCTCCCGCCACGCCGGACGAGGCCTCGCGGAGCCTCGCATGATCGGCCGGCTGCTGGCGATCACGACGGGCCTCTGTTTGGTTGGAGCCATGACCATGTCCAGCGGAACGCCCGCCGGAGCACGCCACTCCGACTCGTCGCCGGCTGCTCGGCTCTCCTCCCGGCCGGTCGCCGAGAAGCCGGGCGGGCGCGAGCTGATCGTGCACGCCGACGGACCACACGTGACCCCTGCGGCGGTCGCCGTCGAGGGCGCCACCGCCGAGGTCACGAACCCCAACGGCCTGCGGCAGCCCGGAGGCGGCGTCACCACGCTGCGCACCAGCGGCCCGCGAACCGCCACGGTCGTCGTCGACCTCGGGCGGGTGGCCATGGGCACGACCGAGCTCGTCGTCAAGAGCTCCGCCGGTACACCCGTGCGGGTCTCGTACGCCCAGTTCCGGCAGTTCCTCGGTCCCGAGGGCGACGGCATGGGCGCGCCGTTCGGCACCGACGCCCACCCGTGGTCGCGCGTCGACGTCTTCGAGCCGTCGGCCGAGCCGACGACTCGGCGCAGCCCGGGCAAACGCGAGGCGCGGTACGTCGCCATCACCCTCGACGGCCCGGGCGAGGTGGTCATCGACGCCGTCCGGGTCCGGCAGACGATCTACCCGATCGAATACGACGGGTCCTTCCTGTCCAGCGACGACCTGCTCAACCAGGCCTGGTACCACAGCGCCTACACCGGCGACCTCGCCACGGTCACCGAGAACGGCAGCCCGTGGATGCTCACGGTGACCTTCGACCGCGTGCTGTTCATGGCCGACCTACACCTGCAGGCGCTGGCCGGCTACCACCAGAGCAGCGACTACCGCTGGCTGATGCGCAACACCCTGCGGCAGTACGGCTGCGTCCAGAATCCCGACGGCTCGCTGCCCACGGCGTCGTCGCACCTCGTGACGTGCACGCCCGGGGACGCGGGCCCGCCCGACGGCTGGCGCGCGCCCGACGAAGGACCGGATCCGGACTCCGTCATCGGCTTCGCCGGACCGTACTCGATCTACCGCGACATCACGATCGACAGCTTCACCGCGTTCTGGGTCGCGGGCCTGGCCGACTACTACCGCTACAGCGGCGACGCCGCCTTCGTTCGCGAGCAACTGCCCGTCGCGCGGCGCGCCGTCGCCTTCCTGACCGGGCGCACCACCGACGACGGACTCTTCTACGAGCCCAAGGACCGGCGAACCGACCCCGACGCTGCGGTGCCGTGGGTGGCGAACTGGTCGCCCGGCGACGTCGCCACCGGAGTCGACGCCCTGACCAACGCCGTCTTCTACGACGCCCTCGAAGGACTGGCGGTGCTCGAGGACGAGGTGGGCCGACAGCCCCAGGCCGCCGCGGGGTACCGCACCCAGGCCCAGGACGTACGGCAGGCGCTGATCGCTCGGCTGTGGGACCCCGCGGCGGGCGCGATGGTCCTGAACGACTCGGACCCGCTGCGCGATCACACCGGCGACGCCAACGCCGGCAACCTGCTGTTCCGCACCCTCGACCAGGATCAGGCCCGGGCGGCGATGGCCTTCCTCGACACCGTCCTGGACACTCCGCACGGGACACTGTCCAGCGAGCATGCGGACAACCCCTACCGGGCGTCGAACATCCAGGGCTACATCAACGCCATGGAGGCGCTGGGCCGCGTCCGCTACGGCGACGGCCAGGGCGCGGTCGATCACATCCGCGGCTGGTGGGGCCACATGCTGCGGAACGGCCCAGGCACCGGCTGGTTCGCCTGGAACAACGACGGTACGGTCGATCGTGGCGCGTTCGCCAACACCGCCTGGACGACCGCACTGCCCGCCCTGTCCGAGGGCGTCCTCGGCATCAGTCCGACGGCGGCCGGCTTCCGGCGCTGGGCGGTGGCGCCACAGCCCGCCGACCTCCAGTGGGCGCAGGGCCGGGTGCCGGTCCCCGGCGGCAGCATCTCCTCGCGGTGGGAACGCCGCGACGGCGGATTCGCCCTCACCGTCGACGCACTGCACCGGGGCATCGGCGAAGTGGCCGTGCCGCTCCTGGGAGCGGACCGCGAGATCGCTCTTGACGGGCGCGTAGTGTGGCGTGACGGCCGGCCCGTGGGCGGGGTCCACGCGACCCGCCGCGGCGACGCCGTGGTGTTCTCGGGCATCCGCGGTGACCACACCTTCGCCTGGGCCGCCACCGGGCGGTGATCACGCTCGTTCGGCTCCGGACACGCGATTCGCGTGTCCGGAGCCGAACGTCAGCTGGTCCTCTGCTGCTCTCCTCGCACGCCGCACCGCCGCACCGCCGCACCGCCGCACCGCCGCACCGTCGCGGCGGGGCGTGAGCGCGCGGCGCACGTCGTCCGCCGCGCGATCGTCGTAACTCACGCGGTGGGTTCTGCGGGCTCCTCGAACGGCCAGAAGGGCCGCAGCTCCAGCCGGCCGGACCCGGCCATCGGGTGCTCGGCCGCGATCGCGATCGCCTCGTCGAGGTCGGCGCACTCGAGGATGTCGAATCCGGCGA